>NZ_OY762276.1:1613000-1954000 GCF_963665445.1 uncultured Desulfobulbus sp. | reverse complement strand
ACTGCCGCCGGTAAAACCGCTGCCCGCCCCCCGAGGAAGCAGGGGGATACGTTCCTGGTCGGCCAAACGGACGATACGGCTGATCTCCTCGGTGGTTGCCGGGTGAACCACCACATCGGGCAGGCACCTGCGCTGGGTGGCGTCGAAGGAGTGGGTGATGCGGTCAACGGTGCGTGCGGAGATGTTGGCCGACCCGACGATCGCCTCAAGTTGGCTAAGGATGGTTTCGCTGAGCATGTATCTAGTGGGCGAGAGCCGGAGTAAATTGAAATTCCATAAATAGTGTTATCTACGCTGAAGTTCTGCAGCGATGCACATGCCAATTACTTGGACTGATTGGGCATGTGGACCGTCAGCTGCGGGAACGGGATCTCCCAGTTGTTGAGGTTGCTGCATTCAACGCACCAGCGCGCAATCGATCGCTCGATTTTACCGATGGAGGGGGCCTGATCGCCGCGCATATTGGCAAAGATCACCACGTCAAGCGAGGATGCACCGGCCTGGAGAAAATCGACCGTCAGGCTGAGACAGTGATCGGCAAGTTTATGTTCGGCAAATTTTGCCTCCATATAAGCCAGCAGTTTTTCCAGCACGGTGGTGGTGATTTCCTCTTGAAGATCATAGGAAAGGCCGAACACCACCCGGATGAAGAAGTTGGTCGAGAGGTTCGCCGGTGCAAGGCCGAGAAAATCGGCGGTTGGATACACGACCTTTCGCCCGCCGAGTTCGACCAGCTCCACCTGTTCAGGCGACAGGCTGACCACCTTGGCGTTTGCTTTGCCTTCAATGGCCACCCAATCACCGATGCCGCAGGGAAACCAGGGTTCGGCAGAATCATAGGGGCGGCTGATGAGGTCGGTGATGTTTTCGATGGGAATGCGCACGGTCATGCCGAGTGCAGGGTTGTGCAGTTTGCAGAAAAAGTTGATCGCCTCGACCTTCCAAGCCACCCCTTGATAGATCACCCGCTCGCCTTCGCGGATAGCCCCCATGTTCAACATCAGGCGGACCTGACGCCACATCTTGGGCACAGTCTGGCGTATGGTCCAGGCGATCCCGAAAAGAAAGATGATCGTGCCGCTCAGGAGGAACCAGTCCTCGCCGACGTAGAGAATGAGGACAAAACCACAAATAGCAGAAAGAACAGAGAAAAATTGAAAGAAAATATCAAACACGCGAACGTGAATTGGCCGCTGTTCCTTCTTGGCGCCCGGCAGGATTTTCATCACCAGACGGGCGAGAAGGCGTAAAGAGAACAGAACAGCGACGAATGTTCCCATGGCCAGCAGCAGGTACCAGCCTCGTTCGCGGAAGAAGTGGCGCAAGGAATTGCTCGATTGTTGAAAAAACGACTCGTCTGTGGTCTCCATCTTGTGGAGTTCACTACGGGCCAGATCGAGTTTTCCGGTGATACGCCGCTGCATATTCTGCCAAACCGGGAGCAACTCGTTGAGCAGTTTTTTGATTTGCGGAGAATCGGTCTCTTTGCCGTTGGCCTCTTTTGCCAGATTGGTCAAGTGATCAACAGCGGCGTTGGCCGTGGCCAACTGCGTTTCATAACGGGCGATGGCATCTTTTAGGTCGGATTTTTGCCGAACGCGGGCCGTGAGCTGTTTGAGTTCCTTGATCGTTGGCTCGATAAGAACAGAGACTTCCTCTTTCCAACTGAAGTTTTCTGTTTTAGGGCTGGAAAAGACACCTGAGTCTACGCCCGTGGCCAGGCGTTCAAAATCAGCACTCGCCTCATTGAGCTGTTTATCAAGGTTGTTTAATTCAGTGGTAAGATTTTGTTTTTCCGAGTCCGACGAACTTTTTTTCAGCCGATTGCCAACAACACTTATTTGCTGTTTCAGGTTTTTCTGCAACTGAACTAGGGAAGAGAGCATCTGCAGGGTATCTTCGACCTTTCTCGTATCCTCCTGTGGAGCCAGCTCTTTGGTCAAAACGGATTGTATATTGATCGTCTCCCCGTTTTCTCCGTTGACGGTCTTTTCATTTTTGACCGCCGGTTCATCCTTGTGCTTGGCCCCATTATGCTTCCGAGTCTCCGCGATCTTGTTTGAAGACTGTTTGGGGGAGGCATCCTTTACCTTGATGGTGTCAATGGAGATAGTTTTTTGTGCTGTGGGACTTGCTGTTTCCGCTTGCACCTGTGGGACGGCGGTAGTGGTATCCGTTGTTACCGTGGCGGCTTGTTGCGATGTTTCCTCAACGGCGGTCTGCACCGAAGGCGGCGCCGTTGTTGTTCGCGAGACAGGCGCTGATTTGGAGAGCTCGGTCAGTGAGGATGGAACCTGGGCAAGGGACGGCGTTAGCAGAGAAAGAAGGAGACCCAGGAAAAAGAGAATGCGCATGGGGAAGGTTCCAGAAAGAGATTGTTAATGGAGATTCCGCTGCCGTTGATCCAGTTTTGCGTCAACGGCCTGCTCTTTGTTACGGAGCCAGACGTTGGATGGACCATTGGCCATCATCGGTCGGCGTGTACACAAAGCGGTCGTGCAGACGGCTTGTCTGTCCCTGCCAGAATTCGACGGTCTTGGGGCGGACCCGATAGCCGCCCCAAAAGTCAGGCAGGGGAATATCGCCTTGGAGAAATTTTGCTTTAATTTTTTCTAGCTCCATCATCAGCATTTGGCGCGAACTGAGCACCGAGCTCTGTTTGGAAATCCAGGCCCCCATCTGACTTTCCCGTGGTCTGGAGGCGAAATATCTGGCTGATTCAGCGGCACTGACTTTTTCGGCGATGCCGGTGACAGCCACCTGACGGGCAAGCTTGACCCAGGGAAACAGCAGGGCGACCTGAGCATTGCCCTCTATTTCATGGGCTTTGCGGCTGCCGTAATTGGTAAAAAAAACAAATCCTTGCCGGTCAAAGAACTTCAACAGGACAGTGCGCAGGCTTGGTTGTCCGTCTGGGGACACCGTGGCCAGGGTCATGGCGTTGGGTTCGGGCAGTTCGGCGCTGCACGCCTCATTGAACCAGCGTTCAAACTGGTCAAAGGGATCGGCCGCAAGCATGTCGCGACTGAGCACCGGGTTATCGTAATTTTTGCGTAATCCTTGAATATTCATACCTACACTCCGTGGGACAGATAATTTTAACAAGGTAAGAATATTTTCCGGTGAGGTCAACCGCGATCGCAGGATTCGTCATGGGCCGGGCCACGCCATACCGCCACCGTGGCTCACCGTCTTACCTACAGTGACTGACCGGTCATGATTGCAAGCAACTCGGGCAGGGCTGTGGCGCTTGATTGCTGAATAAAAAAACCGCGTTGCGTTCCCTGGGCGAGTTGGGAAAAGGGATTGGGTTCGATGTTGATATCCACGATGATGCCGTCGTTGCGATAGACCTCGCGCGCCACCTGATTGGGGAGATTGGTGGCACCGGCGGTGCCGACAATGATCAGCAGGCTTGTCTGCCGGGCTGTGTGCAGAGAACTGTAAAAGTGATAGTGGTGTTCGTTGTAGCTTTCGTCAAACAGGAGAACATGGGGCCTGGTTCGTGCTCCGCACAGCGGGCAGCGAAGATTGTGCCGATCGCTGTCACTGAGTTTTTCCTCCTTTTTTTTGGGACGTACGATCTCGGGGATGGGGTAGACCTCCTCACTGCATTCCAGCGAGCAGCGCATGGAAGAGACGTTGCCATGGATCTGGTAGGTGCGTTCAAGGGAGTTACCGGCGCGAAGATGCAATCCATCGATATTTTGGGTGATCAGGGTGAAGCGATCGCCGAAATGCTGTTCCATGGCCACCAGGGCGTAATGGCCGGGATTGGGTTGGGCCGCGTTGCAGACGCCCAGGCGATAGAGGTACCACGTCCAGACCTCGTCGGGGATCTGGGAAAACATGTGAAAGGTTGCCATCTCCTGGGGCTGATAGACCTTGGAGCCGACGGTCCAGTAGCCCTCGGGACCACGAAAGGTGGGAATGCCGCTTTCCGCGGAAATGCCGGCCCCTGTCAGTATGGTGATCAGCTCATCTCCCTCAGCAACTTTCTGCAACAGTCGACGCTTTTCATCCAACATGGTTTTTCCCCCTGTTCCACGCCCACATTCCCCTGAGGCCGACTGGTGTCAGGCCCGCCTGTACACATCGAAATGGTGAATTAAGTCGAGAAAATCGCCTTTTTCAAGTGATATTTTACGACACAATACAACTGCGCTTGTGAAAAAGGCAGGCAGGAGAACAGGTGCACACTGTTCAGCGGCTGGCAGTCGCCAGTTTCAGGGCGAGCCCGGCAAAGATGGTCCCGGCAGCACGATTGAGCCATTTCTGGGCCCAATCGGATCGTTTGAGCCATTGTCCGAGAAGAGCGGCAACCAGGCTGATGGAGCCGAAAACAAGGAGAGTGGAGAGGATGAACAGTCCACCGAGAACGAGCATCTGCAGGGGCAGATGGCCCCGTTGCGGATGGGTGAATTGGGGGAGAAAGGCAAGAAAGAAGATGGAGACCTTGGGGTTGGTCACATTCATGATAACTCCGCGCACGTAATAGCGAAACAGACTCAGTTCGCGTTCAGCACGACCTTCAAGCGATTCCGCGCCTGCGCGAAATGCGCCCCAGGCCAGATAGAGCAGATAGGCGGCACCGGCAAATTTGAGCAGATTGAAGGCAGTTGCCGAGGCCTGAAAGACCGCCGCTACGCCCAGGGCCACTGCCGAAGTATGGAAGATCAGCCCGGTACAGAGGCCAAGGGTGACCACCAGGCCGACGATTCGGCCCTTGATCGCCGATTGGGTCAGGACAAAGATGATATCCGGCCCTGGAGCCAGGGCGAGAAGCAAAGAAGCGGAGATGAAGAGGAGCAGTGCGGTGGAATCAAACATGATGGTCACAATATCAGTGATGGTTTGAGAAGGACTCTAAAGGGGTGATCAGGACATCAGGTCGCGTTGGCCTCGTCAAGGCTGGTCGCGGGCATGGAAAGCGGAAAATCTTTGGAGAAAACTTTAAACTTTTCGATGAACCCGGTTGGTTTGTAGCTCAACTTTGCCTGACGCAGCCCCTGATCGCCCATGTCCTGTTCGCGGTTGATGGATTCATAATCCTCAGGCAGGACCGAGGCAAAGGATTGGTTGATGAACTGGTAGAGCCCCTTGTAGCCGGACACAGCCTTCTCAAAATGAATCAGGTAGGTGGCCATGCCGGCAAGCTCCTCGCCCAGGGTGTAGGCCACCGGTCGTTCATCGACATAGTAAATGCCGCCGCAGAGTTGCAGCTCATCGACGTGCTCCAGTGCCTCGCGGGCGGCCTCGTAATCGCCTAGTTTGTCGTTGCCGGCGCGCCAGTCAACGAGCACCTGCAGCGCATCGACGATAAATTCTTCACGCAGCGGACGTGCCGCATAGTTGTGGTTGGTGACGAATGCCTTGATCAGATTGCGTTTTTTGTGATAGGAGCGCCCACCGAGTACGGCCAGGTCCTGCCGCCGATAGAGATAATCGAAATTATCGCGATCGGGCAGGACCCGGTAATTCAACTCGGTGAGCCGCTCGGCCTGGGAGGACGAGGCGGCCTTGAGCATCATCTGCTCATGAAAGAGTTGCGCCAGCAGCTGGTTGTCTGGCAGCCCGAAGGGCAGCATAAAAAACGGCTGGTGTTTATCCTGTCCCAAAAGGGCGATGGTGGTATCGGCCAACCGGGTGAGCCGGTAGTTGTGCGCCTTGCGAAACAGGTAGATGTTGGCAAAGGTGAACTCGGAAATGCCGTTGCGCAGCTGCTGAAACAGGGGGTGCAGCAGAGGCCGGTGCTTCAGGGTCAACTCACAGGATTCTGGATATTGGGGGATCATGGATACAAAAAAAGGATGACGACCAAAAACAGGATGGTTGCGCAATCGCTTGCCGAGGAGCAACCAAGAGCGGATTGCGGTACAGGAACAGTTCCCATGCCAGGCCTACCTTAGCCATCATGCTCCGGTTCGGCAACCCTGCAGATACCCTGGCCACAGAAACACGAGTGTCGTCGTCGAAACCGTTACTGTTCTGTTCCCAGCACTTTGCCGATGATCATGGCCTGGGTGTGGGTATCAGGCTCCGGGCTCTTCCAGTGGATGAATTGTTTGATGACCCGCATAAAGCTGCCGTTGTCTTCCTTGCACTGGTCGCAGATCGATTCGGCATTATCTCGATACATGATGATTTTACTGGCCGGATCACCGTTTTTATCGACCGCCGCCATCTTGCGGCAGCCGCAATCAAGACGGATGACCGCCACGCCAACCGCGTCCGGGCTACCTTCAATGATGCCTTCGATCATGGCCAGTTCGCCTTTTTCCGGACTGTAGCCATCTTTGCTCTTTTTTTGCAATTTTTTCACTCTAAGTACTCCATTGGTTAGATACGCTGCATGCGCCTCTACTTACCCTTCGATTTTCCCGGCTGCAAACGAAAAATCGTATGCTCCAACCTTCGAGATAGAGAGACTTTTTCTTATGGGACTGAAAATGGAGCATTCTCCAGCTTGGAGGCAATCAAGGGCATTGGCTACCAGTATATTTTAACTTGACAAAGAATGGCCGGTCTTTTAAAGAAAATCGATTATTACGTATTGTTTTGCCTTGTACCCGAGGTTGCAACAACATCGTGTTTCGAGTTATCAATTCATTCATTTGGAGGTAGTGCCATGTGGGAAATCGTTGTAGATAAAGACAAATGTTCTGGTGATGAAGAGTGTGTAAACGCTTGCCCCGCTCAGGTTTTCGAGATGGTGGACGGCAAGGCTGAGCCGGTTAACTCCGACGAGTGCCTGGGCTGCGAGACCTGTGTTGAGGTTTGCCCCGAGGGTGCCATCACCGTTACCGAGCTCTGATTCTTTCAGAACAAACGGTTGGTTTACAAGCCCATCCCTGTAACGGGGGTGGGCTTGATTTGTTTTAGGGCGTTTAGCTGTGGGGGAGCCCGTGATGACAGCATCCAAATTCAGCCAACTGGTCAAACCCGGTGTGCCCAGATCGGTCCACCTCTTTGCCGCTCCTTTTCTCTGGACCGTTATCGGCTGCATACTGATGGTCCGTGGATACTGGTGGATGTCGCCGGGGCACGGCCGCTGGCTGATCGTGCCGGCACTCCTCCTGGGTACTCTCAAATCCATGGTGATCCTCGACAAGGTTGCCCGCAAAGCCATTCAACGAATCATCCTCTTTAAGGACGGCACCTGTCTGGGCGCGATTTACTCCTGGAAAAGCTGGCTGATGGTCGCCATGATGATGACTGCCGGTCTGATCATTCGCTGGGTCGGTCACCCCGGCCAATGGACGGGTATGCTCTACTGTGCCATCGGTTGGGCCCTGTGCTGCTCCAGCCGTTTGGGGTGGGCCCGTTGGTATGACCTTCGCAACGCAGAGTAAGTGAAACAGATGAGATCTTTAAATCGAGTTACTGTCAGTCGGTCGGCTCTTATCCACAACTTCAGGATCTGCCGGCAAAGGGCGCAGGGTGCGCCCCTTATGCCGCTGGTCAAATCCGATGCCTACGGCCATGGACAGATCGACTGCGCCCGAATCTTTGCCGATGAGGGGGCCGCAGCCTTTGGCGTGGCCGAGGTGGTGGAGGGCATTGCCCTGCGCAATGCAGGCATCTCCCAGCCGATTCTCGTTCTTGCCGGAGTCATTCCCCAGACCCTGCCCGCCCTGGTGGAGCACGATCTCACCCCGGTTGTGGTCGACCCCTCCATTGTCGGCCAGCTTTCCCGCCTGGCCGCCGAACGGAACAGGCCGATAGACGTGCACCTCAAGCTCGATGCCGGCATGGGCCGCCAGGGGACGTTGCCTGAGGAATTCATCGACCTGGTTCGCGCTGTCCGGAAGAGCGGGCAGCTCAATATTGCCGGAATAATGGCCCATTTTCCCATGGCTGATGATCGCTCCTCGTCCAGCTCAAGCGAGGTGTTGGCCACCTTTTGCCGGACCACCGATGCCTTGGATGGATGGATTGAGGGCAAGTGTTGTCTCCATCTTGCCAATTCCGGCGGATTATTTTATGTTGCCGGGGCCCGGCTCGACATGGTGCGCCCCGGCATTGCCCTGTACGGCTATTATCCCGACGGTGCAGCCGGTCGAGCAGAGGCCACGCCACCGCTGTTGCAGCCGGCAATGCGTTTTGCCACCCGCGTGCTGCAGGTGCGCGAGGTTCCGGCAGGCAAGGGGCTGGGCTACAGCCACCTCTTTACCACATCCCGTCCTTCCACCATTGCCGTCTTGCCCGTGGGGTATGAAGACGGCTACCTGCGCATCCTCTCCAACCGTGCCTCGGTGCTGGTCGGCGGAAAACGCGCCCCGGTGGTGGGCCGCATCTCCATGAATTTAACCCTGGTGGATGTGACCGGACTTGGTCCTGTCCAACCCGGGGACGAGGTGGTGCTGCTGGGGCGGCAGGGCGAGGAGGAGATCACCGCCGACGAGGTTGCCGCCTGGATGGAAACCATCAGTTACGAGGTGTTGTGCCTGTTCGGCAACCTCAACGACCGGGAACTGGTCGACTGATTGGAATTTTCTGCACTGTTTTCACTTTAAGATTCGATAGATCCGGTCATCCGACCGCAGTTGTGAGCCCATGATAAAATCACAGATAAAAGAGATTGTTGATCGCTGTTTCCACGACGGCGTTGCCCAGGGATTGTGGACCGATGCCGCAAGCGGCCGTTACGCCATCGAGGTGCCCAAAAGAGAAGGGCAGGGCGATTTTTCCACCAACTTCGCCCTGGTCGCCGCCGGCCTGGATAAACGAAAACCGCGTGACCTGGCAATGCAATTGGCCGGATTGCTGCAGGCGCAGCCCATGATCGAGCGGGTTGATGTGGCCGGCCCCGGCTTTATCAATCTCTACCTTGCCAAGGAAATCTGGTCCACCGTGCTCGCGCCGATCTACCAGCAGGATACGCAATTTGGCACCTCTGCTGTCGGAGCGGGCAAGAAGGTGCTGGTGGAGTTCGTCAGCGCCAATCCCACCGGTCCGCTCAGCGTCGGCCACGGTCGCAACGCGGTGCTGGGCGATGCCATTGCCCGTGTCCTCACCGCGGCTGGATACGAGGTGCAGCGCGAGTACTATTTCAACGACGCCGGCCGGCAGATGCGGGTGTTGGGCGAATCGACCCGGGCGCGCTACCTGGAACTGCTCGGCCTGGCCAATACCTTTCCTGAGGACGGCTACCAGGGCGATTACATCTACGATATCGCCAAATCCATGGTCGATGAGGGGGGCGACTCCTTCAAGGACGCCGATGTCAGTCTGTTCAAGGATCGGGCGCAGAAGGCGATCTTCATGGATATCGACACCACCCTCAAGCGGATCGGGATCGGCTTTGACACCTACTTCAACGAGCACACCCTCTACGAAGACGGCCGTATCTACGAGGTGGTGGACCAACTCAAGGCCAAGAATCTGGTCTATGAAAAGGAGGGCGCCACCTGGTTCAAGACCTCCGAGCTCGGCCAGGAACAGGATCGGGTCATTATCAAGTCCACCGGTGAGCCGACCTACCGGCTGCCCGACATCGCCTATCACCTGGATAAGTTCAGGCGTGGTTACGACTGGATGATCAATATCTTCGGTTCAGACCACATCGCCACCGTACCCGATGTCCTGGCCGGCGTACGCGCCCTTGGCTGCGACGACAGCAGGATCACGGTGGTCCTCTACCAGTTTGTGACTCTGCTGCGCGACGGCAAACAGGTCAAGATGTCGACCCGCAAGGCGACCTTCGTCACCGTGGACGAGCTGGTGGACGAAGTCGGCCCGGATGCCCTGCGGTTTTTCTTCCTGATGCGCAAACCCGACAACCTGATCGAGTTCGATCTTGATCTGGCCAAGAAGCAAAGCCAGGAAAATCCGGTATTTTACGTCCAGTACGCCCATGCCCGTTTGTGTTCCATCGAACGCCAGGCAGGGGAGCAGGGGATCTCAAGCGAGGGCGCTGCGGCCAATCTTCAGCTCTTGGTCGAGGCGGAGGAGTTCGCCCTGCTCAAAAGCCTGGCCGAGTATCCGCAGTTGGTGGCGAGTGCGGCCATCGACCTGGCACCGCATCGGGTGATCTTTTTTCTGATGGAGCTGGCAGGTCAGTTCCACGGGTACTACAACAAGCACAAGGTCCTGACCGAGGACGCCCAGCTCAGTGCGGTCCGGCTCTATCTCTGCGGTGCGCTCAAACGTGTCTTCCGCAACGGACTGGAGCTGATCGGACTCAACGCGCCTGAGAGTATGTAGCCGGTTGCACCGAAGAATTGCAAACGTCGTTTTCTGCCCTGTGCCAGACAACGACGTTGCCAGCGGCTATCGACGCGTTTTCCGAGGTAAGCCCTCTCGAGCTTTGACTTTGAACGATGCCTTCACCCTTCACCAGGAAGTCTTTTTGAATTACTGCTTGCTTTTTCAGCGGAAAGACTTACCAAATAGGGCGGGCTGCGGAAACTGTCCGCTCCTGCCAAGACCACCCTCCAGGCATGTCTGAGTAGCCATGAGACTGTTCTCCCGCAAGGGCGCGTCGACTGCAGCATCATCCCAGGACGTTGCCAAACCGCTTAAGGCCAAGGCCTTTCGTATCGAGTTGGGCTGGCGAGGTATGCTCAGCCTGGTACTCGTTTGTTTTTGTTTGTTTTTTTGGATGTTTGTGTTAGGAATCTGGGCCGGTCAGACCATTCTCTTTCCCCAAAGGGAGACACGAATGCCCAACTCGACCTCTGTGCAACAGTCTCCTCCGGCACGGATAGCCGAACCATCTGGTCCGTCCCGGTAAATTTTCCCGTCTGGACGGCATAATTGTTGGCTCATGAATGGTACACGAAGAAGGCGACCCGCGAAGCGTAAGAGCGTTTCATTGATTGCAGTCCTGCAGCAGGGGGTGCGGCATCTCCTGACCTCCCGCGTGGGGTGGTATGTTCCTGCTGTGTTTCCCGTCCTGCTGTTTATTCTTGCCCACCTGCTGACCCTGATCACCTTTGTCTTCACCCGTTTTGATCTGGTGGAGCAGAATCAGCAGCTGTACAAATTCATGGTGACCTGGGCGGTCTACGGTTTCGTTCCGCTCCTGCTCTGTTCCTACGGCTGTTTTTTTGCCGTGGCCAAACCGGGGATCACGATCCTTGCCAGAAAACTGCCCCACTGGTTGGCGGCCAACCTGCATCAGGCCAACAGCTGCGTGTACGGTTTTGCCACGGGCTTGGCACTGCTCGTTCTTCTCCAACCCGGTGTCGGCCCCAAATCCCTGCTCCTATTTGTGATCGGTTTTGTCAGTGGAGTGGGGAACTGGCAGGTCTACCGCAGGCTGGTGGCCGATGATCCCCTGGCCGGTGTCCTGGTGGAGCGGCAGGGCCCTGATGAAAATGTTGTTGAATGAGTGCCCCCGATGGCCTCGTCATCCGTCAAATACTGAAAATCACCTGTCGTGAAGCGGTGGATGACCACCCTCGAAACGTCTTCTTGTGCTTTTGCAAGGAGAGTGACAACCATCAGAAGATGGAACCTCTGTGAGTATGTATGTCTGAAACGAATGTAGAAATGATTGCCGGCAGAATTCGCCCGGCACGAATGGGCGATGTACGGGCGATTCATGCCTTGTTGAGCGTTTTTGCCTCCAAGGGGTTGATGTTGCCTCGTTCCATCAGCTCGCTCTATGATCATCTCCGTGATTTCGTGGTCTATGAAGAGGCCGGTGCGATTCTCGGGATCTGCGCCCTGCACATCTGCTGGGATGATTTGGCGGAGATCCGTTCCCTGGCAGTGGTCGAGGAACGGCAAAAATGCGGCATCGGTGCCATGTTGGTGGAATCCTGTCTGGATGAGGCAAAAAGCCTGGAAATTTCCAAGGTGTTCGTCCTGACCTACCAGGCCCCGTTCTTTCGTAAATTCGGGTTTGTCGACCGCGACAAGCAGGATCTGCCCCATAAAATCTGGAGTGATTGCATTCACTGTTCGAAATTTCCCGACTGTGATGAGGATGCCCTGATCTATACCAATTCCTTGGGCGCTGCCGCCTGATCGGCAATCCACCCCCTTTCCTTTACAATCCCTGGGGCCGGCGACCCCGATGGAGATCGACAATGCTCGGAAAAGTACTGGCAAAAACCTTTGGTAGCAAAAATGACCGCATGATCAAGCGGTATCGCAAAATGGTCAAGACGATCAATGCACTGGAACCCTCGATCGAGCCGCTGAGCGATGAGGAACTCACCGCGAAAACCGCTGAATTCAAGGAGCGTTACGCCCAGGGCGAGACACTTGACGATCTGTTGCCAGAGGCCTTTGCCGTGGTCCGTGAGGCGGCAAAACGCGTCCTCGGTGAGCGGCATTACGATGTTCAGCTCATCGGCGGCATCGTCCTTCATCAGGGCAAAATTGCCGAGATGAAAACCGGTGAGGGCAAAACCCTGACCTCGACCGCACCGGTCTATCTCAATGCCCTCTCCGGCAAGGGAGTGCACGTGGTTACGGTGAACGACTACCTGGCCCGCCGCGACGTCGAGTGGATGGGGCAGGTCTATCGCTTTCTCGGAATGACCACCGGCTGTATTCTCCACGAGCTCAACGATGAGGAGCGGCGCCAGGCCTACGGAGCGGATATCACCTACGGCACCAACAACGAGTTCGGCTTCGACTACCTGCGCGACAACATGAAGTTTTCCCTGGAAGACTACTGCCAGCGCGGCTTCAACTACGCCATTGTCGACGAGGTCGACTCGATTTTGATCGATGAGGCGCGCACACCGCTGATCATTTCCGGTCCGGCCGATCAAACCACCGACCTCTACCAGAAGGTCAATGGGATCATGCGCCATTTCAAGGCGGAAGATCACTACACCAAGGACGAAAAGTCCCGCCAGGTCATGCTCACCGACGACGGCGTGGGCATGGCCGAGGAACTGCTGGAACTGGATAACCTTTACGACCCGCGCAACATCAACTATCTCCACCATGTCAACCAGGCGCTCAAGGCTCATTTCGTGTTCCAGCGGGATGTGGACTACATCGTGCGCAACGGGGCGGTGGTCATTGTCGACGAGTTCACCGGTCGAACCATGGAAGGACGCCGCTACTCCGACGGACTGCACCAGGCGCTGGAAGCCAAGGAAGGGGTCAAGATCGAGAAGGAGAACCAGACCCTGGCCTCGATCACCTTTCAGAATTATTTTCGCATGTACGACAAACTCTCTGGCATGACCGGTACCGCCGATACCGAGGCGCCGGAGTTCAAAAAAATCTACAATCTCGATGTGGTCATCATTCCCACCCATCAGAAGATGATCCGCAAGGACTATGCGGACCTGATCTATAAGAACCAGGCTGCCAAGTATCGTAACATCGTCCGCGAAATCAAGGAGCTCAACGAGAAGGGGCAACCGATTCTCGTGGGAACGATCTCCATCGATGTTTCGGAGAAGATCTCGAAAATGCTGGCCAAGGAAGGCATTGCCCATGACGTGCTCAATGCCAAGCAGCATGAGCGCGAAGCGGATATCATCGCCCAGGCCGGACAGAAGGGGAGAGTGACCATCGCCACCAACATGGCCGGCCGTGGTACCGATATCAAGCTCGGGGAGGGGGTGCGTGAGATCGGCGGTCTGCATATTCTCGGAACCGGCCGCCATGAGAGCCGTCGCATCGACAACCAGTTGCGTGGCCGATCAGGCCGCCAGGGCGACCCCGGTTCTTCCCGCTTTTATCTCTCCCTTGAGGACGATCTGCTGCGCATCTTCGGATCGGACCGGCTCAGTTCCATCATGGACAAGCTGGGCATGGAGGAGGATGAGCCCATCGAGCACTCCATGGTCACCCGGGCGATCGAAAACGCCCAGCGCAAGGTTGAAGGCCATAACTTCGATATTCGTAAACACCTGCTCGAGTATGACGATGTCATGAACAAGCAGCGCGAGGTGGTCTACAGCCAGCGCCGCGAAGTGTTGGAAGGCGACAACATTCAACCGACAATCGATGACTTCATCAGTGACCTGGTCGTGCAGGTGGCCGATGAGCTCGCTCCCAACCGTGAAAATGCCGAGGAGTGGGAATGGGACACCATTGAAGAGCGGGTTGGGCAGCTGTTCAATCTCAAGCTCGATTGGCCGCAAGAAGAGCGGGTCGAGCTTTCCCACGGGAACTTTGTCGAAAAATTGCAGGAATCGGTCCAGCAGGCCTATCGGGCGCAGGAAGAACGCAACGGCAGTGCCCAGATGCGGCAGCTGGAACGCATGGTCATGCTGCAGATCGTCGATGGACTGTGGAAGGAGCATCTGCTGCAGATGGATCACCTCAAGGAGGGCATCGGCCTCAGAGGGTATGGTCAGAAAAATCCGTTGCTTGAGTACAAACGCGAGGGCTACGAGCTGTTTGCTACCATGATCGAGGCCATCAAGCAGCATACCATTGCCAACCTGATGCGGATTCAGTTGGTGCAGGACGAGGAACTCGCCCGCCTGGAGGAGGAACGTCGTCAGCAGCGTGAGCGGGAGATGGCGGAGATGAAGCGGCTGAGTGCCTCGGAACCTGCCGAACAGGATCGCAAACCGGTGCAACGTGCCGAAGACAAAATCGGGCGCAATGCCCCCTGTCCCTGCGGTTCTGGCAAAAAATACAAAAAATGCTGCGGCCAGGCGGCCTGAGTAGGAACCTGATCCATCGGTAATTTTTTCTCCTTGCCGTCCATTGGTGCAAGTACGCCGTCATCCTCTGCAGGGTGGCGGCTTTTTTTGTCGTCGCTCCCCCTGATCAGGGGAAATATAACGAATTTTGTGGTACAACCGTGACGACGGGTTTATATGGACTAAGGATAATTCACTGAATTCAAGAACAGTTATCAGGTGGGGGCCGTGATTTCCGGTATCTCATCTGCAATCGTCTAAAGGAGTTGTGACAATGAGCGCTGCCACACAAGCCGTTGAGGAGTTCATCGCCTCCTGGGAAACATCCGCTGAGGGCAACAGGGACGGGTTTATCCGTTTAAAGGAGTGCCTGCAGGCACAGGACAAGGGCGTGATCGAGTTCCATCCCCGTCCAGGGGTGACCTATTCGCTCAGGGGAACGGTTCCCACCAGGGAGCAACCGCTGTATGTGATGGTGGATGTCATTGAAGATACGCCGCGTTGGCTCTCGGTCTGTTTCTTCGGTGAGATGATAACTGATCCCGAGGAGAAGGGTTCCTTTGTTCCCGGCGGACTGTTGGGCAGCGACGCGGTCTGCTTCGATCTCGAACAGTGCAGCGAAGACGATCTGCGCTATGTAGAGGCGCGTATCGAGGAGGCCTATCAGTGCGCTCTGCAGTAATCTTTGACCACAGGCGTGCAGAGGGGAATCAGGCCTCTTAGTTGAATTTTTTCCCGGCACGGAACATTTCGCCGTAGATTTCGGGGAGCCCGCTGTCGGTGATTCCCTGAACCACGGCGTCCACATCATACGGGCAACGATAGTGGCTGACCTCTATCTTGCCCTTTTTTATTTGCAGGATGGCATAGGAGGCCTCGGGTGAGCCGTCGAACATGCGGCCGACCGAACCGGGGTTGATGAAATGGACCCCGCCCACGTAGCGATGATAGGGCGTATGGGAGTGACCGGTGACGATGATTTCACAGCTGGTTTCCTTGGCGAGTTCCTTGAGACGTTTTTCCGGAGTGTCATCAAAGAGGAGTTCTTCGTGGTTGGCCGGGCTGCCATGATAGAGGCCGATAAAGGCGTGGCCAAGCCGCAGCAGCTTCTTTTTTTTTAGCTCAAGCATGAAGGCCCTATTTTCCGCAGTCAACGCTTCGGCGGTGCTGGTGTACATGATCCGCTTTTCCGCCTTTGACGGTTTCTTGAATCCTTTGCCCTTGAGCAGTTTGATTACCCGGTCATCGGTGTTGCCGCGAATGGAGAAGACCTTGTTTGTCCGCAACCAGTCAATGGTCTGGTTGGGAAACGGGGCATAGACCAGGCTGTCGCCGCAGTTGAGGATATGGCTGTAGTCAAGAGTGTTGACGGCCGCACTGACCGCCGCCAAAGCGGGGTAGTTACCGTGGATGTCGCTGATGAGCAAAATCTTCATCGAAAATATACCTGCCAAACAAGATGGACTCGTAAAAACTCAAAAAACTGAAAGTCACGAAAAGTGAAATCAGTCTTTTGCGAAGCTCGAAACGTCGTTCTCGAGGCACTTGACCAGAACGACAAGCGTGCGCAAAATTCTCTAGGGTTGCGGGTGTCGAAGGGCTACAGGAGAGGGCTCACCAGTAGCGCAATATTTTCCAGCAACCGCTCGCCAAAGGATCGATTCTGGAATTTTTCCGTATCATAGCGCGTGGTTTGCTGCAAGTACCCTTGCTGCAGCTCTCTAACCTTGCGGGTGAATTCATGGTCATAGACAAAGAGGGTCATTTCAAAGTTGAGCCAAAAGGAGCGCATGTCAAGATTGACCGAACCAAAGAGGCAGAAATCCTGGTCCACAGTGATCGTCTTGGCATGAAGCAAACCGCCGCTAAAAGCCATGATGCGCACACCGGCCTTGGCGAGGAGGTCGTATCGGGCGCGGCTTGCATAGTGCACCAGATGGGAATCATTGTATTTCGGGACAATGATCCACACCTCGACCCCACGTTCGGCCGCCGACTGCAGGGCTGCGAGCAGGGCGTTGTCGGGAACGAAATAGGGGGTGGTGAGGACGATCTCGCGTCGGGCCGCATAGATGGTGGTCAGCAGCAAGTTGTGGATGGTATTCTCGCCGTATCCCGGACCTGAGGGCGCCAACTGTACCAGGGCCTGACCGCTTGGCGCAACCGGATGCAGGTTCGTGGCCATGGGATCCCCGGGGGCGTCCTCGCCTTGTTCGAGATGCCAATCGAACAGAAAGGTCGCCTGGAGCAGTTCGGTGACCGGCCCGGTGATGCGGACCATGACATCGATCCATTCGCCCACGCCGGTTTTCTGTTTGAAAAAACGCGGATCCACCAGGTTCTGGCTGCCGGTATAGGCAATTTTTCCGTCAATGAGGGCGATTTTGCGATGGTTGCGTAAATCGATGCGGACAAAGAGGGCGCGGATCAGTCCGGCGGGAAGCGCTTCGACAATTTCCACCCCTGCATGGCGAAGCGATGCCGCCACCTGGCTGCGGAGAAAGGGTTTTGCCCCGATACTGTCAAGGAGCAAGCGGCAGCAGACCCCCCGTTTTCTTGCCTCAAAAAGCTCGCTGATCAGTTGGTCGACCTTTCCGCCTTTGTTGAGGATATAGAACTCAAGGAAGATGCTGTGTTTTGCCCTTCGTATGTCGGCGAGCAGGCGGGCAAAAAAATCCTTCGCGCACTCGATCAGCTCCAGCTGGTTTGCGGCGATGGTGGGAATACCGGTCTTGGCCAGGATCAGCCGATCCAGGGGCAGACATTCCGGATTCACCTTTGTCCAATCGATTGGAGGATGCTGCTGCAGGGTGGTGGACCACTGCCGTATCATGGGGCGGCCTTTGACCAGACGTGCGGCTCGTCGCTCGCCAAGGCGGGTTTCACCGAGCAGAAGATAGGTGATGGCACCGGCAAAGGGAAAAAGGAGGACGATCACCAACCAGGCGATGGAGACACTGGGTGCACGCTTGCGCATAATGACCCGCAGGGAAAGCCCGATACGGATAGCCAGGTCAAGAAGAAAGACCGCGGAGGTCAGGCCCCAGGTAAAACCATTCATGCAGTGCAGACCATGGGGTGAATGTGAAGCGGCTCGGCTATCGGCATTCCATAAATCATGGCAGAGTCTCAACGGGCTGGGCACCGTGCCGGGAGGCAAATTCCCGGGAACGACACAGGATGCTGCACAGGTTGTTCTCTTGGTGCCAAAGAGTGCCTAAAGTGCCCGTAAACCGGGTTGCGGTCAAGGAAAATCAGTCTGCCCAGCGGTTCCCCCTTTAAATTTAACTGCTATCTGGTAGAGTAAAGGTCATTGTATTTTCTATAACTTTAAGTGAAACAGGATGTTCCATGCAGGTAAAAGGATTTTTGGCCGCTGCCGTCGAGGCTGGGATACGTTATTCGGGGCGACTTGACCTGGGTATGATTTTTTCAACCACCCCTGCGGTCACAGCCGGGGTGTTCACCACCAACAAGGTCAAGGCCGCGCCATTGCTGCTCGACATGGAACGGCTGGCGACCGGCAGGGCCCAGGCTGTCCTGGTCAACTCCGGTAACGCCAATGCCTGTACCGGGCGTGAAGGACTTGATCTGGCCCTGGCGACCAGCGAGATGGCGGCCAGGGAACTGGGGATCGATGCCGAACTCGTGCAGGTGGCCTCCACCGGCGTCATTGGGCAGCAGCTCGACCAGACGCCATTTTCCCGTGCCATGCCAGGGCTGGTGGGCAAACTCTCTCCAGACGGGTTTGACGATCTCTCCCGTGCCATCATGACCACCGACCTGGTCGCCAAGACATCCCAAGTCAAGGTCATGCTCAACGGCGTGGAGGTGTCACTTTTCGGCGTGGCCAAGGGCTCCGGCATGATCATGCCCAACATGGCGACCATGCTTTGTTTTATCGTCACCGATGCCGACATCGACCTGGCCTTGCTTGAGCAGGCGCTCAAGTCCGCGGTGGAGCGCAGTTTCAACCGTATCACCGTGGACGGCGACACCTCGACCAACGATATGGTGCTGGTGATGGCCAACGGTGCCGCTGACAATCCCCAGGTCAACGATGCGTTCTCCCAGGCCGCAGCAGACTTTTCCGCCGCCCTGGAACAGGTTTGCCGCGAGCTGGCCCTGAAAATCGTTGCCGACGGGGAGGGAGCCACCAAGCTGGTCACCATCCGCGTCAATGGTGCAGAGAATGAACAGCAGGCTGTACAGGCGGCACGGACCATTGCCAATTCAGCCCTGGTGAAGACCGCCTTTTTCGGTGAAGACGCCAACTGGGGACGGATCATCGCCGCCCTCGGCCGTTCGGAGTGCAACTTTCACCAGGAAAATGTCGCCATCAGCTTTGACAAGGTGCAGCTGGTCAAAAAAGGTTTGTTTGTCGGCGGTGATGTCGAGGAGGCTGCGACCAAGGTCCTGAAACAGCGTGAGTTCACCGTAACGGTCGATCTCGGAGCGGGAACCGGTAGCGGAGAGGTCTACACCTGTGACTTTTCCTATGATTACGTCAAGATCAATGCGGATTACCGAAGTTAGGGCAGATGATATGAACCCCTACGGCACGGCGACATGGCGCATTCCTGAGGACCTTGAAACCCCACAGCTGCTGACTGCCTTGGAAGCAGTCTTCACCGTGGAATCTTTGCCGGAATACAGCGCCAAGGTCGATTATGCCGATACTTTTGACTGGCGACTCTTTCGCCAGGATTATATCCTCCACAACCACGGCTCCTCATGGACCCTGTACCATGGCGACAGCTGCGAAGTGACCCTGCAACAGGGAGGACCTCAACTCACCCCTCCCTGTTTTGCCGCCGATTTCCCTCCCGGCCCCCTGCGTGATGCCCTCGAACCTCTCCTCGGTATCCGGTGTCTGTTGCCCTTGGCTGCCGTACATCTAAGCGGTCGTCAGTATCGTCTGCTCAACCAGGACGAAAAAACCGTGGTCCGGTTGATCGTCGAGCGGCAACACCCTGCCGGTCAGGATTTTAGTTATCGTTTGGCCCGCCTGTTTGCCGTTCGCGGCTATGATGAGGAACTCGCCCGAGCCAGGGACATCCTCAGTCGCCACGGTGTCAAGGAAGAGGTCTCCTCGCTCATCGGCTTTGAGGAGGCCTGCCGCACCGGCGGTCGTGTTCCCCTTGATTACAGCTCAAAATTCAACCTAACCCTCAACCCGGAGAGTACCGCCCGCCAGGCCATGGGCGAGATCTATCTTGACCTGCTCACCAGCATGCGAAGAAATATCGGGGGAGTTGTTGCGGATTGGGATATCGAGTTTTTGCATGACCTTCGTGTCGCCGTACGTCGCACCCGTTCCGGGCTCAGCCTGATCAAACAGGTTCTGCCGGCAACGGTGGTGGCCCGTTTTAAGAAGGAATTTGCCGAACTGGGCAGCACCACCGGCCCGACCCGGGACCTGGATGTCTATCTCAAAGATCGGAACACCTACCTTGAACGCTTGGCGCCCCAACTGCAACCCGGTTTGGCGCTGTTTTTTGACGACCTTGCCAGGCAGCGACAGCGCGAGCAGAAGAAACTGGCCCGGCGGCTGTCCGCCAAGAAAATCACTGCCCTTTTTGAGGAGTGGCAGTTGTGCCTCGAACAGGCCGAGTTGCACCCTGCGCCCCTGGCCCATGTGGGAGTGAAGGAGGTGGCCGATCCGATTATCCGTCGCCATCACAAAAAAGTGCTTCGTTCGGGGGGCTCCCTGGACACGACCACACCGGATGAAGAGGTGCACCAGTTGCGCATTCAGTGCAAAAAACTTCGGTATTCCATGGAGTTTTTCAGCAGCCTGTATCCGAAAGAGGAACTGCAGATCGTGGTCCGGCACTTAAAGAAACTGCAGGATATCCTAGGGGTGTTCAACGACCTCTCCGTCCAGCAGGCCATGCTGCGCCAGACCCTGCAAACCTTAGAAGAGAAAAACCCGGTCAAAGACCAGATCGCCGTTGCCGCCGCCCTAGGGGGACTGATGCAAAACCTGTATCAGGAGCAACGGGAACTGCGCAGTCATTTCAAGGAGGCCTTTGCCCAGTTTTCAGATGCGGAGACCACGGACCTCTGTCAGCAACTTTTCAAGAAAAAGCAGGAGTCGATATGAGCATACTTGCGGTGTACAATATCAAAGGCGGGGTCGGGAAAACGGCCACCTCGGTCAATCTGGCCTACCTGGCCTCGATTGAACGAAAAACCCTGCTGCTTGATATGGATCCCCAGGGATCGGCCTCCTACTATTTTCGCATTCGTTCGCCTGATAAATTTGGGACCAAAAAGTTGCTCAAGGGCGGCAAACATATCGATCAGAATATTCGCGGGACCGACTTCCCGGGGTTGGATATGCTTCCCGCCGACTTTTCCTACCGCAATATCGATATCGCCCTGGATGAGTGCAAAAAATCGCAACAACGGTTGAAAAAGGTACTGCAGCCCTTACAGGATGAGTACGAGCAGATTGTGCTCGACTGCCCTCCAAATCTCACCCTGCTTTCGGAAAATATCTTTTATGCAGCCGATCTGATTCTGGTTCCCGTCATCCCCACAACCCTCTCCATCCTCTCTTTGGAACAGCTCTTCGCCTTTCTCGACGAGATCGGTCAGGGGCGCGAAAAGGTCCGGATCTTTTTTTCCATGGTGGAAAAACGCAAAAAACTGCATACGGAGGTGATGCAGTCCATGGAGGGGCAACAGGGCGTTTTGACGACCAGCATTCCGTATTCCACCGACATTGAACGCATGGGCGTGTATCGCCAACCGGTAACCGCGGCTCACCCCCACTCCATGGCCGCAAAATCCTATGAAACACTCTGGCAGGAACTCTGTGGGGGGCAGACTGGTTCATGAAACGACTGATCATCTGCAGGCATGCAAAATCGAGTTGGAGCGATCCTGAGCTGCGCGATTTTGATCGGCCATTGAACAAGCGGGGCATACGGGATGCGCCGCTCATGGGAAAACGACTGGCGGCTCAGGGAATCAAACCGGATTTGATCTGTTCCAGCCCCGCCGAACGCGCCCGGGAAACCGCTCGTCAATATAGCCAACAGCTTGCATACCCCTATGAGCAGATTGTCTTCGATGCACAGCAATATGAAGCCAGTGTGGCACAGTTGCTGACCCTGATCCACAATGTGGACTCCCGAATCAAGACATTGATGATGGTGGGGCATAATCCGGAGTGTACTGCGCTGGTCAATTTTCTCTCAGGTTTGCAGATCGACAACATTCCGACCTGCGGTATTGTTGGGCTTGAATTTGCTGGGCAAACCTGGAAAGAAATCTGTGCGGAGAGCGGTACCTTGCTTTTTTTTGATTATCCCAAAAAAGTGGCATCGTAAAAAGTCAAAAATATTGAAAATCACGGACAGTGAAATCAGTCTATCACGAAGCCCCGAAACGTTGTTCTCGAGGGGCTTTTGAGAACGACAAAAACACCATTGAACGCTGTCGACTGATTGCGCATTGACCATGGAACGAAAGACATCGGGGCAGGCTCCCAACTGTATGCTCTGCAGACATTTTTTTATCACCTACGAACCTGCCCGCCCCCGTGGCTGCCGCGCCTATGGGTTTAAAAGTGCCCTCTTTCCCTCTCAGGTCGTGTTGACCACATCCGGTTCGCCCTGTCAGTTTTTTCAGGTACGCCCCGCCAAATGACGCGGTTTCATAAAAGAAAGATCCTCCCGACAACAAAACATCACGGTAATGCACCCTCGAGGTGGCTGTGATCTCATGCGTTGTTGCCAGCTCCCGGAGGCAAAACAATCATTGCACGGTTTCAGCAATTGCTGGTTGGATTTTTTACTCCGAAACTGGTAAAATTATCAGTTTTAGAGACGAACGTAGTCCATTTCTGCCGACCACGCAGCGAGGGACTCTGAATCAGTGTACAAGGAGCGGGTTTGATGAAACTTTCGGCCTTTGGTCAAAAATTCTCCACAGGTGCCGGTATCCTTTCGTTGATGGATGATCTCGGTACAGCCATGGCCGACGGCAAGCTGATTATGATGGGAGGTGGCAACCCAGGCCACATTCCCGAAATCCAGGAGGCGATGCGCGACAGCCTGGCCAGGCTGATCAATGATGAGCGGCGGTTGAGTAAACTGATCGGTATCTATGATCCTCCCCGTGGAGACGGCGGCTTTCGCAGGGCTCTTGCCCAACTGTTTTGCCGGGAGTACGGCTGGGATGTCAGTGAAGACAATATCTGCCTGACCAATGGCAGTCAGAACGCTTTTTTTCTGTTGTTCAATCTCTTTGCCGGCAAAACCTCTGAAGATGGCTTTCGCAAAATACTGCTGCCGATGGCTCCGGAATATATCGGTTATGCGGATCTCGGCATAGAGGAAGAACTCTTTACCTCGGTGCGGCCCAAAATCGAACAGATCGGAGAACACTTCTTTAAATATCATGTCGATTTCGAACAGGTGGACATCGGTCCGGAGATCGGTGCCATCTGCGTGTCACGTCCCACCAATCCCACCGGAAACGTACTCACCGACGATGAGGTCGGTGAGCTGGCCCAGCTAGCCAAGAAAAACGATATTCCGCTGATTATCGACAACGCTTATGGGGTGCCATTTCCAGGGATGATGTACACCGAAGCCAGGCCCATGTGGGATCGCCACCTGATTTTGTGCATGTCGCTTTCCAAATTCGGCCTGCCAGCGGCACGCACCGGCATCATCGTTGCCGATACAGAGATCGTTCGCCATGTTTCCGGGGCCAATGCGGTGATCAATCTAGCTACGGCCAGTTTCGGCGCTATGCTGACCACCCCTCTCATCGAATCCGGCGAGATCATTCGCCTCTGTAGCGAGGTTGTCCGTCCCTATTACCGCCACAAGATGGAATCAGCGTTGCAGGCTATTGATCACTTTTTCACCGGCTTTCCGTTCAAGGTGCATGTCCCCGAAGGAGCGATGTTTCTTTGGATTTGGTTTCCAGGTCTACCGGTTTCCAGCCGAGTTTTATATGAGCGGCTGAAGGCCAGAGGTGTGGTGGTGGTTTCCGGCGATTATTTTTTCCCCGGGCTGGAACCAGGCTGGCAACACCAGCAGGAATGCCTGCGTATCACCTATTCCCAGGATGAACACGATGTCCGGCGGGGGATCGGCCTTATTGCCGAGGAAGTGCGCGCCGTCTATCAACAAGAACAACCTTGATGTACGTATCAGGGGCAAAGGCATTGGGTGGCAGTGCACGCTGTCGTTCTCGTAAAACGCCTCGATAACGATAAAATTATTTCCTTTTTGAGGAGAGGATGAGATGGTCTGGCAATATCGAACAATCCTGTTTGAATTTACCAAAGACGGTCTGCTTGGGGATCGGTACGTGGATGATGAGGAAATGGAAAAGACCCTGAACCTGATGGGACAGGAATGCTGGGAACTGGTAGATGTTTCTCTGCTCCAGGACGGTCTGTTGGCCTTTCTCAAGAAACCTGTTGCAGAGAAGGGGAGGACTACCGGTCCGCGAATGGAGGAAGAGGTCGAATTTCCGCAAACGCAACACCCGGTTGTCCCGCAGAAACGTGAAGCAAGTGCCCTTGAGCAGGAAACACGCTCACCCCTCAATCGTCCCCCCATCAGCAATCGCCCTTCAACAGTGGCCGAACCCTTCCAGGAGGAAGAGCCGATGCCCAGGAAGAGCTTTGATCGGGCAGGGCGAACCCGCCGCGAACAGGAGGACAATGATTTTGTCGGCGGCATCCGCATCCGCTGATGGCTTGGGCAAAGGGCAAGAGGGGGGGAACCGTGTGCGGTGGCAAGGTATGCCCTCTGTATGCACCTCTCATCCATTATTTAACATGATGCCCCATATAGGTTCACCGCAAAGTCCGAAGGCAGACTACTGTGATGGTGGAAACATCCTGCCCCGTTCGCCGATGTACTTCCACGACGATAACCCTGTGATCTCCCCTGGGCACTATGGCTCTCTACATTTGTAAACGGCTTCTGTTGATGATCCCCACCCTGATCGGGGTGATGCTGATCACCTTTGTTGTCACCCAATTTGTGCCCGGTGGCCCGGTTGATCGAATGATGGCCCAGCTCAGCGGATTCGGGACCGGTCAGGAGACGACAGCCGCCACAAGCCTGTATCAGGGGAACAAAGGGCTTGATCAGGAGCGGATCGAGCAGCTGAAAAAACTCTATGGTTTCGACAAACCGCCGGTGCAGCGATTTCTCGATATGATGCGCAACTATCTGACCTTTGATTTCGGTCAGTCCTATTACCACCACATGAGTGTGGCCCAGCTGGTGATCTCAAAACTGCCGGTGTCGATGTCCCTTGGACTGTGGAGTTTTCTCATTGTCTATTCGGTCTGCATACCTCTGGGGATTGCCAAGGCGGTCCGCGACGGCTCGACCTTTGACGTGGTGAGCAGTTCGGCCATCCTGATCGGCTATGCCATACCCGGATTTGTCCTTGGCATCGTTCTCATCGTACTCTTTGGCGGCGGCAGTTTTTGGAGTATTTTTCCCCTTCGTGGGCTGGTCTCGGACAATTGGCATCAGTTGAGCCCCATGGCCAAGATCCTCGATTATCTGTGGCACATGGTCCTGCCCATCATCGCATCGACCGTGGGGAGTCTGGCGGTCATGACCCTGTTGACCAAAAATTCGTTCCTCGAGGAGATTCGAAAACAGTACGTGATCACGGCACGGGCCAAGGGGTTGGAGGAGCGTCAGGTGCTGTACAAGCACGTATTCCGCAATGCGATAATTCCCATTATCACCGGGTTTCCCGGGAGTTTCATCACCGCCTTCTTTACCGGCAGTCTGCTGATCGAAACCATCTTTTCCCTCGATGGCATGGGCCTGCTCGCCTATGAGTCGGTCATGAACCGTGATTATCCGGTGGTCTTGGGCACATTGTATTTCTTCACCCTGATCGGTCTTGTCTCCAGATTACTCTCGGATCTTTCCTATGTGCTGGTTGATCCACGGATCAGCTTTGAAGGACGAAAGTAAATGGCGCGCTCATGTCAGACAGGAAACGGTCTTGGCCGGAACCGATGGATACGGTTCAAGAAAAATAGACGGGGCTACTATTCGCTCATTCTCTTTCTCTGCCTGTTCGGGCTTAGCCTATTCGCCGAGATACTCAGCAACGACAAGCCGCTCTTCATCCAGTATGAGGGAAAATCCTATTTCCCCCTGTTCACCATGTATCCGGAAACCACCTTCGGCGGAATTTTCGAAACCGAGACCGATTACCGGGATCCCTTCATCCTTGAACAGTTGCACAAGAAGGGCAATTTTGTTTTTTTTCCCCCAAATCCGCATAGCTTCAATTCGATCAACCTCAGTCTTGAGCGACCGGTCCCGGCGCCTCCCTCCCGAGAAAATTTCCTCGGCACCGATGACCGGGGCCGAGATGTCCTTGCCCGGCTCATCTATGGGTTTCGCCTCAGTATCCTCTTTGGCGCGGCTTTGACCGCCATTGGCACCCTGTTGGGGATCATCGCCGGATCGGTACAGGGCTTCTTCGGCGGGAAGACCGATCTCTTCTTTCAGCGGTTTATTGAACTCTGGGGCTCTATGCCCGAGTTGTACCTGCTTATTATCTTTGCCTCGATCTTCAAGCCATCGATGCTGCTGCTGTTGATTCTCCTTTCCCTGTTCGGGTGGATGGGACTCTCGGACTACGTTCGCGCCGAGTTCCTCAAGGGACGGAACATGGAGTATGTCAAGGCCGCCAAAGCCTTGGGCGTCAACAACGCTACCATCATGTACCGTCATCTGCTGCCCAACAGTATGACGCCGGTCATCACCTTTTTGCCGTTTCGTATGTCCGGGGCAATTCTGGCCCTCACCAGCCTGGATTTCCTTGGCCTGGGCGTACCGCCTTCGACCCCGAGTTTGGGGGAGCTGCTTGCCCAGGGTAAGGCCAACATCGAGGCCTGGTGGCTTTCCCTTTCCACCTTCGTCGTTCTGGTCGGCGCTCTGGTGCTGCTCATCTTTATCGGCGAGGCCTTGCGAGAGGCCTTTGATCCACGAAAATAAAAAGGCGGGACCGGAAAAATCCGATCCCGCCTTATTTCACGGAGAAGATAAGATCGCCTTTAATGGTGATGTTGGAGGTGGTGGCGGATTTTTGAAAATTCCTCATTCATGTACAGTCGCAGTTGCGCCAACTCGAAATACAGTTCCTTGGCGGTGTAATTGAACTGCGGTCCCGGCACGGCCTCGTCCTCCTGCTGTTCCACCGTCGGCACCAGGGGCATGAGTGCGCTGGCCGCCTGCATCCACCGGTTGAACTTGTCCACAGCGGTTATGAGCACGGAGGGGGCAAGGGTATCGGCCAATAGCTGCTCATAGAGATAATTGATCAGCTTTTCCGTCTCGGCCTCGCTCTTGGCCGGCAGGCGGGAAAGCATGGTCACCACCGATTGCAGCAGCTGCGTCAGGGCTTTGTGCTCATTGGAGGGGCTGGACAGCTGCAGGCTGGCAAGCATCGAGTCTGCTTCCCTGAGTTTTTCGCGATCAAGGGCACGAACCGCTCCCGGTAACAGGGCACCCAGGGTGGACAGGGAAGCCGGGAATCCTGCAGCTGCCACGACCGGCTGTTGTCCACCGTCAAAGGTGGCCTCAAGGGCCTCGGTGAGCGTGTCTTCTGCATCGACAGCCACCGCCACCTCTGTATCGGCACTTTGGGTATCGGCATCAAAAAAAGCATCCAGGGCACCGGAAAGCTCTGTTGTCTCTTCCTCGCCGTTAGGAGCGGCCACTGGTAACTCCTCCTCGGTTTCTGTGGCAAAGCCACTGAGTGCTGGAGCAGGCCCGGATAGTGCCTGGTCGGCCTCCCTGTCTGCGACCTCCGCTTCGGCGGCTTCCCCGAGTTCATCGCCGAAGAAGAAATCGAGCTTCTGTTCGATCTCGTCAAGGGGAGAGTGGTTGAGAGAGGCAACCACCTCTTCCTCGGAGAATCCACCTTGTTCGTCGCTGTCAGCAAGGGCGGCCGTCGGGCTGGCTGCGTCTTCAAAGAAGAGAGAGTTTTCTGCCGCCTCAGCCTTTGCATCCGAGCTGACCGTTTCCACGGGTTGCTCGTCTGTATCGGTGAAAAAGCTGTCGAGCTTGCTTTCAATATCAAGCACACTTTCTTCCAGAACAGGCGTCAGGACGGGTTCTTCTCCCTTCTCACCCGTTTCTTCCAGGGAAAATTCTACATCGGCCAGGGCGGCAATGGGTTCGTCCATAGAAAATTCGGGCAGAGAGATTCCCTCGTTGCCAGTCGAGGTATCTTCCAGGACCAGTTCGGAATCCTCTGAATCGGCAAAGAGAAAGTCAAGCTGTTCTGCCAGATCGTTTTGTTCTGGGAGATCCATGTCAGCTGCATCGACGTTGAATCCGGCATCTTCCTCGGTTTCGGAGAGAGCCGGCGCAAATCCGCGCTTGGAACTGAGTTGCGCTCCGATCAGGTCGTCGGCCAACTCATCGTCCACCGGGTGAATGGCGTCTGGAGGAAGGATTTCATCCGGATACTGCTCATCCGCTGTCTCCATGGCAGGTTTGGCCTCCATGCCGAAAATGGAATCGATCTCATCGCCCAGGGAGAAGGTATCCTCCTCTGGCGGATGAGACTCAGCAGCTGGCTCCTCCACGGCTGGAGATACAGGGGAAGAAATTTCCTCGATTGTTGCCTCGAAATTTTCGGGCTGGTGATAGGTTGTCGGACCGCTGATTTCCTCGACAACCCCTGCGATCAAGGCCTCATCAACCGATGCGGTGGCTTCCGTGTTGGCGATGACCATCTTCAGGTTGTTGAGGCGATTGATTCGATCAACCAGGAGTTCCTGCACCTCATTCTCATCCGGAGGCGATTGAGTGGTTACCCTGTCAAGGGCCTCGTTAAAGGAGTGCAGCAGGGTGAAGGCGTCCGGATGGGAGTTGGCTCGCTCATCGGCGATGTAGTCGCCAAGGGCCTGCAGTCCCTGGAGAAGAACCAGTGCCGGTTTGTTTTCGGTCATCTGCTGATGGCAGGCGGCCAAGTTGGCATTGAACTGAACAAGACTTTCATCAGTGACTTCCCAATCAAGCCCGAGAATTGCAGCTTTGAGCAACTGTGTGGGAGGGGCGTCTTCGGGAGGCGACACGGTGCCATGGTCGGTCGGTACAGGGATGAAGGAGAAATCTTCCTGAGGCAGCTCCTCGCCCTGTTCGCTCCGGGTGATCTGATATTGCAGGATCTTGAATTTTCGGACATCTCCCTTGAGCAGCTGGGTGATCTGGTCTCCGGATATGTCAGGCGAAGAAATAATCTTCTCGAAGTTGTAGAAAAAGGTCAGTAGGAGCTTAATGGAGTTGGGGTGTGCATAGGCGCCCTTGGTGCGGATATAATTGCCGATCTTGGCCAGCCCCTGAAGGTATACCTCAGCTACCTTGTCTCCCTGCCACATCGGTTGCAGGTTGCCGATTTCATCGGCAAGTTCCTGGAGGATCTCATCGTTTATTTCCCAGTCCAGGGACAGGATAATCGATTTAAGCCGTGTCAACGGCGAGGACTCTTCACTGGTGAACTCAAAGAGGTCAACATCCTGGGTATCGAAGGACTCATTGGCAAAGAGGGTCAGGTCTTCGAAGTCTTCGGTAAGGGTATATGTGTCTCGCTGCGATTTTTTCATTCTACCGACTCAGGTGTGTTGGCATGGGGATTGGTGCCACTACATAAGTTTTTTCTGGATGGAGATTACGGTCGAGGAAATGATTTTTTTTAATGTTTCTGGGACATTGTATCCTGTAAGGGCAGACGCCTCGAAGTAGGGCACCTTGAGTTTGCTGTTTAAATCCTTTTCCAGAACCGATGTGGGCAGGATGGGAATGCCCTGATTGCGAAGGTCGACTTTATTGTACTGCAAAACCAGGGGGATCTTGAAAATAGATTCCTTGTAGCTCAGCAGATTTTCGTGGAGCTGGTTGAGCGAACGAATGTTTTTTTCCCGCATCTGTTCCTGGGCATCGGCTACGAACACGATACCGTCCACTCCTTTGAGAACCAGTTTTCTGGTCGCATTGTACTTGACCTGGCCCGGGACGGTGTAAAGCTGAATTTTGAGTTCATAGCCTTTGATCTGTCCCATATTGAAAGGCAGGAAGTCAAAAAAAAGCGTTCGGTCGCCGTGGGTTTTCAAACTGACCATTTCCGATTGGATCTGTTTGGAAAACTTACGGTTGATATATTCCAGGTTGGTGGTCTTGCCGCCACGGCCAGGGCCGTAATAGACGATTTTAACCTGAACGATTTTTTCCCTAAGGTTGATAAAGCTCACGACGTTCTCCCGGTGCGCAACACATCGCCTGTCATTCTAACAAGACGCTCTTCAATCTTCCGGTTACTTTCTCGACCAGATCTTCTTAATCCTTTCGATTGCCTCGACAACATTGAGTCGTAAAAATCCCAGGGAAATTCCCTTGCCGAACATGGTGATAAGCAGGAGCTCGTCATCAATCTTGGAAAAGTGGATATTACACTCGGATCCCTTATGGAACAGTAAGGAAAATTCCTGTTCACCAACGAGTTTGGCCATGGCGTCAACGGTGGCAAAATTACCTGCTGCCAAGGCAGCAAAGGAGTAGACATCGTATTTGGAGGTGCCATTATCCTTGGCAGTGATGATGTTCCCTGCCATATCAATGATGATGACACAATCAACACCGATTTTTATGAGCTTTTCAGTCAGGATTTCATCTATTTTTTCAAGCTGTTCCTGGCTAACAACTCCATAATTCATATGCTACCTCGTACCTGGTCAGTATGTTGTTGAAAGAGATTAAGTTGCGTGCACGGTAACCTGATTACTTCAAAAATGGCAACCTCGGAAAACGTAGTGAATGAAGTTGCGGCTCAAAAATATAAACACAGGAGAGATGACCCCCTAACAGCAATCCTCAAATGATCGTTGATGAGAACAACCGTAATTCAGTCAAGCAAGCCTGTTTTTCCCGAAGAGTGAGCTGGGTTGTATATTCTATGATTGGAGGTGAAAACGGTTCGCATGCAGGCCGCGGTGGGCTTGGCATCAGCCCGTTTGCAGTCATCGCGGGCGAGCCAGGATACAACCCAACCCACCTGAAACTTGTTCAAGTATCAGGAGTATACGTCAGATGGTTAATTATATGAAGCGGTTTTTTCCGGGAAAAAATTTTTCCTTTCACACCAGTAAGTGGTAGTCGTGGCAGCAAGGAGAAATTGTTTGGCGAGCTGTGGATACCTCAAAAATAACAGGTCGTTGCAGAATGTTCGCTTGCTCTCCCGGGGAGTGGCCCAGAGAGACTTCGCAAAAGAGCACCTCAGACTAGAATCATTCCGGTGAAATGATTCTTTTGATATCCTCCCCAGATATCGTTTCCCTGTCGAGAAGTGCCTGCGTAATGGCATCGAGGTGCAGGCGGTGGTTGGTCAATATATCCTTTGCCCGATCATAGGCAGACTGGACCAATTTTTTCACCTCCGCATCGAGAAGCATGGCGGTCTGTTCACTGATGATCTGTGCCGCTTGTCCGCCCAGCGGACTGGTTGCATGAAAGGTCAAGGGGCCGACAGCTTCACTCATTCCCCATTCGCACACCATTTTGCGGGCAATGTCCGAGACCCGCTCAATGTCATTACCAGCTCCGGTCGTCATCTGGTCGAACACCACTTCCTCGGCAAGTCTTCCTCCCAACAGGGTGCAGAGGGTGTGAAAGAGGTAAATCTTGTCATGGGAATTCCGCTCTTCCTCCGGTAGCTGCATGGTGAGGCCAAGGGCCCGTCCTCGAGGAATAATGGTCACCTTGTGGACAGGGTCGGTACCGGGGAGCATCAAGGCTACTAGGGCGTGTCCCGCCTCATGGCAGGCCGTTATGCGCTTTTCCCTTTCGGTGATTATCATGCTTCGCCGTTCCGCCCCCATCATGACCTTGTCTTTGGCCGCGTCGAGTGTCTCCATATCGATATGGGACTTTTTGTGGCGTGCCATCAGGAGTGCGGCCTCGTTGATCAGACTGGCCAATTGCGCCCCGGAAAAGCCTGGTGTCCCCTTGGCCAGCACCTGCCAGTTCACATCTGGGGCAATTTTGACATTGCGGGCATGCACCTGAAGGATTTTTTCACGGCCTCCAACATCAGGAAGGGGGACCATGACCTGGCGATCAAATCGACCAGGACGCAACAGGGCAGGGTCAAGAATATCTTGGCGATTGGTTGCGGCAATAACGATAACCTGGTTGTTGGCTTCAAACCCATCCATCTCGACCAGCAGCTGATTCAGGGTCTGCTCACGCTCGTCATTGCCTCCGGAAGCCGCACCCGCGCTTCTATGTCGGCCCACTGCATCGATTTCATCAATAAATATGATGCAAGGGGCCTTTTTCTTGCCCTCATTGAAGAGATCGCGCACGCGCGACGCGCCGATGCCGACGTACATTTCCACAAAATTGGAGCCGCTAATGGAGTAAAACGGCACGCCTGCCTCACCGGCAATAGCCTTGGCCAACAGCGTTTTCCCGGTTCCGGGTTCACCGTACAAAAGCACACCACTTGGAATTTTGGCGCCCGCCTCGACGAATCTCGAAGGATTCTTGAGGAATTCAACCACCTCCTCGATCTCCTCCTTGGCCTCATCAATGCCTGCAACATCAGCCAGCCGGATTTTGGATTCTTCAGGATTGATCAGCCGCGCTCGGCTTTTGCCAAAGGCCATGGCACGCCCCCCCCCACCACCACCCTGACCACCACTTTTTTGAAAATAGAAAAACCAGAGAAAGGCAAAGAGGAGAATGGGAAGCCACATGAGGAGCGTCTGCATAAACCACGGAGTTTTGGCCGTCTCCTCAGCAAAAACGGTGATGTTCTTTTTGAGGAGGTGCTCCAGTGCCTGGTTCGATTGCGGCACAACTGTTTTATAGATCTCGCCGTTACTTGTTTCCCAATAGATCGTTCTCTCAACGGTTCGAACTTTGGAAAGGAATCCGCTGTCGACCTTTTGCAGGAAATCCGTATAGGCTACGGTGTGGTAACGATCCGGTGATGTTTTGAAATAATGAAGGAGAAATACCGCGGCAAGGGCAATGATTAACCAGATTGAGAGGTTTTTATAAAATTTTTGCACAACGCTCTCCTGTAGCAAATTTGGGAAAAAGACGACTGTCAATAATGCCGTTCTCGTTAAAAGCCTCAAGAACGATGTTTCCAGCTTCGTGACATACTGTTTTCACCGTGTGTGACTTTCAGAATTTTGACTTTTTGCGAGGCCATCATTATTCGGGTGCTGCCTACAAGGGTGGCATCACTGTGCAGAGGGCGCAAAATAGGCCTTCCATTTTATTGGAGCTACCATAAAAAATAAAAAAGGTAAAGCTGGAAGGGGGATAGGTGATCCCCTCCAAGGCCGCCACCTTGGAGGGGAGGGGGAAGCCCGCTCGTTTTCTGGTGATCTGCGAGTGGCTGAAAATTATTTTGCATCTTTTGTACCATTTGTACTGAAAAATGAAAAATGTGCTTCATTATTAACTGGTTGAATTGATAGCAAATTGTTAAGTGGCACACGGTGCTTCATTGAATATGAAAGAGGGGTGTGTAGGAATGAGCTAAATTTGAGCCTTTTTAATTCTCCGTTTACGCTAAATGCGCTATTGAAATTTTATTGAAATATTTATTAGCATCAACACTTAATAGTTACGTAATAATTCGATATTATTGGATAATATATGAAAGCACATAATGCCATTTTGAGAAATACTAATTTCGCCTTTAACCGTAGTCACATTTTAGGGCTAATTATGATCATGTTATTTATATGTTATTTGACAATTGGCAGCGGTTTTACTTGACAGCAAAAAGCGCACAAGATAGAAGTGGGTGGCAGAGGTAATCGATTGCTTGAGGTACGCTGCAGCGTAACTAGGGCCCGTAAACAAGGAGGTGTCGCACGCAAAGAACGTATCGGTAGGTCTCCGCCAATACCTATCGGAGAAGAAAGTCGTCGTTCCGAAAAAATCATTGAATTACAATGTCTTATACCGCCATATTTGACGTTTGCTCTGATTTTCGAAGTTTGACACTGTTGCCCGTCGCAGGGCAGGGAGAAGCAAATGGAAGCCATAGTCTTTTTCGTTGTCTGGTTGGGTGGTGCTGTACTCCATACGCTGTTCGATCTGAGAATCAAACCGGTTCTCCAGGCCGTCAGGGAAGAGAGTGACCTCCCCTAATCCTGTTATGAAGAAATTGTCGCAGGTCGTTATCAAAACACTAATGTCGAACAGGGATCGGTAGGGGTGCCGTTCTCGCATATGGAGGAAGCGCTACCATGGAAAATATTGTAGCAAAAGTCTTGCCCCAGGAAGGGGGGCTCGAAGGAAGTCGATCGGGATTGTATAATAAAACCATTGGGCTGCTGGGGTTGTTCACCCTTGTTGGCATTGCCTTTGGTCTCCACGCATTTTTTGCCGGTCATGAGCATGTCTACGGCGTTACCCGCGAGGTGCCTTGGGGGTTGATGCTTGGTGCCTATGTCTTTTTTGTTGTCACCTCGACCGGTTTGTGTCTCGTTTCGTCGATCGGCCATGTGTTCGGATATGAGGCGTTCAAACCGATTGCCAAACGTTCCGTCTATCTGGCTATCTCCACGATTATTGCCGGTTTTTTGGTCATTGCCTTTGAGATTGAAAATCCCTGGCGGATGGCGGTTTACAACATTATTTCTCCGAATCTCACTTCAAACATCTGGTGGATGGGAACCCTGTATGGAGCCTATCTGTTCTTCATGCTGATCGAGTTTGCCCTGTTACAGGCCGGAAAACATAAGCTTGCCGGTATGTGCGGCTTGATGGGGGTTGTCTCCGGTGTGGCCGCTCACTCCAATCTGGGCGCGGTTTTTGGGTTGCTCAATGGACGTGAATTTTGGCACGGGCCCTACATGCCGATCTACTTCATCACCTCCGCCATGATGTCCGGTTGCGCCACAGTCATCTTCTTTCATTGGCTGGGATACAAAATTAACGGATGGAAGATGAGCGAACAGCTGCAGGAGTCCCTACGGGCTGTTGCCAAACTTGGCGCTCTGCTCTATCTGGTGATCATGTTTTTCACCTCCTGGAAGCTGATCTCGGGCATTTCCGGTCATCCGCCTGGAAAATATGAGGCCATCATGACCTTGATTAACGGCCCCTTTGCCAAGAACTTCTGGTTTGGAGAGGTCGGTATGGGGTTGGTGCTGCCGTTTTTGATCATTCTCGCTGTTCGCGCCAAGAACCTCACCGCCATGGCCATTGGTTCCCTTGCCAGTATTTTGGGGATTTTTGTCATGCGCTACGACCTGGTGATCGTCGGCCAGATTATTCCCGGGTTTCACGAACTCAACATCGTCGATTTACCGCATGTGCTCCCCTATGCGCCGACGTTGCACGAGTGGATGATCACCCTGTCCGGATTTACCTTCTGCGGTATCCTGTTCATGATGGGGGAGCGGTTATTCCGCGGTCATCTGTCCGAAGATCATTAATAGAATTTGTGTCGAATGGCAGGGGTGTCCGTGCGTAGGATGCTCTGCTCCGGCACCCCGCAGAGACAGGAGGCCGGCATGGCAAGAAAAAAGACCGAGATACAGGCTATACACTCCAGTGTTCCTATCTATCCCATCGGTGTTGCGGCAAAATTGCTCAATGTGCATCCCAGGACCCTGCGTATCTACGAGCAGGAAGGATTGATAGAGCCGAAGATGGTCGGCAACAGACGAATGTTTTCCGCCGATGACATTCAGTGGATTAACTGTTTGCGCACCTTTATTCATGAAGAGGGGATCAGTATTCCCGGCATGAAAAAGCTACTGGAGTATATTCCCTGTTGGGAAGTTGCCGGTTGTCCACCGGAGATCCATGAGCACTGCTCGGCCAGTGTCGATCGATGTGTACCCAAGACACTGCACCGAGTGGGGGATGTTGCGGCCCGTCTCCAGGCAAAAGAGGCGGATGTGACCAAGCGGCAGAAAAGCGGGCAAAAAAAAAAGCACCAATCCTCCGGCTAATCCCCTGCGTGCAGGATCGCAAGAAACTGCTGGAGCAGGTTGTTTAGTCGCCTGGGGAGAGGTGATTGCTCTGCAATGCAGGGCCTAGCGCGGATGCTGTACGTTCACAAGGATTGCGCAAGTGGTTGTATCGGCAACAGACGGGGAGTTGTCAAAAAACAAAAAATGGGGTTGTGGTCGGTCGCCACAGCCCCATTTTATTGCATCAGCAGTGCCGACTGTTTTTAGTCGGTACCGTCTTCTTGATCGGTAGCAAGCGAATTAATAATCCCATATCGTTCGATTTTTCGACGCAGGGTGTCTTTGGAAATCCCCAGTTCGCGGCAGGTGGCCATTTTTCGCCAACGGTTGCGCTCAAGGCTCAAGGTGATCGCCTGCTTTTCGATGTCCTCCAGGCTCTGCGGCCCGGTGGACGTTTCCCCACCCGGGCTATGTTCCTCCAGGCCGGTGACAAAGGGTTCGGGAAGATGCTGTGGTTGAATATAACCGCCCTCGCAGAGAATAAAGGAATACTCGACGATATTTTCCAGTTCGCGAATATTTCCTGGAAAATCGTAGCGCATCAAAAGGGAGAGGGCTCCGCTCGAGATGCCGACGATATCCTTGCCTTGCTGGGCAGCATATTTCTTGATGAAATGTTCAATCAAGAGGGGAATGTCTTCCTTGCGTTGACGCAGCGGCGGCAGACTGATCTTAACCACGTTGAGACGATAAAAGAGGTCGTCGCGAAAACTGCCTTCCTTCACCAGGGCCTGCAGGTTGCGATTGGTCGCGGTAATGATGCGCACGTCCGCCTTGACCGGGGTATTTGAGCCCAAGGGTTCATACACTTTTTCCTGGAGAACCCGGAGCAACTTCACCTGAACACTGCCCGGAATATCACCAATCTCGTCGAGAAAGAGGGTGCCGCCTTCGGCAGCGGCAAAGCGACCGAGCTTGTCCTTGCGGGCATCGGTAAAGGCACCGGCTTTATACCCGAACAGCTCGGACTCAAGCAGTGTTTCCGGAAGAGCAGCGCAGTTGACTACCACAAAAGGCTTCTCCTTCCGCTCGCTGGCATTGAAGAGAGCGCGAGCGACCAGTTCCTTGCCTGTACCGCTCTCCCCCAGAATCAGTACCGTGCTCGGACTGCGGGCGATGTCCGGCATGATCGAGAACAGTCGCTGCATGGGGGTTGATTTGGAAATGATGGCGTCAAAGGTGTATTTCTGGCTCAGCTGTTGCCGCAGGGAGGTGATGGCGGTGAGGTCGCGAAAGGTTTCGACTCCTCCAATGATGTTGCCCTCATGGTCGGTCAGTGGTGCCGCACTGATGCTGATCGGCACCTTGATTCCCTGGCTGTTGCGGATCACGATCGAGCGGTTGGCCACCGGCGCCCCTTTGTAGAGGCTTTCGGCAATGGCGCAGTTCTTGCCGCAGATACTGGAATGGAAAATATCCGAGCAGGATTTACCCATGGCATCCTCGCGCGGCCATCCGGTGATTTCCTCGGCGGCTCGGTTGAAGGAGGTGATTCGCCAGTTGCGGTCCACGGTGAACACTCCATCGGCAATCGAGTCAAGAATTAGGCTCTCGCGGATGGATGAGGTGTTGTCGCGAAAGGTCTCGATTCCGCCGATAATATTGCCGAAATCATCAAAGAGCGGCGAAGAGCTGATGGTGACGGGGATGGAATCGCCGGCCTTGTTTTTGATGAAAATGGAGCGATCAATGTACATGCTGTTGGAGTCGATCGCCTTGACCAACATACAGTCGTTGCCGCAAATGCTGGAGTGAAAGATCTCTCTACAGGGTTTGCCGATCACTTCTTCCTGTTTCCAGCCGGTGATGGACTCGGCGGCCCGGTTGAAGGAGGTGATGATGCGGTTGCGGTCGATTGTGAAGACCCCATCTGCCACCGAAGCCAGGATCAGTGAATTGTTGAGACTATCGGAGCAATCGTGAAAGGTCTGCACTCCGCCGATCACCTTGCCGTTAAGATCATAGAGCGGAGATGAGGTCAGGGATAGGGGGAACAGGCGACCATCGCGGTTGGTCATGAAAACGGTCTGGCGGGCAAAGGATTTTTCCTGCTCAACGGTGGAGCGGATCAGGCAACCGTTCTCGCACAGTTCGTCGGGAAAGACATCCTGGCATTTTTTGCCTAACACCTCCTCAATTTTCCAACCGGTAATTCGTTCCGCTGCACGGTTGAAGGAGATAACCTCGAGGTCACGGTTGACGGTGAGAACCCCCTCTGAGACTGAATCGAGCAGGAGTTTATGATAAAGGGTGGCATTGTTGCTGTCGAGCGTGACAAGTGCACCGGTGAGTGAACGATCTTGTCCCCAAAGAGGAGTGATCGTTGCAAGTGCTTCAATAGGTTGCGAATCCTTTGTCCGGGGCAAAAGGAGCAATTGCCGTGTTTGCGTTTCGTCCCAACCAATTTGGGTGAAGAGTTCGGCCAGGTTGATATTTTTTTCCTTAAACAGCAGTATTTCATCGAGTGACTTGCCACAGAGTTCTCCTAGGCTGCGACCAGTGAGTTCCTCCGCGTTCTTGTTGAGTCCTATGATGCGGCAATGGGTGTCAATGACGAAAACCGTCAATGTGTTACGGAGCATTGGAGGGATGTGAGGGATATTTTGACTCATTTTGAACACGCAGGGTAAGTTGGGTAAAAAGCTAACCCATATTAAAAAAATATCAGCACCGCTCCCCGCTGCATTTGGCAGCCCACTGACACGGTAGGAAAAAAGGAAGAATGCGCCGCGGCCGAAGATACGGCAAACGTGCCGTTACTATACCATATATTTGAAAACTTGCTCTTCTCACGGTTTTGGGTTATGTTCGCTCGTTGCGTTTTTGAATTAATGAGGAGCTATTCATTCTCGGCTGCCTTTTCTTGTGCCATAACAACACATTGTAGCACTCGGTGCCGATGTCGTCTTCGTTACTATTATTCTGAGGGTGTGGAATGAACATTAATGAGCTGGAAAAGTTAAAAAATGAAGGGGTGGAACACATTCCATCACTCGAGCGCCGTACCTTTTTGCGCGCCGGACTCGCCATCACCGGATTGTTCATGGGGGGCACGATACTGTCGCTGACCTCTGTCCGCAATGCTGAAAGTGCCGTGGGTGCCATGCCTAAAAACGAAAAATATCCGTACAGCCCTCATTACAGCATGGTGATGCGGCAAAACCTCTGTATCGACTGCCAACGATGCATGGATGCCTGCGTCAAAACCAATCATGTACCTTCCTATGGGTACCGGACCACCATTCTTGAGCGGACCCGTGAAATCGGGCCCAAGCAGAATGAAACTATATTCATGCCGGTGCTCTGTAACCAGTGTAACGAGCCGCCCTGCGTGCGTGTATGTCCCACCGTGGCCACCTACAAGGATAAAACCACCGGTATTGTCATGATGGACAGTAAAAAATGTATCGGCTGCAAGACCTGCATGGCAGCCTGTCCGTACAATGCCCGGTATTTCAATGAAGAAATCCGCGCTGTTGACAAATGTAATTTCTGTATAGACACTCGCCTCTCCAAAGGCAAAAAAGATACCGCCTGCGTAGAGGCCTGCCCTGCCAAGGTCAGGGTCTTTGGCGATCTCAGCGACCCCAACAGCGAAGTCTACAAATTGATTCATCAGCCCGAAACCACGGTTTGGGTGCTGCGTCCCGAGACAGGCGCTCTGCCCAACGTCTATTACATGAACGCCTAAGCCGTCAAAGGAGAAAGGACTATGAATGCAAAAGTAAAAGGATCTGCACTCCTTGGCGTCTTCCTTGCTGTGGGAGTGTTTTGTGCCGCCGATATCGAGGCAACTCAAGCGACTGCCGATACTGCTGCGGGGCCTCAAAAACAATTCGAAAACTATGGGAACACCAAGGTCGTGTCAATCGAGCCCATTCGTCAGATGTTCAGCCATAAATCCCATGTGGTGACTGCCGGCCTGAGTTGCGACAGCTGCCACCCGGATCTGTTTCAACGCAAACGGGGATCAGCCAAGGCCAATGGCGATTACAATATGGCCTCCCTCGAAGAGGGGAAATATTGTGGTGCCTGTCATGACGGCACCACCGCCTTTAACACCACTGGGCCTGAGACCTGTAAGGTCTGTCACGGCAGCGACATGAAGCAGCCGGAAACGGTTGTGTTCAACAAGCCTGTCAAGACCGTTATTTTTGAACATAAGGAACACGTTGAAATGGGTCTGGATTGCTCCAGCTGCCATGATCGCGAATTTGAGATGCGCGTCGGTGCCGCTGAGGAACATCCGGATAAATTCACCATGGAAGCACTCTATGCCGGCAAATACTGCGGTGTCTGCCATAATGGTTCCGATGCCTTTGCCTCCAACACCCGCTGCACCACTTGCCATATCGGTGTGAGGGGCTTTGAGCGCAAGTTTTCCACAGCCACCGACTCTGAAGCCGGTCACGGCAAAAAGAAGCACTGATTCATGCCACATTTTCCGGGGAAAGAGGTTCCCTCTTTTCCCGGATTTTCTGTTTTCTCCCCCCTACGGATTGTCAGAAAAACCTGACATTCGCCATTGTCAGAAGTTTTTAGCAATAGTTTCATTGCCTGTCTCCGGGTGATTCTTTCAATTTTCCCTCTATTTCAAGGCGTTAATCTCGTATATCGTCTCTTCGTTATATATTTTTCCTTCAAACCTCTAGGCGCACACCTCGCCGTTCTTCAGTATTTCGCGGAAGAGGACTCGTTTTGCGCCCAATTCAACAATTTTTTCGATAAGATACTGAATTTATTTAATATTATTTAAGGTCTGACCTGACAGTAAGGGATGTTCCGGTTTGCTGCCAATCCAAATTTTTGCGCCATAATCTCGGTGTTAATGGAGGGGGCAAAGGGGGGGGCTTAAAATAATAACCTAAAATCAAATATATACTGTGAGATTGATCGATACCTGGTTTTGAGTATGCATTTGGGCAAAATATGCGCCGGTTCGTTGCAGCGAATGAGGCGCATTTATCGCCATGTATGTAATTAATATGCAAGCTCGAGTATGCAGTAAAACTTAAACATCAGCTCTTGCATATGTAAAAAAGAACATAACATCAATTTCTTGCCAGGATCCCGGCAAAAATCGAACGGAAAAAGATCTCTATGGCACATCCCTTGCGATGTTGAGGGCAAGAAAATCGCTCCAACCAGCGAACAACGAAAAGGGGATAACCATGAAGAGCTTATCACACAGCCAGACCAACCGGATGGAGAACGATGGCGGTCGATCTCTGTCCACCTGGGTTCGGTCGCATCTGGCCCAAATCGTCGAGTCTTTCTGGTTCTGTCTTACTCTTGTTCTCTTCCTGCTCATGGGACCGTTCTCAGCCGTGGTTGTTGTTATCGGCCTTGGTTCCCTGTCTAGTGAAGAAAACAGGGAGAAGATGATTGAACCGGCACGGTTATAAACATTTCCCATACACTTTTTTAACACGTAAGGAGGTAGGATCATGGCAAATGGATCTTTGTTGACAGCAACCGCTGAACCTGAGGTAGCCAACCCTCTGGTGAAATCTCTCACTGGACTTTTCGGCTTGTTGCTTCTGGCTGGAATCGGTGTCGGCCTGACCGGGTTTGTCGTTGGTCATGAGCACATTTTCAATAATACCCGCGAGGTGCCTTGGGGACTGCTGATCTCCACCTACGCCTTTTTCGCGATCACCTCCACCGGTCTCTGCCTGCTGGCCGCCATCAGCCACGTTTTCGGCGGTAACAAGCTGGCACCTCTGGCCAACCGCATGGTATGGATCTCGCTGATCACCATACTCAGCGCCTTTATCGTTATCGGCATGGAGATCGAAAGTCCATGGCGCATGGTCATCTATAACGTGATCTCTCCCAACATCACCTCCAACATCTGGTGGATGGGGACCCTGTACGGTTTGGCACTGGGTTTTATCCTCCTTGAGTTCTGGCTCATTCTTACCCGCCATTACACCCTGGCCCTGGCACTCGGTATTCTCGGAGCCCTGGCCGAGGTTGCCGCCAACACCTGCCTTGGCGGCGTCTTTGCCACGCTGGCTTCACGCCCCTTTTGGTACGGCGCTCAGTTGCCGGTCTACTTTCTAGCCTGCGCCTTTCTCTCCGGATCCGCTGCAGCCATTCTTTTCACCCACTATGCCTATATAATCCGCGGCAAAAAAATGGAGCAGCATGTGGCTGATGGTGTGCAGTCGGCAGGCAAGGTTATGCTCCTGATGCTGATCCTGGTTGCGGTAGCCACCTTCTGGCGTATGGCCTCCTTTTACGTCGGTGGTGTCAGCGACGGAAAGGTTGCTGCCAATGCCCTCTACGCCGGTCCGCTCTCCTTCAATTTCTGGGCCCTTGAGGTTGGTGTCGGTTTGGCCGCGCCTGTGGTACTGCTGCTCCTGAGCCGTCTGAAAAGTGTTGCCGCCATGTCCACCGCTGCGCTGATGGTCTTGGTCGGTATGTTCATCTCTCGTCTTGACATGGTTATCGGCGGCCAGATTGTTCCCCAGTACCTGGGCTATGATAACCTGCCGACCTACCTCAACTATGCCCCTTCCGGATTTGAATGGATTGTCGCCATCGGCGGTATCGGATTCACCGGTGTTGCCTTCCTTCAGGGGGAACGCTTCTTCGGCAAAAGCTTTTCCGATCATGAAGCGCACTGAAACAACCAGCAAAAACGCCCTTGACCGGCACCTGCAGGTGCCGGTTGTGGATTCACTCGACGGGGGAAACAATGGTTGATGAACAAAAAGCAATATTCACCATCGGAGTTGCCGCGCAGATGCTGGGCGTGCATCCCCGGACCTTGCGAATCTACGAAGAAGAAGGCTTGATTACGCCCATCCGCAAGGGAAAATGGCGATATTTCACCATGAACGACATTAAATGGATCGAGTGCCTGCGGGAGATGATCCACCAACATGGGGTTTCGATCGCGGCAGTGAAGAAACTCCTGCAATACACCCCATGCTGGAATATCACCGACTGCCCCTTTGAAAAGCGCAAACAGTGCACAGCCTTTATGGCCAACGGCCTGGTGCCCAAGAAGATCGACAAGCAGAAGGTGAAAAAAGTCCAGGATTCGGATACCAAGGCAGCCTGAGCTTTATTTTCTGCCGAAGAATACGGTCCGTCGCATCTGTTGATGTGACGGGCTATTTTTTTGTAGGCCTCTTGCGATGTCAAGGAGACCTTGACTGTAGCCTCAATGATCGGCGATGATCACTGTAGAAGCGGTAAAGGTTTTGTGGCGCCAGCTTTCCTCCCTCTCGGACCTCAGTATAGAATATCAGGTTGGTTCAGCGTGGGGGCAATTGGAAACATCAACGAATGTATTTCGTTTGGTTGATTATTTATCTCATCTCAGAAGATGCCACCCGGCTCCTGTCGCTTTTCAAGCAGTCGTTTTCGGGAAAAGCCTTGAGAACGACGTTTCGAGCTTCGTAACGCACTGATTTCACTTTACGTGAATTTCATTTTTTGACTTTTTACGAGTCCATCAAGCAATTGAATACCAGGGATATTGCCTAATTTGTCGGCCTTAAACAATGGGGGACATGGACATGGTTAAAAAGATTGCCTTATATCTCACTGTTGTCTTTTATTTGGCGGCCTGTTCCACGTTGCACATGAAAGCTGATGGTGGTTCAGAGGTAAACGAGGGGGCGACCTCGGCGTTGTACACAATGATGCTCACTGCAAATAATGGCGATCCAGACGTTGCCATGCTGAACCTGTTCTTTACCCGTATGCCAAAGGGGGGCGATATCCATCATCACTACTCAGGCAGTATTTATGCGGAAACTTACCTTGATTGGATAAAGAAAAAGGGATGGTTTATCGACGCCTGCTCTCTTAAGATCGTGAAGGTCAGCGAGAGGGGGAAATGCCAGGCTCTGACCGTTGATGCGCTGAGAGGGAATGATGTACTCTATCGGAAACTGTTGACGCTCTGGTCAGACAAGGATTACGCGAACCATTTCCACGAACAACCCCCTCCCGATACCAATTTTTTTAACACGTTCGGCTATTTCGGCCCTGTTTCCGATGAATATATGGATGTTGGGCTGAACGTGCTCAAGCAAAGGGCGATAAAGGAGAATATCAGTTACATCGAGACCATGCTGACCAGGGTCGGTGCCTCAAGTTCGGCTGTCTTCAAGCAGAATGAGTCGGACAGGTTCAATGCAATTCTAGAGCAGACGACCGATCTGAATGAATTGACCGCTCTGTTCAACCAGATCGCAGCGCGTCTTGAGGCCAGTAAAGTCTACAAGAAGCATGTGAAGGACTTTGTAGAAAAGGTGGAAAAGGTCCACCAGGGTATCGATGATGAACGCTTCACCATGCGCTATCAGACCTACGCAGTACGGACACTGCCCCCCTTGCAGGTCTTCACCGACCTTTACGCGGGATTTCAGGCAGCAAACGACTCTCCGCTCGTGGTTGGTGTAAATATCGTCGCGCCCGAGAATAACCATGTTGCCTTGATCAACTATACCCTCCACATGCGCATGTTTGCATACCTACACAGGCTTTATCCTCAAGTCAATCGTGCACTGCACGCTGGTGAATTGACCTTGGGGATGGTTAGACCAAGGGATCTGCTCTTCCACATCACCGAGGCTCGACAGATTGCCGATGCCCAGCGTATCGGCCATGGGGTGGACTTGACCTATGAGCAGGATCAACTCGCCCTGCTCAAGGATATGAAAACCAATTCGACGGTCGAGATTAACCTTACCAGCAACCAATTCATTCTCGGCGTGCAGGGAAGCGAGCATCCCTATCAGATCTATGCAGATTATGGTGTTCCCTTGGTAATTTCCACAGATGACTCCGGCGTCTCACGCAACAACCTTTCTCACGAGTACATGCTGCTGGCATCACGCTATAAACCGAGCTATGAACAGATAAAGAGCTATGTCTACAACAGTATCAAGTACTCGTTCATGTCCGATAAAGACAAGGCAATGGTGACCAAACGGGTTAACCAGCGCTTTGCGGTGTTTGAAGGGGAGATGGCAGTGCTGGGTGGTAGCCTCCAGAAAAAGTTAGGGCCTGGTTTGCAGAAAGGGCAACAACGATAAATTGAAGTGGTATTTGTTCTGCTTTATCATCTGCTCCAGGCCCTGTTTGGCATAGGCTGAAATCTTCACTTTCCTCAAGAATGGAAACAGCCATTATTGCTGTTGGGTCATGGCCTGGTAATAGACCTGGACGAATTTGCCAGACATGGTGTCAACGCTTGAGAAGTCGAGATTTCCCCCCGGAGGGAAGATACCGGCAAGGGCGAGATAGGCATTTTGGGAGAGGCGGGCAATGCCTTCACTGATGGGCAGAGGGAGGGAAGTCTGTGCCTCTGTCGACCACAGCCGGCAGCGCAGGGGGCGGCAGGCAAAGAGCAGACAGCTACCGTTTTCATCGAGAAGCGGGCAACGAAAACCTTCCTTTGCACACAACCCTGCAAAGGCCGCAGCCTCCATTCCCGGTGAATCGTGGCGCAGTTTTTTCAAGGTCTTTGCCATGGCTCCTGCCCGTTCGATCACAGCCAGCCTTTTCTCCTGACTCAATTTCTGATTGATCATCTGATTGAGGTACAGACTCTCTATGAGCAGAAGATCAAAGGGCTCAAAGCAGCAGGGGCTGTTGTTCGTGCCGCAGCAGGCCTCAGGGGGTACCTGGATCTGATACTGATCGTCGACCGCGGTGACAAAGGTGGTGTAGTCATTAATCAAGGGGGAGGTGTCAGTGCCCACGTGATTTTCAATGGTGGGAGCTTTGGCCCGCAGGGTCCCCTCCTGTTTGCCGTATTTGCGCAACAAATTCCACTGGCAGAAATTCGTCGGTTTTGGGCGTTTTCCCTTCATGGCCTTTTGCGCCAACTTCATGCCCAGCCCCCGCCGCAACAGATAGGCAGAAACGAGGGTCCCGGTTCGACCAAAACCATGACGGCAATGGACCAAAACCTTCTTTTTGAGGTAAATTGCCTCATCAAGCCATTCAAGAGCCTTTTCCATCTCTTCCATATCCGGTGCGCAGTCATCGGCAACCGGCAGATAATAGACCTCAAAACCCGAGTTTTCCTCAATCTGGTGCAGATCACAGAATTCGCCACAGAGGTTGATAATGGCTGTAATGCCCTGGTCGCGAATGAAATCGAGTTCCTCATAGGACATGGGTGCATAGCCCGTGGCCAGCTGTTCTGTAATCCAGGTCAATTCATACTGTGCCATGCAGTTCCTTACAGGTGAGCGTGGTTATTTGGAGAACGAGTATTCCCCTGCCAAAAATCTGGAAACAAGCGTTGCGACCTGTGCCTCTTCACGCAGCATAAGATCCATCAATTTGGTGGCGCCGAGTAATTTTCCGATCCTATCGAGAAGTTGATAGATTTCTTCCTGGGTTTGCTCAACAATACGGCCATCGATTAAATCCCCCTTGACGGTCGTGGCAAAACCGAAATGGTGCAGAAGCGTCTCAATGAATTGGACACGAAGGTGCCTCCCGGAAAACTCTCCGCCGCCTCCGGCAAATCGAATCTGGCAATAATTGAGGCGGGGATCGGAACCGCAGACCGCGTCGACCAGGGTGAAATGGTAACCAAAACGCATATTCACATTGAGGTATCCGTGCCCGATAATCGCATAGGATGCCAAGTCGCCGCTCTGGGTGGAGACGATCCCCCCGCCGAGGACGACGTCATCAAAACTTTTCCAATCAAAATGCTGATGCGAAGACCAGTCGATATTTGGGTGTGAGAGCCCGCCCCAAAGGGCGCTGAGCGGGGGAGAAGCAAAATGTTCAATCGGTTTGGCCTCCTTGGATTTGGGCAGCTTGGATCGACTTGTTCGCAGGTCAAGGACATAGAGAGCGATGGGGAGCTCAGTCTCAATTTTTTGCGCCCGCTGCGATTTGCCGGAGACCTTGTCGCCGAGAAAAAACATCGCCAGCAACGACCGCTCATGGGTATAGCGGATAATATCATGCATGGACCGACAACCCCGAGGGGAGAAGTTCTCCGCTTGAGGATCGGTGAGATGCAGCATGGTAATGTAGCGGAGAATGGCATCGATTCTTTGGCGGTAACTCGAATTGCTGTCTTCCTGGGATGATGGTACGGATGCAACTTTTTCGACCACCTCACCTGCAAACACCTTTCCCTGGCCGGCATCAAGGGTTACAATCAGTCCTTCCGCCAGGGTTTCTGCGGCATGCTGCGCATGAACCAGCAGCGGTATTCTCATTTCTCTGCAGACAGTGGAAAAATGACCGGCAATGGCTCCTTTTTCGGCAACAATACCCACACAGGCACCGAGAATGCTCACCAGGGTAGGCGGCGTTTCACGAACGATACAGATAGAGCCCGAGGGGATATCTTTGGTGCAGTGTTGCGAGAGGAGATGAACGACAGTTCCACTCACCGCTCCGCGGGAGGCGGTCACTCCGCCCTCATAGAGCAGGGGGGCAGTGACAGGTGGATCCTGGGCCATCGGGGCGATGTTTGTTGACGGAGCATCCACGGCCAGTGGCCGGCTTTGCAGAACAACCACCTCCTGGTGTTCGTCCAAAGACCATTCGATATCCTGGGGATGTCCTCCACATTCTTCTTCGATGCGCAAGGCCGTCTGCGCCAGTTGCTGGACCTGCGCCCGGCTCAGCATGGCATCGGGAGTGTGCTCATCCGGCAGTGTCTTCTTTTGGATTCCCTCCTCGGTAAGTACCAGATGCTCGCGCTGTTCTCCGGGCTTGGCCATCTGTACGTCCAACGTGGATCGTTTAACAATATAGGTCTCAGGGATCTCTTGGCCACCAACCAACATCTCCCCCAGGCCGTGCACGCTCTCGATCAAGAGGGAGGTCTCCGCACCTACTCCATGAGGGAGATGGGTGTAGATGACCCCGCTTGTCTGTGCGTTCACCATGGTCTGCACGACCACGGCAAGTGGGGTTTCCTCATCCATGAAACCGAGATGGATACGGTACAGAAGGGCCTTGAGCGAATATTTTGAGGCGATGACCTGCAGATAGGCCCGTGTTATCTGGTCAGGGGCCACCCCGAGGATGCTCTCATACTGCCCGGCAAAGGAGTAGAGCCCATCTTCTTTCTGGGCAGAAGAACGGACTGCAAATAAAAGCGATTTATTGTCAAAATTTTCGCATGATAGAAGCTGCTGTTCAAGTTCTTCATGAACTCGTTTCGGCAGGGTTGCGGCCAGAATCAGCTCTTGCATTTCGTCGGCCAAGCGGGAGCAGAGAACATGATCAGCGGGATCGATCAGGGCGAGCCGGTCGTTGATGGGTTTGCGGAGATGATTCTCTTCGATCAGGGCAAAGTAAGCGGTTGTGGTCAGAACGAAGCCCTGGGGGACCTTGAGCCCGAGATTCCGCAGCCGGGCCAGATTATAGGCCTTGTTACCCAAGAGGGTGTTTGGGTACTCGTCACTCAGGGCAACCGCGAAGGGGGGAATGGTAAACTGTTCCGGCGGCGCCAGGTGAAAGCGGATATAAAAATCAAATTTGTGGAAATAGTCGCGTAGGGAACCTGCGTCGATTGGATTCATTGCCTCCAGGCTTTCCACCATCGACAGCACTGCGGCAGCAAACTGTTCATATCGTGCAGCCACCCGGGCCAGATCTTCATAGCGATTGCTGTGGAACAGTTCCTCAAATTCAGCCATCAGGGAATGGGCGGTACTATCACTGTCCAGTAGCCGACGAAAGGCCTCGTAGGCCTTTTGCAACAACCTATCGGGTGCAAAAAGCCGATAGGACCAGTGTTTCAAGAGTGACTGTACCGGCACGGTCATGGCATGGTTCCCTAGAATGGAGAATCTGATTTGATCGGTCGTGCTATCCTCGAAGTTGAATGCTGTTTTGCGGGCTTGATTTTATGGTGAAGGATGGGAGGAGCCATGCACCTCTTGTTCAACGTCCTCCGTGCCAATCACCTCCAGGCGGAAACCGGCAAAAACGACGATGTCGCCCGTGTAGAGTTTTTTTCGTTTACGTGTCTCAACCTGGCCGTTGACCTCGACCAGTCCTTCACTGATCAGATACCTGGCCTCACCACCACTTGAGACGAGATCCTCGCGTTTCAACAGTTTGTCCAGTTCGATAAATGGGGTGTTCAAGCTGACCAGTCGTTCTTCGAGTGCGCTCATGGGACCTGCCAAGGAGGAGATGGATTACAGCGCCCTGAGATATTCCGGTTTAAGCGCAAGCGAACCTGAAAGTGCGGCATCGATAAGGGCGAGCGTCTGTTCTTTTTCATCGGGAAGTTTGGCGCGAATCGGTAAATAGTTGGAGGCATGGTTCGCGTGGAACAGGCCTTGGGTCAGGTTGGTATGTTCGATGATCGTGCGCAACTCCTGCAGTACGGCCAGGGGTTCGGGAACGGAAAATTCGCCAGCCTGATAGCGATTGTAGAGTTCAGTTCCAGGTTCGAGCATCAGGCTGAGAGCCCCGACATATTCCGGATCGATGGCGCTGAGGACCCGCCCCGTCTCGACCGCATGCATATGCGATCGTTCTGCTCCGGCGATGCCGAGCAGAACCGTCACCGACAGGGGAATGCCGACCGCCTTTGCCTTGCGGCCCATGGCTACCATCTGCTGTGCATCCGCCCCCTTGTTCATTGCGGCAAGCGTGACGTCATCGCCGCTTTCAAGACCGAGATAAAGAATCCCCAAGCCATGCTTGTGCAGTTCGAGCAACTCGGCCTCGGACTTCATGCGCAGCCCCTTGGTGTTGGCGTAAATGCCGACCCTGGAGATTCGAGGCAGTTTTTCCTCGATCTGCCTGAGGATGTGCAGCAGCCGCTTCTGCGGGACGATGAGGGCATCGCCATCGCAGATAAAGAGGCGCTTTGCATAGGGGAAATGTTGGGCGGCATAGTCGATATCCGCGTCGACTATCGCATCCGGTTTGATGGAAAAACGCTGCCCTTTGTACATCCCGCAAAAGGTGCATTTGTTATGGGAACACCCGGTGGTGACCTGGAGCAGGATGCTGTTTGCTTCGCTCGGCGGGCGATAGACCATCCCTTCATAATGCATGACAAGAGTCTCCTTGATTTCCCTTAAACCAACGGTGGAAGTTTGCCAAGTAATTGCTCCATATTCCGGCGTACTTGGAGATATTCATCCAGGCTCAGTCCAGCACCAAGGCCGACTTTTTGCGCCATTTCGGCGGAGAGAAAATCTCCAGGGCCATGGGCGTCGGCGTTGATGGCCAAAAGCGCCCCGGTCTTTTGCGCCATCTTTGCCACATGGCCGTTAGTTAGACTATGACCTTTACGGCCGGAGAGTTCAAGCAGAATGCCACGTTTTGCCGCCAGGGCAGCTTCTTCCTCACTGATGAAACCCGGGTGAGCCAGGAGATCGATATCGGCCTCCAAGGCGGCACGGTTGGTCCCGGGCAAAACCGGTTCGACCGGTGTTTCGCCATGGACGACAATGATCTGCGCCCCAAGTGTCCGGCATTCCCTGGCCAAGGGGGCAATCAGTGCAGGCGGCACATGAGTCAATTCAACGCCGACGATGAGCGTCGTTGTATTGACCTGGTTGAGGTCTTTCGCCACACGGACAAGGTTGGGAATGAGAATGCCGATATTGGAGGAGTCTGCATGGTCGGTGATGGCAATCGCTTGGTAGCCCATCTGCTCCACACGGCGTACATGTTCGGAGGGGACCAAGGCTCCATCGCTGAAAAAAGTATGGGTATGAAAATCGATCATTATGGCCTCGTCAAAAGTCAAATTCGGTGTGTACTGCAACGCTGCAGGGAGGAATCCTTCCTGCTCATAAGACAACCTGTACCCACGAATGCCTTTTTCCCAGATGAAAAGAATGCCTTCTCCTCTCTATTCAGGGAAGGATCGTCCCTTTGAGAGAGTGTTTCCCGGCATGATCAATGCGGGCCATGGCCAGCATGCCCGGAGTGAGAGGCATTTGGGGTGGTGCGAGATGCACAATCTGGTTGGCACCGGTGCGTCCTTTGCCTGCAAGGTCTGTAGCATCTTCGATCATTACTTCAACTGTTTGCCCTAAAGACTCGTTGTTTCGTTCCAAAGAGATCTCATCCTGGCGGGTTTGAAATTGGAGCAATCGTTGACCCTTGACCTCCTCCGGAATTTTATCGGGAAAATCGGCGGAGCGGGTATGGGGGCGATCGGAGTATTTAAAGGAAAACGAGCCGTGGAAACGGACCCTATCGAGCAGATCCATGGTTGCCTGAAAATCACTCTCCGTTTCCCCGGGAAATCCGACGATGATGTCCGAGGCCAAGGCTATATCCGGGCGATAGCGGCGCAAGCCGTCCACTTTTTGCAGATACTGCTCAACGGTGTATTTCCGGTTCATCCGTTTGAGCACAACGTTGGAACCGGATTGCACAGGCAGATGAAAATGGGGGCAGAGGACTTCAAGGTCGGCAAAGCAGCGCATGAGCTCATCGGTCAGGTCCTTGGGGTGCGAGGTGGTGAAACGCAGCCGCTGTAACCCTTGGACCGCAGCCACCATGCGCAGTAACTGAGGAAAGCTGACCTGGATATCGGCCACAGTGTTGGTTTGTCCATAGGAGTTGACGTTTTGCCCGAGCAGGGTGATTTCCCTGACGCCCTGGCTGACGAGAATCTCGACTTCCTCGAGTATGTCGCGCACCGGCCGGCTGATTTCACGTCCACGGGTGCCGGGGACGACGCAGTAGGCACAAAAATTGTTGCAGCCCTGCATGATGGTGACAAAGCGTTTATAGCTCTGCGGAGCAGGGGAGGGCGATGCATTTTCCAGCAATTTGTGAAAAGGAGGAATTTCAAAGGAGGCATCAAGGTTGGTGGCGATCTCGCGCACCGTGGTCTTGTTGCCAAGGCGTTCCAGCATCTCGGGCAAACGGTAAATCTGCTGGGTCCCGACAATGAGGTCCACGTGCGGCATTCGTTCCCTAATCTGTTCTCCTTCCTGCTGGGCAACGCATCCCGTTACACCGAGGAGGATCTCGGGGTTGCGTTTTTTTTGCTCCCGCAGGGAACCGAGCAGGCTGAACACCTTTTGTTCGGCTTTTTCCCGGATGCTGCAGGTATTGATGAGGATGACATTGGCGTCGGACGGACTATCCGTGGGAATATATCCATCCTGTGCCAAGAGCTGCTCGATGATCTCCGAATCGCGTTCGTTCATCTGGCAACCAAAGGTCTTGATATACAGGTTTTTACTCATGCTTGCAGGTGTTCCACTGTACAAGGTTGGGCACATCGGACAGGGTAGGGGGTCAAATCATTGGCCAGGGCCGCGACAAGTTGAACGGTTTCCGCATAGCGGCAGTCCAGGGTCTGGATGCGCACCAGACCCTGTTTGGCACTGATGGTTGAGATGATGGCTAGGCCATCGTAGCCTTCAAAGATGAACCGGAGCCAACTGATCTTCTCCGGCCGAATAATGAGGAACCACTCGACAATGGCAGCCATCTTCACTGATCTCACAACAAAGGGTTATCAAACCGAGATGGTTGCGTCGACGTCGCCGAGCAGGCCGTGGTGTTTCTGCAGTATCGGGGCCACCTGTTCGTCGAGGAATTCTGTGGTCTGCATACCGGCCCGCCCGGTGAACTGCTGATAATCACCGACCAGTTCTTCGAGCTCCTGGGTGTCGAAGGGGACGCGTTCATCCTGGGCAAGCCGATCGAGCAGGTTGTTGGCCATGCCCTTCATCTTGACGTCAAAGCCGGCGGCAACGGAATGTTCACGAATCACCTCGTGCATCTCCTGGCGGCTTTTCCCCCGTTCTACGCAGGCCATGAGAATTTTTTCGGTGGCCATGAAGGGCAGCTCTTCACGTAGGTGTTTTTCAATTTGCTTCGGATAAACAACCATATCGTTGGTAATGTTAATATAAAGCTTTAACACGGCATCGCTAAGGAGAAAGGCCTGGGCCATATCCATGCGGCGAATGGCGGAGTCGTCAAGGGTGCGTTCGAACCACTGGTTTGCGGCTGTGGCGGCAAAATTTGCCGGCAGGCCCATGAGCTTGCGGGCAAGTCCGGTCATGCGTTCACTGCGCATGGGATTGCGTTTGTAGGCCATGGCGGAACTGCCCACCTGTTTACTCTCAAAGGGTTCTTCCTGCACTTTGAGATTGGAGAGCAGGCGAAGGTCAACAGCAAATTTGTGCGCCGAGGCACCGATACCGGCCAGGGTCTCGGAGGTCTTCATATCGAGTTTGCGCGGGTAGGTCTGCCCGGTTACGGCAAAAACCTGCTCAAATCCCAGCTTCTCGGCGACCAGCTGGTCGAGCTTGCGAACTTTCTCGTGATCGCCGTTAAACAGTTCGATGAAGGTGGCCTGGGTACCGACCGTGCCCTTGGCGCCGCGGGCCTTAATCTGCTGCTCGAGCTCTTCGATGTAAGCTAAATCCATCAATAAATCTTGCAGATACAGCGTGTTACGTTTACCGACAGTGGTGGGCTGCGCTGGCTGATAGTGGGTATAGCCGAGGGTCGCCAGGTCCTTGTGGGTGCGACAAAACTGGGCCAGATTTGCAATAACCTGGACCAGGGCCTTTTTGACCAGCTGAAGGGCCTGTTTCTGTACGTAGAGATCGGTATTGCAGACAACGAATTGCGAGGTTGCCCCCAGATGAATGATCGGCTCCGCCTTGGGGCAGACCTGGCCATAGGCAAATACATGAGCCATGACATCATGGCGGATTTCACGTTCCTTGGCACTGGCGAGGTCAAAATCGATATTGTCGATATTGGCCTTGAGCTCGGCCACCATCTCTGCAGTGACCGCACCAAGACCCAACTCATATTGGGACTCGGCCAAGGCGACCCAGCATTTCCGCCAATAGCTGAATTTAAACCGCTCGGAAAACAGTTCCTGCATGGCACGGCTGGTATAACGGGAAATCAAGGGTTCCTGATAGATGTCACGGTTCATGGAAAAATCTCTTAAGGTTAAAGGAATGAAAAATTTTGGAAAACCTGGATGCGACGATCAGCGGATAGTTAAAACAGAGAGCCCAGTCTTAAATCTCAGAATGTCGCATAATATATATTATGTTAAATTTTAAATATTATAGTAGATTTAAGGTGTTAAGATATGGATTGCCTGGACCTGGTCGTGCTCTACACCGCGAAACCAGGAACGTTTCAAGTGAAAGACCACGTCATGGGGGTGTTGATAGTTATGGTCGTTTTCCGCCAAATGGAAGCCGATTCCCGGAAACACATGCCCATTGGCCTGCACCTGGAAACGCAAATGGCCGTTGCTCCGTTTGGGATGCACTAGCCGTTCATGTGAAAGTAAGAATGTCGGTTCCGGATTGCCTTCACCAAAAGGCTGCAACGCCTGCAAGGATCGTGCGAAATATTTGGTTAAATATTTCTTCTCAGTGAAGTGGTAATCGATTTCAATCCCCCTCCCCTGTCCCAAAGGCTCGCCGCAGTCGCTGACCTGTTGATCGAAAAGTCGCGCAAATCCGGCCAGGTTCTTCTGCTCAATCGTGAGCCCGATGGCCATGGCGTGGCCGCCATACTGATTGATAAACTCCTTGCAGTGTTCAAGCAGCTGAAACAGATGGATGCCGGCGATGGATCTTCCTGAACCTTTCAGGCAGCTCCCCCCTTCCCCCACCTGTTCATCGGTGAAAATGATCACCGGACGCCCGTATCGTTCGGCAATTCTTGAGGCGACAATCCCCAGTACACCAGGATGGCACCCCTGGTGGTAAATGGCCAACCCTTCCCTTCCGGCGGCTATCTGCTCTTTGCACTGCAGTCTGATTGCTTCCAAGGCGCACTGCTCGAGCGATTTACGCTCGATATTGAACCGATCAAGACTATCGGCGGGGGCCTGCGCATTTTGCGAGGTTTCGGCAAGCAACAGTTCCACCGCGATGGATGGTTCTCCCAATCGTCCTGAGGCATTAATTCGAGGAGCCAATTTAAAGGAAATATCTTCGGCCAGAATCTCGCGTTCGGCAATGCCGCATCGGTCACAGAGGGCATGTATGCCTGGACGCTGTTTTTCCGAAAGAATTTCCAGGCCAGCTCGAACCAGTATCCGATTGATATCGACCAGGGGCACCACATCGGCCACCGTGCCGAGGGCAACCAGATCCAGGTATTTTTTGAGGTTAATCCGTGTTCCATCCACTACGCCATGCTCGGTAAAGGCCTTGCGCAGTGCCATCACGAAAAAGAAGGCAACCCCGACACCGGCCAACTGATCAAAGGGAAAGGAACAGTCCACCTGTTTGGGATTGAGAATGGCCTCGGCCCTGGGCAAGTCTGCCTGCGGTTCATGGTGGTCGGTGATGATCACCTGCAACCCCTGCTGCCTGGCATACTCCACCTCGTCGAGGGCTGAGATGCCGCAATCAACGGTGATCAAGAGCCCTCCCCTTTGCGGATGCTCAACCTGCTGCAGCAGGCGTTGAATCGAATGTCTGGAAAGGCCGTAGCGCTCTTCGAGCCGGTTGGGTATGACATAGGCGGTTTCAATGCCGATCTCGCGAAAAAATGCGGTCAGCAAGGTCGTGGAGGTAATACCGTCCACATCATAATCGCCATGGATCAGTATCGGTAAATGGCGCCGATAGGCCGCCAGCACAGTTGCTACTGCCGTCGCCATCCCCTTCATCAATCCCGGTGATGGCAGAGAAGCCAACTGTGGATAGAGAAACTGTTCCACCGAATTCAGGGTATCTACGCCGCGAATATAAAGTATTTCACCTAGTTGCTGTGGCATGCGAAAATTCTTCGCCACCAGGGCTCCGAACGTTCTGACTTGGGGGCTATTGGCCTCAGGTGAAAAAATATACGAGGGTTGCGGCATGGTTTCAAACAAAGAGCGATTCACGCTTGCTGGCCGTTGTTTTTCCAAGCTCCCTATGCGCAGGCACTCGGCGGAAAGGAGAACGGCTCCAGCATGAGTAAGAGTTGTCGTCCACAAGAATGACTTGCGACGGCGTTTATAACCTCGCAACAAACTGCTTGAACGAGGCTAGAGAGAACAACATATCTACATTAGTTCTGGTCAAGAAAAGCTTCGGTGTCGGCCAACAATGTAGCAGGTTGGCGCACATCATACCAGTGGATATCTGGGGATCGGCCAAACCAGGTAAACTGCCGCTTGGCATAACGGCGGGTATCCTGGACCAGGGCCGCCGTTGCAGCGGGGCGGTCCCAGTTCTCCTCGAGGCAGCCGAGCATATGCCGATAGCCAATCGATTGCATGGAGGGTAGCTCCGCTCCATACCCCATGGCAAGCAACCTCTCAACCTCCTGTTGAAAGGCGTCGCACATCATCCTGTGACTACGTGTTTTTATCCGCTCGTAGAGTAACTCGCGCTCGCAGTGCAACCCAAGCTGCAGCATGCGGCTCAAACGAATCTGGGGTGATGTTTGTGTCTGCTTCCTGATATGCTCGGACCAAGGGATACCGGTGGCCTGGAAAATCTCCAGACCTCGCAAAAGCCGCTGGGTGTCGTTGACATGAACCCGTTGCGCACTCAGTTCATCTACGCGGCGCAGTTCCCGGTAGAGCGCCTCCCTGCCCTCGTCGGCAAGGCGTTTTTGCAACTGGAGGCGAAGTTCCTGCGGCACCTTGATCTCCTCAAAAAGTCCCTGGGTCAACGCCCGCAGGTACAATCCGGTGCCTCCGGTGAGCAGAGGAACCTTGCCGCGACTGGTGATATCGGCGATCGCGGCAAGGGCATCACTGACAAAACGGGCCGCATCATACTGGTCATCGGGATCGACGATATCGATCAGATGGTGTACCACCTGCTCCCGCTCCTCCACGGTCGCCTTGGCCGTGCCGATATCCATGGAACGGTAGACCTGCATCGAATCCATGGAGATGATCTCGCAATCAAAACGCGCCGCCATCTCCAGGGAGAGTGCCGTCTTGCCGATTGCGGTCGGGCCGACAAGAACGATGATCGGCGCTGTGATCAGTTGGGTTTCAGCCATTTTTTTTGTCGGTCACGGTCATTGAAGACGGAAATGGATCAGGGGCAGCAATCGATCACGTGTTTTCGGACCAATACCGGGTACCCGCAGCAACTGTTCGGCGCTGGTGATCGGTCCGTGTTCATCGATGTACCCCGTGATGGCCCTCGCCAGGTGCGGCCCGACCCCGGGGAGGAGTTCCAGACTCCGCTGGTCTGCACGGTTGATCGCCAATGGTTGGTGAAGAAAGAGCGCGTAACGGGCATCCACCTCCTTTCCGAAAATTTCCAGTGTATCCAGTTTACTACACTGTGCCTTTACCTGGGCATCAACCACCACCAGATGCTGTTTTCCAGCCTGTGAACGCACCGCATAGTGCAGTGCTTGTGCTGGGCCCGGATGAGGCCAAACGTCAGCCAGCAGCACCATCAGGCTGAAAAGAAAAAGGACAAGCGTGCGCCTGTCCTTGTATGAAGAATGATCAAGAGCAACCGCGGAATCAGTGGTGGGATTTTTCATCCTTCATCAGTTTGTAGTTGATGCTATCGGCCAAGGCCTGCCAACTGGCCTCGATGATGTTCACCGAAACGCCTACCGTGCCCCAACTTTCTTCCAGATCCTTGCTCTCGACAAGGACCCGTACCTTGGCCCCGGTTCCGTGCTCGCCGGTCAAGACCCGCACCTTGTAATCGTGCAGTTCCATGTCTTCCAGGCTCGGATAAAACCGCATCAGTGCCTTGCGCATGGCCTTATCCAGGGCGTTGACCGGTCCATCGCCCATGGCGGCAGTGTGTTCGGCCTGGCCATTGACCCAGAGACGAATGGTGGCCTCGGTGAGCGGATTCTTGCTGATATCGTACTTATGATTCATCACCCGGAATGCTTCCAGTTCAAAGTAATCCTGGTGCAGGCCAAGTGCCCGGCGCATCAACAGCTCGAAGCTGGCCTCGGCAGCCTCATATTGGTAACCACGATTCTCCAATTCTTTGAGATCATTGACAATTGTAGTCATGCGCGGATCGTCGTTGCTCAGGTCCAAGCCGTACTTCTGCGCCTTCATCAGCACGTTGGAACGGCCGGACTGGTCGGAGATGAGAATCCGCCGCTGGTTGCCGATCTTCTCTGGTGCCATATGCTCATAGGTGACCGGATTGCGCTGTACCGCAGAAACATGGATGCCGCCTTTGTGGGCAAAGGCAGACTCGCCCACATAGGGTTGATAGCGGTTATGGGGCAGGTTGGCCAGTTCATTGACCATGCGGGCGGTGGTGTACAACTGATCGATCCACTTGCCGACCTTGCACTCCAGCCCCATCTTGACGACGAGAGCTGGGATGATGGAGGTCAGGTTGGCATTGCCGCATCGCTCGCCAAACCCGTTGATGGTTCCCTGCACTTGGGACGCCCCCTGTTCAACGCTCATCAGGGCGTTGGCCACCGCGGTCTCGGAATCGTTGTGCGAATGAATGCCGATCTTGACCTCAGCCTTCTGCTCGGCCAGGAACTGTTTGACCCGCTCCATGATCGCCGGAATCTCATGCGGCAGGGTGCCGCCGTTGGTGTCGCAGAGCACGATGGTCTCGGCCCCGCCGGCAACCGCCCTGCCGATGGTGGCCAGGCAGTACTCGCGGTTGTTTTTAAACCCGTCGAAGAAATGTTCGGCATCGTAGAGCAGATGCTGCACCTGGGGGCGGAGGAAGGCCAACGAGTCCTCGATGATCTGCAGGTTATCCTCGAGCTGGATCCGCAGGGCCTCGATGACATGGATATCCCAGCTCTTGCCGAAGATGGTCACGGCTGGGGTTTTTGCCGCCAAAAGAGCTTGCAGGTTACCGTCTTCTGCAGGCTTTTTCTGAAAGTGGCAGGTCGAGCCGAAGGCGGCCAGCTTGGCCTGCTTCAACTCGACACTCTGCATCTTGTTGAAAAATTCGACGGCCAGCGGGTTTGATCCCGGCCAACCCCCCTCGATAAAATCAATACCGATCCGGTCCAATTGGCGGCAAATCTTGACTTTATCGTCCACCGAGAGGTTGAAATTCTCGGCTTGGGTACCATCGCGCAGGGTGGTGTCATACAGCTCAATAAATCGGGACATGAATTACTCGGTCTCTTCCATGGGGACGTTTTCTTTATCCAGGGCAAAGGCATCATGCAGCGCCCGAACAGCCAGTTCCGTATATTTTTCCGCAATAATGCAGGAGACCTTGATTTCCGAGGTGGAGACCATCATCATGTTGATCCCCTCTTTGGCAAGAATCTGGAACATAGTCGAGGCGATACCGGTATGGTTGCGCATTCCCACACCGACGATGGAGACCTTGGCGATGTCCTTGTCGCCGCTGACCGCATCGGCGTTGATATCCTTGGCAACGTTCTTCAAGATATCCATGGCCCGCTCGTAATCGGTGCGCGGCACGGTAAAGGTCATGTCGGTGAGATGACCGTCAGTGGTATTTTGAATGATCATATCCACGAGAATACCGGCGTCACTGATGGGAAGGAAAATTTTTGCGGCAACACCAGGCTGATCCGGGACTTTTTTGATGGTGATTCGCGCTTCTTTCTTGCTGTAGGTAATGCCGGACACCAGCATGGATTCCATAATTTTTTCCTCCTCAACGACCCAGGTACCAATATTTTCAGAAAATGTGGAACGTACGTGAACAGGTACGCCAAACCGTTTCGCCAACCCCACAGAACGGATGTCCAAAACCTTGGCACCAAGACTGGCCAGTTCCAGCATCTCGTCGTAACTGATGTAATCGATCTTGCGGGCATTGGCACAAATGTTGGGATCAGTGGTATACACGCCCTCAACATCGGTGAAAATCTCGCAGGCATCCGCCTCGAGGGCTGCAGCAAGCGCCACTGCGGTGGTATCGGAGCCGCCGCGACCGAGGGTGGTGATATCGCCGTTGTCGGTCACGCCCTGGAATCCGGCAATGGTGACAATTTTTCCCTGATCAAGGTACTTGTTGATCACCTCGGCATCGATGGATTCGATCCGCGCCTTGGTATGCATGTTGTCGGTGTGAATCGCTACCTGATCACCCAAAAGAGAGATGGCATCAAATCCAGCCTCCTTGATCGCCATGGCAAAGAGCGCGACCGTCACCTGCTCGCCGGTGGAGAGCAGCATGTCCATCTCGCGCGTATTGGGGATACGCTGAATATCGTTGGCCAATCCGGTCAAGCGATCGGTCTCGCCGGACATGGCGGACAAAACCACCACCATGCGGTTGCCTTGTTTGTGATTGTTGATTACCCGCTGGGCAACCGCCTTGATTTTTTCCGTGGAACCCACCGAGGTTCCGCCGTACTTTTGTACGATGAGCGCCATGATTCTATCCGCTAGAGTGAAAGTGTCTGTGGGGCGTAAATCGTTGAGTTAACCTTGGCCGGGCGATCCGTTCTTTGCTCACGATCCCCTCTACAGCGATTCCTGAACAAGAGGGAGCGAACAACATGGATCCAGAGTCTGCGTCCTTCCCTCGGATGCGCGCGGCAGCAACGAAAAGCGGAGCAAAGAATGTAAGACGTATTTTTAAATTTGCAACCTCAATCCATATTCTGTACATACGGGATCGTTTTTCCTGTCATCAAAAGGATGCCCGCAAAACGATGCAGGCGTGACAGGCATCCTTCGATGACTTTGCAGAATTGAGGTAACCCCATGTCAGATGCCCTTCATATCGTGCTGGTCGAACCGGAGATTCCTCCCAATACGGGATCCATCGCCCGCCTCTGCGGTGCCACCGATACCGTGCTGGACCTGGTCCATCCTTTGGGTTTCAAAATCGACGACAAGCATCTCAAACGGGCCGGACTCGATTACTGGCCCTTTGTCCGCATTAACCACTGGGAAAGCTTTGATACTTTTCTCGCTGAGCAAGACGAGCACAAATTGTATTTTTTAACCACTAAAACAGCAAGATCCTACACAAAGGCCCGTTTTCAACCGGGAGATAAGTTGGTTTTCGGCAAGGAGACAAAAGGCTTGCCCGAAGATCTGCTCACGCTGTATAGTGACCGCTGCCTGACAATCCCGATGAGTAACCCCCATATCCGCAGCCTTAACCTGGCTATGTCTGCGGGTATTGTACTTTATGAGGCCCTACGTCAAGTCCGTGGATGATCGTTGCAGCCGAGACAGATTTCGGCCCCAAATCCATCCTATGGCCACCCAAGGTTGGTCCTCTAGTGCAGGCGTATTTTTACGATAACGTACTTCACTCTTAATGCGCGTACCAAGGAGAGAAAGGAATGCCCGAGAGAATTTATAATTTTAGCCCCGGCCCCGGCACCCTGCCCTATTCAGTTCTTCAGGAAGCCGCAGTTGATATCGTCAATTTCAAGGACAAGGGGATCGGCCTGATCGAGCTGAGCCATCGTTCCAAGGAGTTCATGGCCGTTGCCGATGAGACCGAAGCCCTGATTCGTGAGCTCATGGCCATCCCGAACAACTACAAGGTCCTCTTTCTCCAGGGCGGTGCTTCATCGCAATTCTTTATGGTGCCGATGAACCTGCTCAATGCCGGCCAGAAAGCCACCTACCTCAACACCGGCGTCTGGTCCAAAAAGGCGATCAAGGAGGCCAAGCTCTTTGGTGATGTCGAGGTTGCCTACACCAGCGAGACCACCACCTTCAACCGCGTGCCTCGTGACGACGAGTATACCGTCTCGGCCGACAGTCAGTACCTCTACTTTGTCAGCAACAATACCATCTACGGCACCCAGTTTCCGACCATGCCAAACAAGGATGCGATGCTGATCTCGGATATGTCCTCGGATATTCTTTCCCGTCCGGTGGATGTGAGCAAGTTCGGCTTGATCTTTGCCGGTGCGCAGAAGAATATGGGCCCTGCCGGTGTGACCGTGGTCATCATCCGTGAGGATCTGCTTGATCGGGTGGATGCCAAGGTGCCCACCATGCTCCAGTATAAGACCCATGCGGACAAGGACTCCATGTTCAACACACCGCCCTGTTTCTCCATCTACTGTGTGGGCCGGGTGATGAATTGGCTCAAGCAGCAAGGCGGCGTGAGCGCCATGGAAAAAATCAACCGCGAGAAGGCCGCCCTCGTCTACGAGATGATCGATTCCACCGACTTCTACCGCGGCCACGCCGAGAAAGAGTCTCGTTCGATGATGAACATCGCCTTCAACCTGCCCACCCCCGAACTCGAGGCCCAGTTCATCAAGGAGGCCACCGCGGTCGGCCTGGACGGACTGAAAGGACACCGTTCCGTCGGCGGTTGCCGCGCCTCGATCTACAATGCCTTCCCCCGGGAGGGCGTGGAGAAGCTGGTCGACTTTATGAATGATTTTGCCAAGAAAAACGGCTGATTTCTTCGTCCTTTTTCCCCGTTCCTGGCCGGTGTGCAGGCCGTGAACGGGGATTTTTTTTCATTCATGGATTACATCGGGGATATCATTCGCCCTCCCAGTGAGGCCTCCTCCATCATCCTCCAGGCCACGGTCGGATGTTCCCACAACCGGTGTACCTTCTGTGGCGCCTACCGTGACCACGACAAACGATTTGAGGTCAAACCCTGGGACAGGATCGAGCGCGATCTCGATTTTGCCGCCCAGTACTGCCGCAGGCAGAATACGCTTTTTCTCGCCGATGGCGATGCCCTGGTCATGAGCGATGATGTGCTTGTTCGTCTGTTACAGGCCATCAGAGAAAAACTCCCCTGGGTTCGTCGGGTGAGTTCCTACGCCACCTGTCAAAACATTGGTGAGAAAAGCGATGAACAGCTGCAGCATTATAAATCGCTTGGCTTGAGCCGACTGTACATGGGGCTGGAAACCGGCCACGATCTCACCCTGCAGTCGATTTGCAAAGGAGTCGATAGCTCCTCCCTGATAGAGGCGGGCAAGCGGATTCGCGCTGCGGGCATCTTTCTCTCAATCACCTGCCTCCTGGGGATTGCCGGGGTGGAAAATTCCCAGGAACACGCCAGGGCCACTGCCGAGGTGCTCAACCGGATGCAACCGCACCAGATTGCCGTGCTCACCCTGATGTTGCTCCCTGATACGCCGCTCTATCGCTTGGCTCTCAAGGGACACTTCACCCTGCCGGATCAGCAAGGGCTCTTCAGGGAGTTGCGGACGCTTCTTGCCGGGCTTGGTCCAAACCGTTGCCAGTTTTATGCCAACCATGCCTCCAACTATTTCTCCCTGAGCGGACGACTGCCCAAAGACCAGCAACAGATGCTCGCCACCATTGACCAGGCCCTGACCGGGACCCTTTCACTGAAACCCGAAGGCTTTCGCGGGCTGTAGTCTAGAACAATGAAGGCACAGTCTGTTGCCCCAAAAAACGATAAAACACGATGAACGAGCAGAACACCAAGACGGACCTGAAAGACCTGCCCCAGGAAAAACTGGTCCAATTTGTCGAATCGCTGGGACAGCCGGCCTTTCGCGGCCGTCAGATCCTGGCATGGATTTATCGCCCGGGAATCACTGATTTTGAGCAGATGACCGATTTGGCCAAGCAGTTCCGCGCGATCCTGGCCAAGACCGCCTCTATGAGCGTTTTTGCGGAGGCGATGATCGAGCGATCCCGTGACGGGGCGGTGAAATTCGCCTTTCGCCTGGAGGACGGACAGATCATCGAGTCGGTGATGATTCCCGAGGAGGACCGCAACACCCTTTGCGTCTCTTCCCAGGTCGGCTGCGCCATGGGCTGCACCTTCTGCTGTACCGGCCGCATGGGCTTTCGCCGCAACCTCAGGACCGCCGAGATCATCAACCAGGTCTGCGCTGTGCGCGACTGGTGCTTGGAGCACAACCAACCACCGCCGACCAACATCGTCTTCATGGGCATGGGCGAGCCGCTGGCCAATTTCGACAACCTGCTTGATGCCATCTCCATCCTCACCGAACAGCGCGGCCTGGACTTTTCCAACCGCAGGATCACCGTCTCCACCTGCGGCCTGGTGCCGCAGATGATGGAGTTGGGCGACCGTACCGACGTCAACCTGGCGGTTTCACTCCATGCGGCCAACGATGCAGTGCGCAGCACCATGATGCCAATCAACAAACGTTATCCCATTGCCGAGCTGATCAACTGCTGCAGCAACTATCGCCAGAAGCGGCGCAAACGGATCATGTTCGAATACACCCTGCTTGAGGGAGTCAACGACGCCGATGCCGACGCGATTACCCTTGCTGAACTGTTGCGCCCGGTTCCCTGCAAAATCAACCTGTTGGCAGTTAACCCGGCGGGTGATGACACGGTTCGCAGCCCCAGCAACGAACGCATCCTCCAGTTCCAGAAAATTCTCCGCGACCAGGGCTACACCGTTTTTATTCGCACCAGTCGCGGCGAGGACATTGCCGCGGCCTGCGGTCAGCTGGCCGGTCAGGGCTGGGACGAGGCCAAGGTGGTGCTCCGGTCGCCGCAGGAACCTGAACATGACAAGAAGGGAGCTGAGACGAATGGTGGCGATGAATGAACAGTAAAGGTATCAGGCGGCTTCCTCTTTGACGAAACTGCCGAAGGTGAACATGCCCTCACCGGACTGAACCCGACCGAGCAGGGTGTTGTAATCTTCGTTGGCGGTGCTCATGCCGCCCTTGCCCCAACTGTAGGAGCCGCCGATACGGTCGCCCTCGTGGAAGAAGAGTACGCCGCCCTCGGGTTTTTTGGTGAGTTGCACCTCAATGAACCCTGAGAACTGCTTCATCCGCAGGCGAAAAATGAGATCCGGCAGCGGTATCTCGGTGGAGCGAAGTCGTGCCTTGGCCCGCTGGAAGGGGGGCATTTGCGCCCAGTAGTAGATCGCATTCTGGTCGAGGAAAAAAACCTTGACCGTAAAACTGCCGGAATAGAAACGGCTGCGCACAATCTCAAAGGAGGGGACCACGCTGACCGGCCCCTCCTTTTCCTTGAGCATGGAGGAGAGCACCTCGTCCTCATTGAAGAAAATGAGCATCTCCAAACCGCTGGTGGCGCAATACACCGCCCCGGTACCTATTTCACCCTGCAGGTGTTCAATGAATTTATCCAGATGGAGGTAGTAACTGTTGAGTCCCTCCAGGTGCGGTTTTTCCCGGGGGATCAGCATGGGGGGCCCACCATTGACAGAGACGGCAAATCGCTATTTGCCGGGGTGTGATTCACAAGAGCGTGCATGGCAACATGCGGTGCAGCCGGAATCATTCACCGGCAACCTTGTTGCCGTTTTTATCCTCTTTTTGCCTGGTGGAGGCTGCGGAACTTTTACTTTTCACAACCACGATAATATGGCCGCATTCCTGGCAGGAAAAACGAGCCCGGTCGCTTTTCATCTTGGATTCGTCGATATTGTATTTTTTTGAACATTCCTCACAGATAGCCAGCATCGTCCTTCTCCCGTCCGAAAACCATAGCATGGCGGGCAGAGAGAACTCCGCCCACCTTCTTGTCATTTTATAGGATGTTCTCGTGTCCCGGTCAAATTATTTTTTAACCAAACCAGTACGTTGCCTCGGTATACCTCTGCTTAGGCATGAAGCTTTTTCAGCAGCCAGGCCATGTTCTTTCCCAGATCACGCATGACATTGACTGCCTCGATATCGTTGGCGACCTCGCCTTTTTCCCGGCCAAAGCCGATATTCCAATAGCTTGAGCCGACAATGATCATCTGGCCGATGGTGAAAAAATGGTTCAGCGAGTCAAAAGCATGAATACCGCCTCCTCGGCGCTGGGTGACGATGGCCGCCCCCACCTTTCTCTTGTACAGATCCCCGTTTGCCCGCGAGACCATGCCGCAACGATCGATCAGGGCCTTCATCTCGGTGGAGATATCGGCAAAGTAGGTCGGCGAGGCCAGCACAATGCCATCCGCCTCGATCATCTTCTCCACGCAGCTGTTGATGCAGTCGAGATCAACGATACAGCGCCCGTCCTTTTTCTTGAAACACTGATAACAGGCTATGCAGCCATGAGGATGTTCGCCGGAGAGCTGAATCATTTCGGCCTCGATCCCTTCTTTGGTCAGCTCCTCAAACATATAGTTGATCATCATGGCGGTATTGCCGTTTTTGCGGGCACTGCCGTTAAAGGCGACAACTTTCATGGTCACACCTCCTCGTCGTAGAGAATGGTCCGCGGTAACGCGTCCAGGTTAATCTTGGCAGCCTCATCCATACCCCGATGAAGCGCTGTTTTGTTCAACTCCTCAGTTCCCGCCGGTACCCGTGCCAAGAGTGCCTTTTCCAGGCTGTTGCTGATCACCTGGCCGGAAAGTAGCCCCACCGCGCCCAAGGCCACCATGTTGGCCACCATCTCCTTGCCCAGTTCTTCCTTGGCAAGGCGGGTAAAGGGGATGGCGATGACACGATTGGTGGGATACTGCTCAACCAGCGAACTGTCCACCACCAGCAGACCATCGGGTTTGAGATCGCGGTAGTAGGCGTCGCAGGCGGCCTGGTTCATGGCCAGCAGCAGGTCAAGCTGTCGCGCCTTGGGGTAATCGATCGGTGTATCGCTGATCACCACCTCGGCCCGTGACTTGCCGCCCCGGGCCTCAGGACCGTAACTCTGCGTCTGGCAGACATACTTGCCATCGTGGACCCCGGCAGCCTCGGCAAAGATGACCGCGGCCGTGATCAATCCCTGGCCACCGAAACCGGAGAACCGCATCTCATAGCGTTTTTTCTGTGGGTGTTTCATTGTTGTCGAGCCTCCCCTGCCCTTTGGCGGACCTTATCGTACTCATGGGTGGAGATGGGCAGATCGCGGTCGGTAAGCACGCCGATGGTGATCTGCCCTTCCAACTCTTGGGGAGATAGATTTTTTGCCTGTTTGACGGTTACCGCATTCTTTTTAAAACCCTCCAGCATCTCGACCGCCCCACCGAGATTGTTGCGCCGGCCATACTGGACATGGCAGTTGGAGATCACCTCGACCACGGCGAATCCGGGCTTTTTCATCGCCTGCTCGATCAGCTGGTCTAGGAGTTGGGCATGGTAGACCGTTGACCGGGCCACAAAGGAGGCCCCAGCGGTCACCGCCAGCTCGGCGATGGAAAAGGCATGTTCGATGTGGCCGTAGATCGAGGTCGTCGAGCGGGCGCCAAAGGGGGTGGTGGGCGAATACTGACCGCCGGTCATGCCGTAGATCGAGTTGTTGATGATGATCGCGGTCAGATCGAGGTTACGGCGGGCCGCATGGATGAAATGGTTGCCGCCGATGGCGGTGGCATCGCCGTCGCCCATGATCGCCACCACCTGCAAACCGGGCTTGGCCAGTTTGACGCCGGTGGCAAAGGTCAATGCCCGACCATGGGTCGAATGGAGAGTGTTGAAATCGAGATAGGTGGGCATGCGTCCGGAACAGCCGATGCCCGAGGCCAGGACAATGTCGTCCTTGTCCAGCTCCATACGGTAGATCGCACGCAGCAATGCGGCCATGACAATGCCGTTGCCACAGCCCGGACACCAGACATGGGGGAATTTCTTGTTATGGCGCAGGTACTCGTGGCGGATCGCCTGTGCTGAAACCGTCATGCCGCCTCCTTACAGTTTGACCAGCTGGTTGTAGAGCTCATCCGGGGTGATGAATTGGCCATCGATGCGATTGTGCTTGACCACGTTGCAGCAGCCCTGATTGACCCGTTGCACCTCCCGGCTGATCTGGCCGTTGTTCATCTCCGGAACCAGGACCGCCCTGCACTGCTTGAGGATCGGCGTGACGTGGCTGCGCGGAAAAGGGAAAAGGGTGATCAGCTGGAGAAGTCCGGCCTTGAGCCCCTGCTGGCGGACCTCGTCCACCGCGCGCATGGCCGAACGGGCAACGGAACCGTAGGCAATGAGACAGACTTCGGCATCGTCTACCCGGTAGCCCTTGGTCATCATGATCTGGGGAAAACCCCGAGTGATTTTTTGTGTCAACCGCTGCTGAAAATTGAGGATTTCACCCGGCTTTTCCGTGGGAAATCCCATTTCATCATGGATGAGCCCGGTGACGTGGTGGCGGTAGCCGTCGCCAAAAGCGGCCATGGCAGGGACGCCGCGGTTATCTCCCTCGTAGGGTTTGTACCAGTCCGGCGGCACATTGGGCCTGATACGGTTGATGATACGAATCTCGGCCGGGTCGGGCAGCTGTACGCATTCCCGTGTATGGGCCACCACCTCGTCGGAAAGCAGGATGACCGGAACGCGAAACTGTTCGCTGAGGTTGAAGGCCTTGATGGTCAAGGTAAAGGAATCGCTCACCGTGGAGGTGGCCAGGACGATAATGGGATGATCGCCATGGGTGCCCCAGCGGGCCATCTGCACATCGCTCTGGGCCGGGCTGGTGGGCAGACCGGTGGATGGGCCGCCGCGCATGACGTTGACCACCACGCAGGGCACCTCGGCGCAGCAGGCATAGCCGAGGTTTTCCTGCATCAGCGAGAAGCCGGGTCCCGAGGTGGCGGTCATTGATTTGACACCGGCCAGCGAGGCGCCGATGATCGCCCCCATGGAGGCGATTTCATCCTCCATCTGCACAAAGGTGCCGCCGACCCCGGGCAGGAGTGCGGCCAGCTGCTCGGAGATCTCCGAGGCCGGTGTAATGGGGTAACCGGCAAAAAAACGGCATCCGGCTGCCAGGGCGCCATGGGCCACGGCCTCGTTGCCCTGGAGAAGTTGACGTTTATTGTTCTCAGACATCATCCTTCCTCCGTTTCGGCCTACGCTCGCTGACGGTTATGGCAAAATCCGGGCAATGCATTTCGCAGAATCTGCAGCCGATGCACTGGTCCTGCTCCTTGACCACTGGCTTGCCGTTTTTGTCCGCAAGGATGATCTTTTTGGGACAGAAGGCCATGCAGATGCCGCAGGCCTTGCACCAGTCGTGATAAAAGGCGACGTCAAATTGTTTCCCCGCTGGCACAGTCTCTTCCATTTCTGTATGTTGCGGGGCAGGCGAATCCTGGACCTTATCGGGCATGGCAAATCACTCTCCGGTTGTTCGGTACGTGGGCTGGCAGGAGTTGAACATCCTTCCACCTTACCCATAACCGGCTTATTCTCCACCCAAAAAACGTTGACAGAGCGCGCATTTTTCCTTCTTTTGGGTATGCATACCATGAATGGTGGTACGTACCGACGCCTTATTGGCTCTTTTGGGCGTCATAGACAACGATCAATGGTTTGCGCAACTCCCTGGAAAGGGCATCGGCCAGTGAGCCGAAAAAAAACTTCCGTACCCCTTTGGAGCGGATCGCCCCCATGACAACGATGTCGTAGTTTTCCGCCTCTTCCTGAATCGTCTTCACCCGTGCATCGGTTGGGATGGCTTTTACCGTTATCATCAGCTGCTGCGGCCGGCGGTCGAGCCAGCTGTAGATCTGCTCGGTTTTGCTCTCGATGGCTTCCTGGCAGAGATCCGAGGCCTGCAGACACAACAGGGTGATTTGATGTTCGCCCACTTTGCCCAGAGCGGTCACCACCGGATAGACTTCGGCCAGGTCGGCCATATCAGTAATGGGGACAAGTATCCGTTCTGTGTGCAGCACCCCGTAAAACTGGACTACAATCACCGGGCAGGCCACATGGGCGGCCACTGTCTCCAACACTTCTGGAAAGGCTGAATTTTTGTCATGGAGCGGATAGCTCAACACCACGGCCTTGGCATTGTTATACTCCACAGCACTGACAAGGCCAGCGGGAATACTGGGCTCGGGAACGATTTCCGTCAACAGAGCGTAGCCCATGGTCGCAACTTCGTTGCGTTCACTTTCGAAGTTGTGGGACGGTGGCGGCATACCAGGCGGCTGGACAAAGACCGCCATGGGAGCGGCTCGGTAATGATGGGCAAAGATAGTGGCAATCCGGGCAATACCGTTGACCGTATGACGACGAGTTGCTCCAAAGACAACCACGTCTTGGGGCGCTTCTGCGGGTATCAGTTTGTCCCAGGTCCAGGGGAGAATTTTCACCCCCGCCTCCGAGCGCATGAACTGGTCGCATTCCTTCTCCGACATACTGGCACAGGCCAGATGCCCCACGGCGGTTTTTTCCAGTGTCAACGCCTCTCCGGCACGGACAATGGCATGCTTGAGGGCCACAGGTCCAAGTAGTTCGGAGAGAAATACGCCGGTCAGGACAACCGGGGTGATGATCACGGAGTACACGGCGAGTATCGGGTCGGCACTGACCAGGAAGATAAGGCCGATAGCCACCCCGGCCTGGGGGAAAAGGGCAAGTCCGATATATTTGCGGACGATGTGCGCCGCCCTGCCGATACGGGCGCCGAGTTGCACCCCGAGCCACTTGCCCAAAATGCGAGCGAAAAAATAGACGATCCCGATCAGCCCGGCGCTGCCGATGGTCGTCATGTCGAGATGCGAACCCGCCAGGGTGAAGAACAGGACATAAATCGGCGGCTCGAAGCTGTTCAGGGCCCGAAAGACCCGGACATCGCGCTCGGCCTTGTTCACCAGGGTGAATCCGGCCGTCATGCCGGCGAGCAGTGGAGAGAGATGGAGAAATATGGCGGATTCGCTGCAGAGGAGGAGCGTTGCCAGACCGGCGGTGAGCATCTCGTCCTCATTTTTCATCCTTCGCAGGACCAACTCAAGGACAAAGCCGGTGATGGAGCCGAGGACCAGGGAGAGGAGTATTTCAATAAAACCATGTCCGATGGCGATCAGCAGAGGAACATCGCCCTGTCCTATGATCTGATGACTCAGGGAAACGGCCAGGCCAAAAAGCATGATTGCCAGACCGTTATCCACCGCAACCACTGCCATTAGTGAGGATGTCAACGGCCCCTTGGCCTTCAATTCCCGCACAACCAGCAGCGTAGCCGCCGGAGCAGTGGCCACGCTCACCGCGCCCAGCAGGCAGGAAAGCACCAGTCTCTCTTTGAACAGCCACCCCTCACCATGCAAGCCGGTGGTGGTCACAATAGCAAAAACCGCGATACTGACCAAGGCAAAGGCCCCTAGTGCCTCCAAGAGCCCGGTCCAGAACACACTTCCGGCATATGCTTTGATTTTTTTGATTTCGATGTGTTCGCCGATACCGAAGGCAATCAGCATCAGGGCTATATGGGTGAAATGATCAAGACTGTGACCAATGGACTGTTCGGTGATGATTGCAAAGCCGGTCGGCCCGAGAAGCAGCCCGGCGAGGATGTAGCCTGAGACAGAGGGCAGATGCAGTCGCTGGGCAATCTTGGCGGTGACAAGACCTGTTGCCAGCAGCACTGCCAGGCCGATGGTCACCATGTGCTTACCGGCCTTAAAGAGACGGAAAATCGGCCGAAAAGAAGAGGCGGAAGGAAAAAAGGTGCTGGATTTCTTGCCCGTTGGATGTTCTTGTTTGCAGACATAGAGAGTACCTTCAAAAAATTTGCAGGACCAGAACTCTTGCCCGGTACATCAGTTGCGGAAAAGGCTGTATGGTGCACAGCCCCTCCATAAGTGCACCTCTTCCCTTTGCCCTATGAAAAAAGGTACTCAACAACCACAGTGCACCCCTCAAGTCGAACAGATCGTTTTCCTCTCTGTGTACCAGAAGGGCTCCGCTGCACGTCGGTGTTGTTGCACATGCTGAAAAGAAAAGAATATCGGCGCTAGGCACATAGATCAATCAAGGGGGCGACCAGGCGCTGCTTGAGCGGCCGCCGCCTTTGCCAACAGATGACAGACGTTTTGCTCCAGGTTTCCGGAATGCCCTTTGATCCATTTAAACTCAAGGTATTTCCCCTCGCAGAGGTTGTAGGCCCGTTGCCAATGGGGAGCATAACGAACATCGCGGCCATAGGCGGTCTGCCAGGTGTTGTGTCTCCAAAAATGGACCCATTGCACCAGACCTCGAATCACAAACCGGCTGTCGGTATTGATCTGAATAGCCTCCTCTGCACCGACTCGCTTTAATCCCTCTACAACCGCCAACAGCTCCATGAGATTGCTGCTGCCGCCGGAAAACGGCTGAAAAAAGAGTTTCCGCGTGCCTTCCGCAGTTTCCACAAAGCCGCCATAGCCCGATTGGTTGCTTTCGTGGTTGCACGATCCGTCAGCAAAAATCTTGGAGCCCTCTGGAAAACCTGTTTCGCTGGTTGTTATGGCAAGCCCGCCATGGCGCCGATCAAGACGAATATAATCGTAAAAATGCTCATTTTGCAGAAAAGGGAAATTTTCCAGAAAAACACAGTTGATGGTTTGTCCGACACGGAGTTTACCATCGATTGCCGATTTGAGAATTTTAGCCAGCTGATGCCGGTTGTTGTTGATGGCACGGGCTATGCTGTTTTCCCGAGCGAACGACACCGCGCCATCAAACCGTCCATAGAGGAGGCTGTTTCCTTCCGATCCATGCCAAAGGCGGCAGCCAAGGGTGTGGGCATCGATCGTCTCAACGCGCAGGGTAAAGACAAATGGCTTCATGCTTTTAGCGAGGGTGCATTGTTGAAGGGGATTGTTGAGTCTTACTCCTTTACGCCAAGGGATTCAAAGGCAATTTTGGCCCCATCTTTATTCTGGAGCAACTCGTTAAGCAGAAGGAGCGTATACCCCCAATGGTACTGCGGAAATTGTCCGATGGCCTGCTGGAGTTTTTCCTCCAGCATGGAGTTGAGAATTTGGATAACCTTGTTCGCGTGCTCGCCAATGCCCTCAATGGTGATGAACACCAGGGCGTCGATGATATCGGCCAACTTGACGATGAGGAGATGCTCCCTACGCATCTCCTTTTTCATTTTTATCAGCCAGGGGGCGATTTCTTCCTCGATGGTGTCGATGGGATTATCGCCGCCGGAAATACGCTTGATGTGATGCTTTAAGGGGCTTGGCAGATCACCCATGAGCAACTCCGGGGTATCATGGAGGGAGGCGTACTCCATGATTTGCAGCAGATGGGAATCGGTGAGATCAGGGCCGATGATTTTCTTGGCCAGTTTGTTGGAGATGCGCGTCACCATATAGTGGTGCTCGGCCAGGGTCTGATCCCTGGATGTACGTACACTATGCCAGCGGGTTACGTGACCGGATCTGGCCAGATCAGCAAGGGTAAGTTTGGGAAGGCGCATATTATGACGGAAAAGAATTTTCTAAAAATGGAGAAGGTGGTGCACTGACATCGGCACCGTGGATCCGCCTTCAAGGGCGAGAGATATCCCTTTAGTTTGGCAGGGATGTTCCGGCGTCACCCCATCTTCCACAGGTTGCGTTTGAGTGCCGTTGGTTGGGGGTGAGGGGCGAATCCCAACACAGGGTTGGGATGTTCATTTTTATCATTGTCGTAAAAGACCTCGAGCATGACGTTTTGAGCTTCGTAACTTATTGATTTCGCGAAGTTGACTTCCGGGAACTCTTTCCCATCACCGCAGATATGACATCATCCAAATTGCGAGCATTCTCCAGCCAACCGTTCCTGCGAGGAGGTAACCTGCTGGTATTCGGCAACCGAAAGAACCCTCCACTTTTGAGGGCCCTGCAAATCCAGGACGTGATCATGAAAATCAAGGATGCTCGGACGGTGGCCGACGCTGATGTAGTGAATGCCATATTCCCGGAGAGTTTGATAGAGATTTTTCTCGTTTTCCACATCAAGGGCGCTGGTGGCCTCATCCAAAACGGCAAAACGCGGACAATGGAGAAGCAGCCGGGCAAAGGCCAGCCGCTGCTGTTCCCCCAAGGAGAGGACATCTGCCCAGTCGAGTTCGACCTCAAAACCGCCGACGCGCTGGTGCAGATCGCCAAGTTTGACTTTCGCCAGCACCTCATGGAGTTGCTGCTCGTTCACCTCCTGATCCAGTCCGGGATAGAGGAGTTGGGCGCGCAGTGAGCCCAGGAGCATGTACGGTTTCTGCGGCAGGAAGAAGACCTCATCCAAATCAGGTCGTTTGACCACACCTGAGCCCCGGGTCCATAGACCGGCGATGGCCCGCAAGAGCGAGCTTTTTCCCACCCCACTCTGGCCGACGATGACAAGATTTGCCTTACCTGGGAGGTCGATGTTCAAATTGTCGACCAGAGATCGTGCCCCGTTTGGCGTCAGCAGGGTCAGATTCACTGCGGCGAAGCCATCGGCCTGCTGGACAACAATTCCTTCGTCACTAGAACGGTCCTCTTCGAGAACTTCGGCAAAAGAAGAGAGACGACCCACCCCTGCGGCAAAAGCGGTGATCTGCTCGAATTGGGAGACGATCAGGGACAGGGCCCCGTACACCTGCATAAAGGCAAAGTTGGCCTGGACCATGTCGCCGTATTCAATCTTCCCCTTAAAGTACTGGGGAAAAAGAATCAGGTAGGGAAGGACAACCGGCAGATAGCGGTAGGCGGCGGTAAAGAAGGAGAGGTTCCGTTGCCAGCCTATCAACAGGCCAAAATTGCTGAGCACCTGGCGAAAGCGCTGCAAGATGGTGGAACGCTCCGAATGCTCCCCCTGATAAAAGGCAATGGATTCAGCATTGTCCCGTACATGGACCAGGGAGTAACGGAAGTCGGCTTCGTAATGGAGCTGATTGAAGTTGAGGGCGACCAATCGGCGACCAATGAGGAAGGTTATCAAAGTACCGGCTATCGAGTAACCGAGAACAACCAGGACCAGGAGGGTGGACTTTGACCAGAGGATGCCGGAGAAGGATATCAGATCCATCAACGAGCCGAGGAGGATCAACAAAAAAACAAGCGAAGTCCGGGTGAAGGAACGGATGTCTTCCATGATACGCTGATCCGGATTGTCGATCTCCCCGGTCGTCTCCACCTGATAGTAGTTGCGCCCCCGGAAATACTTGCCGAGAAATTCACCGGTCAGCCATTCCCGCCAACGCATGCCGAGATAGTCCTGCACATATCCGTAAAAGGCAACAATGGGAATACCCACAAGAAAACCGCAGAAAAAGACGGTGACATAGAAATAGGCCAGATCCTGATTCTTCTTGACCAGGGCATTGGTAAAATAATTCTGGATATAACTGAACGAGACATTGATGCCGGTGACGCAAAGCGAGAGCAAGAGGACGGTGGCCAACAGCAGCCAGGCGGCTTTTTTTCCTCGAAGCTGGCGGGAAAAAAAAGCGAAAATGAGCAGAGGTACACCAATAACAGCCGCGAGAACCAGGCCGAGCTGGGAATGGAACACGCTGTGCGTCAGTGGAATCAATCCTGCGGCCAGCTGCATACTCACCTCCGGCGCAAAGCTCTGGCCAAGAAAAATCAGGCCGGAGACAACGAGAAAGAGCAGGCCAAAGAGCAGAATCAGCAGCATCACCAGCAGCAGGAGGGTGATCGTTCCGCTGTGGCGAGTTTGCGGGAAAAAATAGGGTTGGGCAATCGCGATAAAACTTTGCCAAAGGGATTTTTTCTGTGCAGGTTTCATATTTTTTCAATGGAAACAGGGAGGTTGCAAACACGGCCTCCGGCAAAACGTCTTACGAACGCCGTTGTTGGCGGGAGGCCACGACGCCGCACAGGGCCATCAACACGGCTGCCAGGGCCAGCATGAGAAAGGACACGCTCCATCCTCCGGTGACACTGTACAGGTGCCCAATGACAAATGGACTGATAGATGCCACCGCATACCCAGCCGCCTGGATGACCGTGGAAAGGATACGGTTTTCATCCAGGGTGCGTGCATACTGCATCACTAAACTGAAAATAACGGTAAAACCACCGCCTGAGCCAATACCGCCGAACATTATCCACAGAGGCCACCAAGTCGGCCTGAGGAGGAAGCCAGCGGCCACGGCAAACCAGGAGAGGGGCACGACGAGAAAGAGCGTTGTTTGCGAAAATTTTCTGGTGGCGGCAAGCGCTGGAATCCCCATACAACCCAAAATGCCCAACACCTGGAACAACGAAGCCACCACCCCGGCCGTGGAGGCCGAGAGACTGATGGTGTCTTTTAGATACAGGGGCAGCCACGCGGTCAGGCCGTAAAAAATAAAGGTATGCGCGGCAAAAGCAGCGGAAAGCAGCCAGACGATAGCCATTTTCAACACAGAACGAGATGTCGCTTCCAACTCTTGGGCTGCGGCAGGTGTGGCCACGGCTGTATTGCCACCGGCTTTCCCAAATTCACAGAGGAGCTGCGCTTCTTTTGCGTGATAGAAACTCACCATTCCCCACAGTAGGGCAGCGCTGAGTGCAAGCCCCACCGGTACAAGCGCCATCGAGACCTGGTACCCGAACAACTGGACAAAAGGCGCTGTCATGGCCGTGGTCACCGTGGCGCCTATGCTCATCCCGCAGACATAGACACCGGTCATGGTGCTGGCGTGTTCCTTGAAATCCCGTCCCAATACCATCAGTCCTGCAATGTTGCCCACCGTGAGCGCCACCCCGATAATCACCGTTCCGGCCAAGGTGGCAGAGATGCTGCCGCCACTGCGGACCAAACTTCCGACAATGATCCCTGCCAGCATTATTCTCCCCGATGTCTCCAGAGAGATCCGCTTCATGAGAAATCCCAGCAGAGGTGTCAAAAAACCGAAACAAAGCACGGGAATACTGGTGAGCAGACCGGCCACCCCGGCGCTGATCCGCAAGGTGTTTTGCAGTTCACCGATCACCGGTGGCAGGGAGGTAATAGGGGCTCGCAGGTTCAGGGAGAGGGCAAAAAATGCGAGGATGAGAAAGGTTCGCTTGAGGCGTCCGTATCGCATGCGTCTTCTTGTGTGATCCCACGATTCGGAACATTGCGAAACATCCTGACATTCATCTCCAACAAAAAACGGTGTAACACGCATACAAACAATCCTATCAACAAAAACAGCAACGAAACCGCAGTGCTCTACTTTTCGACTATCCGTACACTTTGCGCAATTCGCTTGATCCAAACTCAGCCAAGACAGGTGTGCACGATCCGCACCAAGAGTTTCGCTGCCAGGGGAACCAGGGAGTCGGGGAAATCGTACTCGGGCTTGTGCAAGTCCGGCACCTCTTTACCGGCACCAATCCCGATGAGGGCTCCGTGGCAAAGAGCGGTGAACCGTCCGAAATCCTCCGACCAGCGGAAAGGTTTGTCGAGAGTTTCCAGTGCGTTTGCACCAACCGCGCTGTGAACGAGCTCAACTGCGGTTGAAGCGTTGAGCGTTGCCGGGAAGATATCTTGGTATTCAATCTCAGCGCGCAGACTACTTCCGGATGCGGATTCTTGCACGAACTGCTCGGCCCTGCCAACAATTCTTAACATGGTGTCATCGGATTCGCTGCGCAGGGTCGCCCAGATCTCGGCCTTATCCGGGGTGATGCCAAAGGATTTTTGGCCGAGTGCGGCGCCGACAATGGTCACGAAGGCTGTTTCCCCATCGGGTCTGGTGCCCATCGGCAGACGGGTCAGTCCTTCTATAATCTGGCACATCGCCGTTGTCGGACTCCGACCAAGGTCGGGTTGGCCAGCATGGGAGGCGGTGCCATAAAGACGCACGGTCATTCCCCTCGATGCGCAGGCAAAGGTGCCTTCGCGGATAACCACCTGTCCCAGGGGGAAGCCCGGCAGATTATGCACGGCAAAGCAGTAATGCGGTCTGATTTCGGCAAATTTCGGGTCCTGGACAACGGCCATGGCCCCCTCCCCTGTCTCTTCCGCAGGTTGGAACAAAAGGACGACCTTGCCGCAGCGTGGACGCTTTTGGGCAAGGGACATACCCACTGCCGCGAGAATGGCCATGTGGCCGTCATGGCCGCATTTATGCGAGACTCCACCATGCAGGGATCGATAGTCGGCCTTGATGGTCTCTTCAATGGGAAGGGCATCCAGCTCGCAGCGCAGGAGCACGGTTGGCCCGGCCTCCTTGCCGGAGAAGACGATTGCAACGCCATGGCCCCCCAGGTGCTCAATGACGGTGTCGGGATGGAGCCTTGAGAAAAACTGGACAATTCTCCGTACGGTTTCTCTCTCCTGGCCGGATAACTCCGGATGACGGTGCAGCTCATGACGGAGGCGAAGCGCAGCTTCGAGCATTTTTTGTGGCTCCCTATTCCTGATGCAAGGACGGCAGGAAAGAACGTGGATGGTTTTTTGGGTGCGTGGTGATCGCAAAACATGGTTTTTGATGCAGATCCACAACCAAACGATTATCCGACAGAGGCTTTCTGGAAGAGAACACTTCCCAAGAAAAAAGCCGGACCCTAGGGGCCCGGCTTGTGCTTCACTGACTCAGTTGAATATATCTCAGAGCTTACTGAGGATATTCTGCGTCTCCGCAATCTCCTCAGGGGTGACGCTCTTTCTGATCTCCTCCATCAGCTTCATGGTTTCCGCAAAGCGGATACCCTCGGCGGCACTGATCCATTCGAGTTGGAGGCGTTCGGGGCGAATGCCGATCTTCTCCATCTTTTTGTGAATGCGGGCCACACGTTTTTCAGTCCAATGGTTGGCATCGATGTAGTGGCAGTCGCCGATATGGCAGCCACTGACCAACACCACCGGAGCGCCCTTACGGAAGCCCTCCCAAATGAACTTTTCATCAACCCGTCCGGAGCACATAACACGGATCAGATGCACGTTGGCCGGGTACTGCAGGCGTGACACACCGGCATAGTCGGCACCGGCATAGGAGCACCAGTTGCAGGCAAAGGTGAGGATCTTCGATTCCGGCGCCTCGTCCAGCATGGTGTCCACCTGGCCGATGATCTGGGCATCGGTGAAGTGGTTCATGCTGATGGCATCGAAGCGGCACTCGGCAGCGCAGGTACCGCAGCCGGCACAGGCCGCAGAGTTGACCACCGCCGGTTTTTTCGCCTTCACATCCACGGTGATGGCACCATAGGGGCAGACATCAGCGCACTTGCCGCAGGATTTGCACTTCTCGGCAATGATGGTCGAGGTGATCGGCTCGGTGGTGATCTCGCCCTTGTGCATCACCCGAATCGCCCGCATGGCGGCAGCCGATGCCTGGGTCACGCTGTCTTTGATATCCTTGGGCCCCTCGGCGCATCCAGCAAAGAAGATACCGCGGGTTGCGGCATCCACCGGCTGCAGCTTGGGATGGGCCTCGAGGTAGAAACCATCCGAGGTCAGCTGCAACCCCATGATCTCCTGCAAACGCTGGGTCGAAGGTGCGGGTTTCATCCCCTGGGCCAGGACCAGCATGTCGAGGTCATGAAACTCGAGCTTGCCGCTGGCGGAATTCTCCACCGCGACCCGCATGGAACCGTCTTCGTTCTCCTCGACCGAACCGGGCAGGCCGCGGATATACTGGGTGCCCGTACGCCGGCTGCGGGTGTAGAGATCCTCAAACCCCTTACCGAATGCACGGATATCGATATAGAACACCTTGACCTCGATATCAGGATAATGCTCCTTGATGATCAATGAGGATTTGACCGTGTTCATACAGCAGATGTTGGAGCAATAGTGGCCACCTTTTTTCGCGGAACGGGAACCGACGCATTGGATGAACCCGACAGATTTCGGGTGTTGCCGATCCGAAGGCCGAATCAGCGACCCCTTGGTCGGGCCGCTGGCGTTCACCAATCGCTCGAATTCGAGGCTGGTAAGCACGTTCTCGAAACGGGTGTAGCCGTACTCGTCCATCTCGGTCGGATCGTAGGGTTGGAGGCCGGTGGCGACAATAATGGTGCCCACCTCCTCGATGATTTCCTCATCGGACATGTGGAAATCGATGCACCCCTTGGCGCAGACCTCGACGCACTTCGAACAGACCGCGGGATTATGGCCCAGGCACTCCTTGGCATTGATCAAATACGAAGAAGGCACTGCCTGGGGAAAGGGGCTGTAAATCGCCTTACGCGACCCAAGGCCCACATTAAATTCATCTGGACGTACCACCGGGCAGACCTCAGCACAATCTCCACAGGCGGTACAACTCTTCTCATCGACGTAACGGGCTTTTTTCAGAATTTTTACTTTAAAATTTCCGACGTAACCCTTTACATCGACAACTTCACTCAACGTCAACAGCTTTATCCGGGGATGTCGACCGACATCTGTCATCTTAGGACCTAAGATTCAAATAGAGCAGTCCATCGTTGGAAAAGTTTTATCGATCTGCGCCATGACGCCGCCGACGGAGGGGCTCTTCTCCACCAGGGTAACGTCATAACCGCTGTCGGCCAAATCAAGCGCCGCCTGGATACCGGCCACTCCGCCACCGATGACCAGGGTCTTCGGAGTCAGCGGCAGGGTTTCCTCGTAGAGCGGCTCCAGTCCACGTACGCGCGAAATCGCCATGTTGACCAGGGTCTCGGCCTTGAGGGTGGCGTTCTCCTTGTCGTTCATATGGACCCAGGAGCACTGCTCGCGGAGGTTGGCCATATCGAGCATGTAGGGATTGAGACCGACCGAATCGATCATCTTCTTGAAGGTGGCCTCATGGAGGCGCGGCGAACAGGAGGCGATCACCACCCGGTCAAGGCCGTTGTCGATGATGTCCTGCTTGATGGACTGCTGCCCCGGTTCGGAACAGGCATAGACGATATCCTTGGAAAGGATGACACCGTCTTTGTTTTCCACGCTTTCGGCGACACGCTTGCAGTCAACCGACTGGGCGATGTTCAGGCCGCAGTGGCAGACATAGACGCCGATGCGGGGTTCCTGATCACCTGCGGGTTTAGCGCTGGTTATTTTTGACATGGTACTCTCCAAAACGAGCTGGTAGCTGGTTAGCGGTTTAACAGTTGAACTTTTGTAACATAGTGGTGGTGGCTTTCCTGAGCGTCAGTGACTCTACTCCCAGCGAATGGTCTGGGCAATGACGCTGGTCAGATCCATCAGCTCGATGCTGAGCTGTTCCCTGCGGAAGGGATCTTCCATGGCGCATTTGAGATGGAGCTGACATTTGGGACAGGCGGTGACCACTAGGTCGCTGCCGGTGGCGTGGGCCTGCTCGAGCCGTTTGACCTGCATTGCCTTGGAAAAAGAGTCGCACCCGGTCCAGGCACAGTTGCCGCAGCAGACCGAGGCATTGCCGGATTCTTTCATCTCGACAAACCCCTTGGGCTTGAGCCGTTTGAGCAGTTTGCGCGGCAGATCCACCCTGCCCTCGATCCGTCCGAGACGGCAGGAGTCCTGGAAGGTGATGGCATGGTCGAACTCGTTGAAACCGACCGCGCCCTTATCGAGTTGCTCTTCTAGGAAATCGTAGAGATGGACCACCTTGAAGTTGGGCTTGAATCCCTGTTCCGCATAGGTGGTGTGCAGGGTGTGGTAACATTCGGGACAGGTGGTGATCACCGTCTCGATGCCCAGCGCATTGAGTTTATCGACATTCAACTGGGCCAGGCGCGTGAAGTTTTCCTTGTCGCCGGACCAAAGCAGGTCATGGCCGCAACAGCGCTCGTCATGGAGCAGGCGCGGGGTGACATCGAAGAAATTCAGCAAGCGCAGACTGTCAAGCAGGATGCGATTGGTTTCCACCTCCATCCGCTTGCCAAAAAAGATGTCGTAATAGGGCGCACAGCCGCCGAAAAACAGCACCGGACTTTCAGGATCGATGCGGATTTCCTCGGGCAAACTAGTCCACCGCTTGGGCACGATCGCAGGCGAGGTCTGGGAACGCATCAGGGAGTGGAAAAAGCCGCCATGCACCTCGCGGCCGGGGAGTTCCGTCTGGCGATAAAGGTGGCGCAGTTCCTTGATAAAGGCGGGAAAGTTGACCGCGGACGGACAGCGCTCGTAACAGATGCCGCAGGTGAGGCAACTCCAGGCATTCTCCTGGACACCAGGCGCATGGATGCCGCCGGTGATGACCGCCGAGGCAATGGCCCGCGGCGAGAAGGGCTTGCCGATCAGGGCCAGGGGGCAGGCGGAGGTGCATTTGCCGCAGTCCTGGCAGGCGTGGATGTCATAGGTTTCCACCAACTGCTGCAGCTCCTGTTTCCGGGTGGCCAGGTCCGGAACCGGCACCACCGGGGCCTCCTTGATTCCGGCCGGTCCGAGACGACGGATATCGGCGCTGAATTCCTGGAGGAAAAAGAGCAGCTCCTCGGATTCTTCCGGCAGGAAGGCGGCAAAGCGGAGGCGTTCGCCACCCAACCCCATGATGTCAAGCACCTTCTGTACGTCCTGGGTGTTGCGCTGGGAGGTGGCGGTGCCGCTGCCGTAGCGGCAGGTCCCGGGCTCGCAGCCCACCAGGGCCACACCATCGGCACCCTTGGCAAAGGCCTTGAGCATCATCGCCCGGTCGATGCGGCCGGTACAGGGGGTCCGCACCATGCGAATCTCGTTGGGAATGGGCCGTCGTTGATCCTGCAGGGTCAGGAAGGCGGAATGCGCCCCCCAGTTGCAGGCAAAGAGCAGTATATTGAGCGGTTGTTGTGTATCTTGATTATTCATGGACCGTGTCCTTGGAGAGCAGTTCTTCAAGGGCCTGTTCGAGATAGGCCCGGTTACGAAATGGGCTGTCGGCCGCACCCGTGGGGCAGACCGAGAGGCAGTTGCCACAGCCCTTGCACAGGGCTTCATCGATTTGGGCATGCCAGCCGCCGACCTCGTTGGGCTGCAGGGTCACAGCATGATAGAGACAGACGTTGGCACAACGGCCACAACCACGGCAGAGCTGCTGATCGATGGCAGCGGTGAATCCCTTGGACTGCCGCGGACCGCGCGGCATGGCAGCTGCAACCATGACTGCAGCGGCCGTCCCCTTCTTCAACTTGGAAACGTTAATATCTGAAGGTTCGGCCAGGTACAACCCCGGTACTGAGGTGGCGCAGGGGTAGGCAAAGGGAATACCGGTGACGTTGTACTTCTGGGCCACCGGCTCAACCGTGCAGCTGGGGAGGCCTTCCTGATGGGTATAGGCGATGCGACGCCTCGCCTTCTCCCCGAGGATGACCGTTCCCGCACGCAACACCTGGGCATACCCGCCGTTTTCAATCAGGATCTGGAAATCGCCGATGGTCCCCTTGATGTCCTTGACATGCCAGTCCGGAAAGTTGTGGATATTGGGATGCTGCACCAGATCCTTGAGTGGCTGTTCGGCCGTGCCGAAGCGAAAGACCTCGTGATCGCTTTCAGCCAGGGTGAGCGCACTGTTCATGGTTGACTGCGAGTTGCCGATGACCGCGGCCGCAAAGTTGTAGTTGCGATCCACGGCCGCCAACGGCTTCAGCGTCAAGGTGCGCTTGATCGAGCGCTGCAGGAGCCCCTTATAGCGTTCAATGGCGAGTTCGGGCTGGGATTCCACCAGGCGGAGAATTTCACCACGCAAATTGCAGGTTTCCACCATGGAACGACTGATGCCGGTGCCATGAAAGAGGTTGTGCTTCAGGCGGCTGCGTTGATCGGTGCAGGCGCTGCAGACAAAATTGAGCGGGCAACAGACGCAGGAGGCAAGCACGATGCGGGTGATGGCCTTCTCACGGACCGCACGGATGATATCTGCACTGCCGGATTCGACACAGGCCGAGGTGAGCATCTCGGTGTGGACAATGGCCGGATTGGATGCAGACAACTCCTCGAGGTAATTGCTCATGCCATCGAGCCAACCGAGAGAGTCGTTGCAGCGGCAGACAAAGACACCAATGCGAATCTCGGGAGAGAGTCCGGGATCGGGCAAGGACACGGAGCGGCCATGGCCCTTGGTCTTGTTGGACGCGCCGCCCAAGAGCAACATGGCCCGGCCGGCAGCGTCAAATCCGCGAACGATCATGTCGTTGATGTTGGGGCGGGCCGCCTTGGGCCCATAGGCACGGATGATGTCGTCGCCCTTGATGTTGGGAGCAATCGCGGGATCCGCCACGATCACTGCGCCGCACTGCTCGACCACCGGCTCCATTTCCTGGTAGTGGTTGATCGCCTTCAGGGCGCCGCAGGCCTCAACGCACTGCAAACACTCGGAACAGACCCCGCATTGGAGGCAGCGGTTGGCCTCGGCGGTTACCTGGAGGGCGTTGTAGCCAAGCGCGACCTCGTTGAAGTTGGTCTTGCGCTCAGTTGCCCTGCGCTCTGGCATGGTTGTCCGGTTTTGCTTGGGCAGTTCTTCGGGAATGCAGCGAAAATCACGGCTGTCGGGACGCGAAACCATGACCTCTTCACGAATACCGGTCAGATCGTAATGAATGGAGCGGGCCACCTTGCGTCCCGTAGCCATCGCCTTGACCACCGATGAGGGACCGGAGACGGTGTCGCCGGCGGCATAGACCTTGGCCATGGTGGTGTGGAACTCATCGTCGGTATCGATGAACCCGCGGTCGCTCACCGCGATCAGATCGCCAAAGGTATCGGCGGTAAAACCACCGACCTGACCTATGGCGACAAAGACCTGATCAAAGGCCAGGGTGAAGGCCTCTTTGCCCGTATCCACCACCGGCCAGATCATGCCGCGTTCATCGGGGGTGCCGGGAACGGTGGGTTTGCACTCCAGATGGGTAAAGGTCCCCTTCTCTCCCCGGAAGGCGACAACCTGGGTGGCATCGACAATGGCGACGCCCTCCTCCACCGCCTCACGGACTTCGTCGGGATCCGCCGGGATATGCTCGGCACCGAACCAGGAAACGATGCTGACCTCGGCCCCCATACGGGTCAGGGTGCGTGCCAGATCAAAGGCCGAGTTGCCGTCGCCGATAACCGCGACCCTGCCGGAAATGGTGTTCACCCCCTCCCACTCTTTTTTGGAGAGGAAAGAGAGGCAGCCTTCAACGCCTTTGAGCTCCTCGCCGGGAATGCCGAGCTTGCGGTCGTGCCAGGTGCCGGTGGCGATGACGACACCGTTGTACTCCTTGGCGAGACGGCTCAGGTCACTGCTGAGATCAATGGGATGATTGGGGGCAAAGTCGACCCCCAGCCAGTGAATGAACTGCAACTCCCTATCGAGAATTTCCCGGGGGAGACGGTGCGCGCCGATGCCGTAGCGGAGCAGGCCGCCGATTTCGGCTTCTTTCTCAAAAAGCGTGACCCCATATCCCTTACGGGCCAGATCGGCGGCAGCGGCGATACCCGCGGGACCGGAGCCGACAATGGCAATTTTCTCAGGCCGGGTTGGTTCGACCTTGGCGGCAAAGGCATAGCCGGCCGCCTCCTGACGTTTGCGATCCTCCCCTTCATAATCGGCGAGAAAACGCTTGATCGCCCGAATGGAAACCGGATCGTCCACTCCGCCGCGACGGCAGGCCTCCTCACAGGGATGGGTACAGATGCGTCCGCAGATGCCGGGCAGGACGTTGTCCCGCCGTATCAGGGCCAAGGCCTCGTCATACTTCCCCTGGGCCGCCAGGGCGATATATCCCTGGGCATTGACCCCGAGCGGACAGCTCTCCTGACAGAGCGGGGTTTTACGCTTGTCGATGTACGGTCGGCCCGGCAAGGCAGTCCGAGCCGCATAGCGCAGGGCTTTACCGTGCTCAGGATGCTCCACCGGACAAACCGTGGCGCATTTGCCACAGTTGGCACAACGGTCGGCATCGATAAAGGTTTGTTCCTGATCGATACGGACGCTGAATCCCTGGGCGGTATGTTTGATCGAACTGATCGAGGCCGGCAGCATGGTGCGGATGGCACCGTTGCGGATGATGCGGATCAAGCCGGGACGATGGGCGTAATTGAAAGTCAGTCCCGAGGGCAGGCGATACTTTTCGGCCGCGAGTTTGCGGTCAAGGTCCGGAGCGGAGTCGACCAGGGTCACTGGAATACCCAGTTCCCCGAGCTTGCAGGTGGCGGCGATGCCTTCGGGCGTGGCCCCGGCAACAATGACTCGGTAGAGGCGTTCTTTCTGTCGTTTCATTATGCCATGACTCCTGTCTGGCCCGCGGCCCGTTTTTCACGTCCCTTGAGGGTGGAAAGCCCGTAGTCGTAGCCCTTGCTGTAGGCCTCGACGTTGCGCACCTCGGTCCCTTTGGGCACGGATTTTTGGATGGTTGCCTGGGCCGCTTCCGGGGAAATCGCGCCGGTGATGGCGGTGCAGAATCCAAGCATGATGATGTTGGCCATCATCTTGTTACCGAGATTTTCCGCCATACGGGTCGCCGGAATGGCGAAGGAATCACAGACCGCATTTTCCGGGTTGACCAGGTCCTGATCCACCAGAAGTATGGAATCGGCCAGCAGGGCTGGGGCGAACTTGTCATAGCCGGCCTGGGACATGGCCACCAGGATTTTGGGCGTATTGACGTAGGGGTAATGAATCGGGGTGTCGGAAATGATGACCTGGGCATTGCAGGCGCCGCCACGGGATTCAGGTCCATAGGCCTGAACCAGAGTCGACTCCTTCTTGTCAACGAGCGAGGCCGCCATACCGAGTATGCGACCGGCGAGAATAATCCCCTGGCCGCCGAAACCGGTGACGATGATTTCCGTTTGCTTGTGTGCTGTTTCTGTACTCATGAGTGTGATGTCTTCCCGTAGAGCCAATCAAAAGGGTTAGTCGTCGCTGCAGGGCCGATGCAGCTCAGCGTAGCGGTCGTCGCAGGTGCTCCGGTCGATGTCGATAAACTTGCCGATCACCACACCCTTTTCAAAATCGATGTCCGCCAGGGCCGGATTGGCACCGTGCTTGATAATGGTGTGATCCTGGTAGAGTTTGAGGGTGTCGATGGGCTTTTCCTTGTTGCGGCGGCCATAGTTGATCGGACAGGGCGAAAGGACCTCGATAAAGGAAAATCCCTTGCGGGTGATGGCCTCGTTGATCGCCGTGGTCAGGTCGCGGGTCTGGAGGATGGTCCAGCGGGCGACATAGGAGGCACCCGAGGCGTAGGCCAAGAGCGGCAGGTTGAACGGTGCATCCGGGTTGCCCTGTGGCGTGGTCGTGGATTTGGCCATATTGGGGGTGGTGGCCGCTACCTGACCGCCGGTCATGCCGTAGGTGAGGTTGTTGACGCAGATAACGGTGAGGTCCATGTTGCGCCGGGCCGCATGAATGAAGTGGTTGCCGCCGATGGCAAAGAGATCGCCGTCGCCGGAAAAGACGATCACCTTCAGGTCCGGTTTGGCCATTTTGATGCCGGTGGCAAAAGGAATGGCGCGGCCATGGGTGGTATGGAACGAATCCAGTTTAATGTAGCCTGCCCCACGGGCGGAACAGCCGATACCCGAAACCATGGCGAACTGGTTGTAGGGAATTTGCGTTGCCTTGATGGCGCTCAGGCAGGAGGAAAAGACCGTGCCGATACCGCAGCCGGGACACCAGATGTGGGGAATGCGGTCGGTGCGGATCAGGTCGTCAAGCGGATGTTCGGGCTGTTTGGCCAGTTTTTTGGGATTGGTGGTCATGACTTAGAATTCCTCCTCAATACGGGCGAGAACCTTTTCCGGATGAATGATCTTGCCGCCGGCGCTGCCGACCAGCACGGCCTTGGCCTGGCCGCCGGCACACCGCTCCACCTCGTAGTGGACCTGGCCGAGATTGATTTCGACGGTGACGAACCCCTTGACCCGTTGGGCAATTTCCCGAATCATTGCCTCCGGAAAAGGCCAGACCGTGACCAATCGCAGCAGACCGGCCTTGTAGCCCTTTTCCCGTGCCTGATCGACCGCGGATAGACCGGTGCGTACGGAAACGCCGTAACTGACGATGACGATATCGGCGTCCTCCATGCGGTAGGACTCGGTCTCGATGATGTCGTCGAGGTTGTTGCGAATCTTGCCCTTGATGCGGTTCATCATCTCTTCCTGCGCCTCGACGGTCATGGCCGGATAGCCGCGCTCGTCGTGGGTCAACCCGGTGACATGGATATTGTAGCCATCACCGATGGCGGGCATGGGGGCGACTCCATTGGGGCCTGGCTCGTAGAGGCGAAACCGATCCTTGCGGCCACTTGGTTTGGGGCGATCGACGAGGTGAATCTTATTCGCCTCCGGGATGACCACCTTCTCGCTCATGTGGCCGACGATCTCATCGGCCATGATCAGCACCGGGACCCGGTATTTTTCACTGAGGTTGAAGGCGCGGATGGTCTGGTAAAAGCAGTCCTGCGGCGACGAAGGGGCCAGGGCAATCAGCTCGTAGTCACCGTGCGATCCCCAGCGGGCCTGCATCATGTCGCCCTGCCCTGTCTGGGTCGGCAGGCCGGTGGAAGGTCCGGTCCGCTGTACATTGACGATCACACAGGGGGTTTCTGTGCAGACGCCGAGACCGAGATTTTCCATCATCAGGCTGAATCCAGGACCGGAGGTGGCGGTCATGGACTTCACCCCGGTCCAGGCGGCGCCGAGGATGGAGGCAATGGCCGCGATCTCGTCTTCCATCTGGATGAAGGTACCACCGATCTCGGGCAACCGCTCAGCCATGTGTTCGGCAATCTCGGTGGCCGGGGTAATCGGATAGGCGCCGAAAAATTTACACCCGGCGGCAATGGCGCCTTCGGCGCAGGCGACGTCGCCGGTGATATAATGTTCACCGGTGAGAACAGCTGATTTCATAACGAGCTCATTGGGATAGAGGGATTATTTCTGGATGGCCGTGGGCTCTGTTTCCACCGAAAAAATGGCAAATTCGGGGCAGATGATTTCGCAGTAGTGGCAGTTGACACATTCACCCTGCTTTGTGACCACGGGGGGGTGGTAGCCCTTTCGGTTGAATTTATTGGAAAACTGGAGGATGTCCTTGGGGCAGAATTCAATGCAGTAGCCGCAGCCTTTGCACCGATCATCGATGATACACACCGTTCCCCGAGTGACCTGTATCTCCTGGGCATCAAGAGGTACTCGCCAAAAAGCCATGTTGTCTGCCTGTAAAGAGTAAAGGTTTGCCTGGCCTGCGCCATGCAATGAAAACGGCACAGGGAGTGGAAATGCGGAGGCAAAATACCCCCTCGATCGAAGTCTCTAAATAAACAAAGAAAATGAGCAGGTGTCAAGCCGCAATAAAATTTACGGGGAAAAAACAAGAGACAGGGGCTTGAAATTCGCTTCGGTGTCTCCTGTTTCTGGCAAACAATCCATTTTTGTCAATTGAACATACTTGTAGCGACATTTTGACCCGCCGCAGAACAGGGATACCGCAAAAGATGGTCGGATTTCAATTTTCAGGAAACGTTACGGGGAAGTTCTTTGCCCGCGGCCTTTCCTGGGAATATCCGGTGATGTGGAAAATCGAAGGTTGCGCCGTTATTATCGAATCGTATTTCTGGGGGACCACAAGGATGTCGACGCAGGCATGGGGGAAGGCCGCACCTGAGAAGTGGTGCGGCCTGTTGTTTTCAAGGCTTTGCGAAAAGGCGGCCGATACTCTCAGCAATATCGCCCTTGGGATGAAGATTGCCCTTAACATCGGCGCTGTAGACGCCAAACCACTGCTCAGGATCGTCAGGGTCCTGGTGGAGGGACGCCTCCGGCCCTTTGGCGCTTTTCCACCATTCATCCTGGAGTTCGAAAAAGCTGATCCCGCAAAATCGTTCACTGCCGTGGGCGGTGTGCAGATCCTGCCAGACCGAGGCAAAAACCGGAGGAACCTCCTCAGGTGCATGGCCGCCAAAATCGGGAATATCCGCCCGCGGGGCAATGGGCGAGGTGGCCAGGCCCACTTGGGTGATGAAGATGGGTTTTTGAAATTCCCTGGCCAACTGCTCCAGATACCCCTGATAGGTAGTGCCGGTGACCGAACCCGGAGGTGAGGTGACGACGCCGTTGGCATAGGTATACACATTGAGACAGATCAGGTCGCCCATATCCGGCACCAAAACACTCTCCCGACTGACTTCGATATCCGGGCGATCCGCAATTGGCCCCACATGGGTCCAACTGGTATGGCAGTAGAGGTGCCGGCGGCCATAACGGCTGAGTTCGTACTCCATTGCCCCGTCCACCAGTTTGGCCAGGGCGATCTCGGTGGGCGTTCGGTTGGACAGTTTGAGATGCTTGCCCTGAAAATTGCGCACCTCCGGATGCTTTTTGTCGGTTGCGGTTATGCATTTTGCCTGGAGTTCATCACCGATGCTAAACAGAACCAGACGATCAGGACGGCCTACCTTGTAGGTGTGATCGATCACCTCCTTGATGTCCTTGAGGGTCTTTTCCTGAAAGGCTGGCGCGAGAAAATCCTCTTCATAGGCCCAAATCCAGACGTCCTGACTGTAGAGAAAATCGGTTCGGTCCAGGGCGGCAAAAAACTTCGGCGGCATCAATCGGGGAAAGACATGGATATAGTTGGCATTCATTTCCTTGATCAACCGCAAATGGCCGCCATAGCGATCATCGTTGCCCGGTTGTTGCCCGCGTACCGGTGTTTCCCCGGGGAGGAATGGGGAATAACCGATCCCCCGAAAAAAAAGCGGGGTTTCCGGTTTGGTCAGATCGAGCAATGAGGAACCTCGAACCACAAATCTGTAGGGTTCCGGTGTTTCAGGGGTTATCAGCATGGTCTTGCCGGTTTTTTCTACCGCAGAGGCATTCTGGAGAAAGAAAAAGACACAAAATAGAGAAAATACAATGCGTGTGAAATTCATGTTCGTGCAGTGAAGAGTGGAGTGAAAAGAGAGGGTGAGGTTGGGTCATAGTACCAGGGCCCCGTCCTGGAGAACAGCAAAAGCCGCATCTGATGGAAAAGTGTTCCAGAGGTGCTCCGCTGCCACGATTGCCTTGAGGTCATGAACAGTGATTGACGTCTTATCCGGCTGGCATTATCAATAAAATAGATTTGTTACACGAACGCAGGAAATATATCTTGCAGCTACTGTCCCACACCCCTTAACAATTCATCTTTCATTCAACTTCGGCAACCTGTCATTTCTCTATCTGAGGAGGGATCTATGCGTTTTGTCATCATTGGCGGTGATGCCGCCGGAATGAGTGCAGCGAGCCGGGCCAAACGAAATGCGCCGGAGATGGAAGTGGTCGTGCTTGAGCAGGGCCAGGATGTCTCCTACAGTGCCTGCAACATCCCTTACAACATTGCCGATCCCACAAGGGCGATCGACGATCTGGTGGTGCGAAAGGCTGAAGCCTTCCGCCAGAAACAGCAGATCGATCTGCGCACCGGTCACCGGGTTGATTGGATTGACCGGGCCGGCAAAGTTGTCCACGGGACCACGGAGGCAAAAGAACCTTTCTCGGTTGCCTATGATTTTTTATTGATTGCCACCGGCGCACGTCCTGTGCTCCCGAAGATAAGCGGGATTGACCTGCCAGGGGTCTTTATGGTGAAAAATCTGGAGGATGGACGAAGTATCAAGGAGTTTCTCGCCACTCGCCAGGTGCGGCGGGCGGTGATCATCGGTATGGGATACATTGCCCTTGAAATGGCGGAAGCTCTTACTGAACGCACTGTTCAGGTCGATATGATCAAACCGCGTCCGGGATTGCTTCCCTGGCTGGATGCCGAACTCTCGCAACATGTGCGCGAACATTTGCAGCAGCAGGGTATCGGAATCTACGATGGCCGGCCCCTAGAGCACATCATTACGAATAATGACTATCTTCAGGTGGTGTCAACCCCATTGGTGCTTGATTGCGACATGGTGGTCGTGGCCATCGGCGTCCAACCCAATGCTGAACTGGCTGAAAAAGCGGGACTTGAGCTCAGTGTCGGCGGATCCATCAGTGTGGACCACCACCTGCGCACCTCTGATCCCCATATCTTTGCCAGCGGCGACTGTGCCGACAGCTACCACCTGGTCACCGGCGAAAAGACCTGGATTCCCCTGGCTCTTCGTGCCAACCGCGGCGGTTGGGCAGTGGCGGATACGGTTTGCGGCAAGCCGGCGGCCCTTGCGGGCGTGGCGGGCACGGCGGTCTTCAAGACCTTTGCCATGCAGGTGGCCCGTTCCGGTCTTTCCCTTGGAGAGGCTCTTAAGGCCGGGTTCGATGCGGTCTCGGTCCAGATCAAATCCAAGTCCAGGGCAGGTATCTATCCCGGTGCGCAACCGATATACGTCTCCATGGTCGGCGATCGTGCATCCGGCCGACTCCTTGGGGCGCAGATGGTGGGCACTGATCAGGTTGCCCATCGTATCAATGCGGTGGCAGTGGCCCTGCAGATGCGGATGGGGATAGCCGAGTTCAGCCAGAGCGATCTGGCCTATGCCCCACCCTTTGGCCCCACCTGGGATCCGCTCCTGGTTGCGGCGAATCAACTGGCAAAAAAGCTCTTGTCTCAACCGTGAAACATCTCGGTTTGCCCCAAGATTTTCTCCCAGTCTTTTTCAGCGTGATATCTTGTAGCCACCGAGAGCGCTCCGCAGACCGATACATCACTTCTGTCATTCTTGAAAAACCTGCGAGGACGACAGAATAATTTGGTTAACACACTGCTTTGGCTAAAGAAAAATTCGTGAGGGAAAGGCTCTTTTTTTGTGGTGAAGACAATTGCACTTGCCCAATCCCTTGTTCATGGGGTACTTGTGCAGGCGCAACGATGCGCACATCTTCTCTCAGCTTTCGAAGTTGAAAGCTGCGTTAAAAAAAAGCAAAAACACGTATTGTGCAACCAGTGCGTGACGGAGATGAAAACACCACTCTCCGGGCTTTTTCCGAGAACGCCCCATATATCTAGGATTCTTCATGCCGAAAACGCGAAAACCCATCGATGAAAACGCCATGGTCAGCACCAAGCTGAAAAGCGGGTTGCATATCAAAGGGCGATTATGGATTGAAAACAACGGCGCAACCTACCTCTCCTGGGGACGCGTGGTCCTGTTGGAGCGCATCGGTGAGTATGGATCGGTTTCCGCTGCGGCCAAGTCGATGCAGATGAGCTTCAGTCATGCCTGGCATCTGGTTGAAAACATGAACAACCTGGCCCCAGCTCCCCTGGTGGAAAAACAGGCCGGTGGCCGACAGGGGGGCGGCGCCTGGCTGACCGAAACCGGGAAACAGGCCATTGCTGATTTTTGGAAGCTGGTCGACCGCTTTCAGCAGTGGATCGACCAGGAGGAACTGGAAACATGATGGCTTCGTGAAAAGTCACAAGCCTGAATGTCACGCATCGTGAAATCAGCAACTTACAAAGCTCGAAACGTCGTTCTCGGACCTTTTTACGAAAACGATAAACATAACAGGTTATACAGTGGGCCTGCTTACGGAACGTAAGGATAGCACGGTAATATTTTGTTATCATTGTAGAAATCAAGTTCAGTTTTATTCCATCACTATTCCCCAGACAAACCCTTGTGTCCCTAAGTGACGGGCGCATTTTTCAGCTTCTTCAGAGTAATTCTGTGTGATGACGCGGGGCCTTTCGGCGTTACCCTTCACCATGTTCAAGGTGAATGAAACCGAAACGCTCAGGTGGATCAAAACGCTTTATGGATAGAAGGGATAGTCAAAAAGAACTGAGCCCTAATTCTGGTATCGCAAGAAGTTTTTCAGCTAAGATCTTATTGACTGTATGGGTGAAGTGGCCATCGCCCAGATAGGCTGAAGCATCCTGTGGATTAGCCACCTCTTCAGTAGCTAAGTAGGGTATATTCTCCGCCTTCAATATCGGTTTCAACGCGGGTAACAGATGCGCTGATCTGACATCATGAGCTTGAATTAGAACGATGAGAGGAATCTGCCCATCTGATCGGCAGATTCGTTGGATTTCATGCACCATTCGCTGCAAAACCTGGGACCAGGGCATGATGCCATCCATGGGGTGAGCCGTTATCCTGTCCTCACGTTCAGCAATCGCCGATTTGGCCATTGCACGACGTAGCAGTCTAAAAAAGGGTGATGCATCTAGGCTGGTTAAATCGAAGGCTAGAGAAGTCCACAACCCATCTTCGGATCGCATTTGTCGGGTAAAATCCATGATTTTCGATGGGGCGGACATATCATTTAAGGACTGAATAACAGGATCAATGCGCCGGAGTCCGTTTGTTGAATCATTCGGTCGAAAGATGGGATATGTGAATGGGGCAGGTTGCTCGAATACCCAGGTCCGATTTGAAAAAGATGCAAGTCCGGCGACACTGCTCGACAGGATGCCCACTAACACAATATCGCCGGATCGTCTGTTTTGTCGATCATCCAGAAATTGAGAATAAACGAAATTTGGAGGAGCACCTGGGCCGGTATGCCCATCGACTTGCAAATCTGGATTGAATTCCTTAGCTGCCTCAAGCAGTTGATTAGTAAAAGACATGCCATAATTGCGTATGACTGGACCGCCTGTCGGATCTTCTAATAAAAATTCCTTCGCTGACCTAGCTAGACTCTCAGGGCGCCATGCTACATGAAGAAGATTCCCCGGTAATGGGGGATTTTCCTTCTGCCAATGCGCAATTTTTCCAGGAACTGAACGGCCGTATTCAAAAAAAATTACCAGTTTATGTGGTGCATATGGCAAGATCATCAACACGAATATATCTATCGCAATCAACGCCACAATCGTCGCTAAAACGACCTTTATCTGCTTAATCATCCCCCACATTCCTTCTAAAAATGTCGTTCTCGTAAAAAGCCACGAAAACGACGTTTCTTGCCTTCCAATTTATTGATTTGACTAACCGTGATTTCTCAGCTTTTGACTTTTTACCAGGCTGTCAAAATTGGGCATATATGAAACCTGAGGTTGTAGTTGTTAAGCCAAAAGCCAATAAATAAATCATCATTGCCCAAAGAATGGATCGTACTGCTATCGGCCAGCATAAATAAAATTTCTGCTGTTCTGCATATTCGGCACATAAATCCCAGACAAAGAGGAATATAATACCGCAGATCGATGGAAAGGCAGGAGCGGAGATAAAACCAGCCGTGCTCAGCGGTGATGTCACAATTTTGCTAGAAAAGATTGCAATCTGTTCAAATGATGATGCTCGGAAGAGCATCCACCCGTAGGCAGTAACCTGAAAGAACGACAGGGTTATTAATATGTGCATTCCTTTGCGGCCAATACCACCACCGAGCGGATCACCAGGCCTCCGCCCCTTGAACCCGAACAAGCGTTGCACCACCTGTATTGCACCTTGAAATGCTCCCCAAAGTACGAAATTCCATGCAGCCCCGTGCCATAGTCCACCGAGAATCATGGTCACAATCAAATTGCGGTTGATCGCTGCAGTTCCTCCCCGATTGCCGCCGAGTGGGATATATAGATAATCACGTAACCAACTTGAAAGACTAATATGCCAGCGCCGCCAAAATTCTTGCGGGCTGGTGGCAAAATATGGCTGTAAGAAATTGTATTTTAGATCAAAACCCAGCATCCGGGCCACACCTCTCGCAATATCAGTGTACCCCGAGAAATCACAGTAAATCTGAAGAGCATAAAGCCATGTAGCAACAATTACGTCAGCACCGCCAACTATGCTCGGATCGGGCGTACCGTATATGGCTGCCACACTCGGTGCCAGAGCATCGGCTATTACGATCTTCTTAATAAGTCCGAGTAAGCACAGTACAGTCCCCCTCCCGATATCGTCCCAGACAACCTGACGTGGGGAGTTTATCTGTGGCAACAGATCTCCGGCGCGCTGGATTGGTCCTGCAACCAGCGTCGGAAAGAAGGATGCAAACAGAGCAAAATTGATAAAATCGCGTTCCGCAGAGATATTGCCTCGATAGACATCAATCGTGTAACCGATGGTCTGAAAGGTATAAAAGGAAAGACCAAGAGGCAAGAGGATCTTCAATGTCCATTCATCCGTTAACGACAGGCCAACCGTTCCGATTAACGCAACAAAACTGTCAACAAAAAAACCAAGATATTTGAACAGACCGAGCAGCCCAAGGCTGAAAATCAGCGATAGCAGCAGCCAGCCACGACGTGTTTTTGGTTGCGTTGCTGCACCGATTCTTAATGATAGAATCCAAACGATCAAAGTGGACAAGATAAAAAGGCTTAAAAATCGCCAGTCCCAGAAACCGTAGAAAATCCAACTCGCAATCAAAAGGGCATACGTGCGGATTCTTGGTAAAACCAAATGCAGGGCAAGAACAGATAACCATAAAACTGGTAAGAAAAATGCCCAGAATGACAGTTGGGTGAAGAACATTTTTTATCCGGGATAAGATTTAGAACATGGCAACAATTACGGAAAAAAGATCCATATTACTGAATCACTGAAGTTCGGAATTTCAGATCGGCCCGGCCGGCAGGCGAATTTCAGGTGTAATCAGAAAAAAATACTAAAAACATTGACATATCTGTCAAAGCGCGGCCTTCAGAAGAGGACAACTTCACTCTTCTGGAGGCCTCCATGGGCAACAAGTGAATGGCAGTGACACCGGGACCCTGTTTAAATGTATCACATTCCTGGCCAGGGCTCTACCGGTACGTTCCGTTCCAATTTTTATCGAGTTGCTGATCGGCGCCATGCTTACCCAGAGCGGGTTTGTTAGCGGAGCCTGGCTAGCGATCAGACCGCGATTCAGTTGGAGCGCCTATTACAAATGGCTCAAGGGAGGCAAACGGTCCTGGGCCGTTCTTGGGGTTCAGATGGCCCGGATGATGGTAATTTTCTTTCCCCCAACTGGTCTGGTTTCTGATCATTGACGACACCTTCGTCTACAGAGCCTCCCGGAAGGCGCCGGGAAGCGGGATTTATCACCAGCACGGTAACAAGGCTGTCACCGCCAATCTGAAACGAACCCACCCGCCGACGAAAAACGGACCCAGCATGTTGGTGTTTCCCCTGAGATGCCACTGATTTAAAGCCCCACTTTTTTCTCAATTATCCCGTTGTTCCTCTCTGTTGAGGTGATTTACGGACTTCAAAGCAGCTTCCTGTGCCATTAGAGTGGGGCTCCGGGAATGGCTGTTCTGAGTTGAACCCTCTCTAAGAAATTCATACTGGATTTAGCAAAATCAACGATGATGGCTTCGTAAAAAGTCAAAAACCTGAATGTCACGCATCGTGAAATCAGCAGCTTACGAAGCTCGAAACGTCGTTCTCGGGCCTTTTTACGAGAACGACAACGATGGAAATCGTCAAAATAGAAAGAGTGTTAGAATTGAATAAAAATAAGCAGCTGCATATAACTTACGGCATGCCGTTTTCCATATTACTCTCCAAACTGAGGATGATAGAGAACCTTGTCCTTAATAGTTGCTTTGTCTTCTTCTGTAGTGTTGGGACCGACAGGAGCACTACTTATTGTAAATTTTTTTAGCCATCTTCTGTCAAGCAGTTCAACACTCTCGTTTGTCCTCATGCCCATATATGCCCTGGTGGTATCCGGTTTCGGACCAGAACAGGGGCCGAGGCCCACATAAAATCCTGCGGCCAGAAGGGCTGCCCGTATTGCAGTAGAGTTGGAATAGGTAAAAAGCGCGGTGTGGTCTTTACCTGCATTTTTGCATTTGTCAGCGATTTCCCTGAATGCGTGATAGGTCCATAGGTGGGAATTACTATTTTGAGAAAACATGTCATACCAGATGATATCAGGAGCCTGGGCAATCTCTTTTGTCTTCAGAAAATCGCCTGATACAAGATGCCAACTGAACTTTTTATCCTGGCTGGTCCACTCTCCTCTGGCAAGAATGCTCTCCACTGCCTGGTGGCGTACGTGGGTAAAGATGGCAGAGTTCCGTTTGGCAAGCTTAAGCGAGTCAAGGTCATTTTCAAAACTTACAAGCTGAATTTCCGGCAGCGTTGATCCCGCGCTTTTCATCTCTTCGTACGTCAAAATAAAGCGCATCGCGTTGATTCCCGCACCGAGTCCTACGTCCCAAATTGTTGTACGATCCTTTCCCAGACGAGCGAGAGTTGGTGAGATGTAGAGCGTGTCAGCTTCACTGTAGGGATCGTTAATCGAATGAAATTTTTCACCCGTCTGTTCATCAAGAATTGTATGCCATCCGTTTGAAGAGGTGACGACTCTGAACTTTCCCAATTTTGAGTGGTCTTTTCTCTTTTTTTTCTTTGGTGCGGTTACCGGGTTATCCCGGTCCTGGATGGTCAGCGTCTCTTTTGTTCTGCAGTAATACTCATAAAATGTCCCGTTCAGTATTTCCTGACGCATCTGATCCATGAGCCTTTTGTAAAAGGTCAGGTTATGGAGACCCACAAGCTGTGAAACCAGATATTCGTCACATTTTACCAGATGGTGCAGATAGGCTCGGGAGTATTTTGTGCATGTTTCGCATGCACAATCATCATCCAGGGGCCGGTCAGAGAACTTGTGAACACTCCGCCGCAGGTCAATCCTGCCGTGGGATGTCCAGGCAACACCCTGTCTCCCCATGGCTGTCGGCAGAATGCAGTCAAACATATCAACTCCCCGGTGAACTGCTTCGAGTAGGTCGATGGGGGTACCCACACCCATGAGATAACGGGGCAGGTCAGAGGGCAGGAGGGATGCGGTTAATTCGGTCAAATCTTTCCGCTCCTGGTCTGCTTCGCCAACTGCAAGGCCGCCGATTGCAAAGCCGTCAAAGGGGAGGGATGTGATCTGCCCAGCGCTCGTTTTGCGCAACTTTTCATACCTACCGCCCTGCACGATGCCGAAGAGGGACTGCGGCGATTCCTGCCGTGCGGCAAGTGAGCGCTCTGCCCAGCGGGAGGTGAGCTCTGCTGCGGCAAGGGTCTCTTCGTATGAAGAGGTGGCGTTGACACACTGATCGAGCACCATCATGATATCCGAGCCGATCGCCTTCTGTACTTCTATGCTCTTTTCAGGGGTGAGGTGTATGAAATTGTTATCAAGATAGCTTTTGAATGTTGCCCCTTCGTCCCGTATGGTAACATCCCGGCTCAGCGAATAGACCTGAAACCCACCTGAGTCGGTGAGCACTGATCCCGGCCACTGCATGAAGTTGTGTATGCCCTTAAAATGGTTAAACACCTCTATTCCCGGACGGATGAGAAGGTGATATGTATTTGCAAGGAGCACAGGAAAACCTAAGGCTTCGGCGTCTTCAGTCCTCTGACAGCGCAGTGCTGCCCGTGTTGCGACCGGCATGAAAACCGGAGTCTTGACTGTGTTGTGGAGGGTTTCACAGGTACAGGCCCTGGCTGCACTGTCATTGCACGTCCCGTCTATTTTAAAATGTAATCGCCCCATCTGTGTATTATTTGCGCCTCAAGTTTAGAAATATATTTATCAAATAAAGTAAACACTTTCATAGCGTTGTTTTCAATAGGAGAAGATTATATTAAGAATGGCACAAAGACGACATGATATTTCAGATAAACTGTGGAAAAATTTATCACCACATTGACAAGGCAGCATTCAGCTAAATCTATCTCGCCAACAAAAGAAACAGTCGAAAGGTAAATTTAAGTAAGATTGATTGATTGATAGGATTTTAAATGGAAATATTAAGTGAAGTCTCACATATTTTCAATACAACCAGATCAATTTACAATTGCTTACAATGAATTTTGAATTTTCACACTATCAAAGGCCGCCTCGCAGGTATTTCTTTTAAGTTATTTCTTTTATTCTTATTGAGAGAGAATCTCTGCAACAGCCTTTGCCATATCGTTAACATTTACCGGTTTCATAAGAAAACGGTCAATTCCATAGTAACTAGCTGACTTTTCCGTCACAACTTCACTAAATCCTGTACAGAGAATAATCGGCAAAGAAGCGTTTACTTTGCGAACTTCCTGAATGAGCTGCACCCCAGTCATCTCCGGCATGGTCTGATCAGTAATCAATAGATCATATTGATTTGGATTGTTCCTGATTTCCTCTAATGCTTCCAAGCTTCGCTGAAAGGACTGCACATTATAGCCAAGCATTTTCAAATTTTCATAGACCACTTCCAGGAAATACGCTTCGTCATCAACAATCAGAATCTTTTCACCCTTTCCCAAGGAAAACGTTGAATCGAGCAATTCTTTGTCGGCGTTTTCTCCTTGAAAACTGGGAAAATAGACATCGAAAACCGACCCCTTGCCTGGCGTTGTCTCGATCTCGATCAATCCTTTATGGCTTTTTACAATGCCAGCCACGACAGCCAAACCCAGTCCAGTGCCTTCATCGACGCCCTTTGTGGTGAAATATGGCTCGAATATTCTTTCAACTATTTCAGGAGACATCCCGCAGCCCGTATCGGCTATAGAAATCTTGATATACTCGCCAGGGGGAATGGTCATAGACATGAACTGCTTTGCCGAGAGCAGGGTAATGTTGGTTATTGCCACGGTGAGAATGCCCCCGGTTTCCCGCATGGCGTGGTAGGCGTTTGTCGCCAGATTCATGACAACCTGATGGATCTGGGTCGAGTCACCAAGAATCTTATCAGGATCGGCCGCAATATTTTTCTCGAAGGTTATCGTTTTGGGCAATGTAGACTGGAGGAGAAGCAATGTTTCCTTGACCAAAGGGATGAGGTTGATTGGCCCCATCACTGTATCGGTGTTTCTGCTGAAACGAAGAATTTGCTGCACAAGATTTTTTGCCCGATTGCCTCCCTCGAGAACACGTTCGATGTACCCCTTGATTTTTGGGTCAAGAGCGGCCGGATTCCGATAGAGAGCCAATTCGGTGTAGCCGATGATCCCTGCAAGTATATTGTTAAAGTCATGGGCGATGCCGCCGGCAAGGGTACCAATAGCCTCACTTTTCTGGGCACGGATTACCTGTTTTTCAAGGGCGTTTTTGTCTGCGGTCAAAGCCTTCTCTGTGGTCAGGTCTTTTATGAATACCCCCAAGTAGAGCGGTTTGCTCTCTTCATCGACAACCAACCAGCCCCTGAAGGACACGGGCACTATTCTGCCGTCTTTAGCTTTATAGGTGGACTGAAGGGGCTTTTGCTGAGAGAGGCCTGACCTGAGATTCAATAAAGCTTCAATGATTTTCCCTTGATCGTTTTCTGGAACGAATTCTTTGAAATTGGTCATCCGACATTCAGGCAGGGAATATCCACTTTTTCGCAGGAAAGCTTTATTGGCATCGAGGATACGCCCCTGGAAATCAAGAAGCAGAATACCTTCCGGGTTGGTGTTGAAAAATGAACGAAAACGAAACTCGCTTTCCCGCAGTATTTTCTCGCTTTTCTTCCTCTCACTGATGTCGCGGACTATGGCCTGCACAATTAAATCCCCCGACAAATCTATGGAACGCAAACTCACCTCAGTATAAAAGGAACTACCATCAGGACGGCAGAGTACCCATTCAAATTTCCGGTTGTTTTCCTTTAAGGCTTCCGCTAACAACTGTTGTGCTTTTTCCGCTGAACGTTGGCCATCAGGCTGCTTTGGTGGCGATATAGCCTCAGGTGTTCGGCCGACAACATCTTCTCTCACACATTGAAGGATATCGAGTGCTTTTTGGTTGCAATCGATAATGACGCCATCTTTCATGATAAAAATTGCATCACCGGCCCCCTCGAACAGCGACCTGTATCGCAGTCCACTTTCCTGTGCGGCTATTTCTGCCAGTTTGCGCTCGGTGATATCTTGATTGACGCCATAGGTCTTGATCGTTTTTCCATAATGATTTTTGACGACAAAGTAACGTACCGCTATGTATCCGATGCCACCATCGGCGTAGAGCACCCGATGTTCTAATTGGCAGCCAAAATTTGGATCGTCGGTTTCTATGGACTTGCGCAACTCTTCTGTAACACGCCATGCGTCTTCGGGATGCACGAAGTGCTTGGCGTATTCGGTTATTGACATCTGATACCCGCCGACATCTTTGGCCGTGGTGTGCAAGATGTCGTAGAGACTATCCGTGAAAATGAATACGCCGCTTGCAATATCCAGCTCCCAATGGCCAAGTTTTGCGATCTTCACTGCATTCGCGAGCTGCGACTCGCTCTTCTGCAAGGCAGCCTGCGCCTTTTTCCGTTCGTCGGTCTCAAAACAAAGCGTCAAGAGTGCTGCCATGTTGCTAGCCAACCGCTCGTCTTCAGGTGTCCATACTCGCCGCTCGCCGACATGCTCAAAACTCAGGAGCCCCCCCAATCGATCGTGCAGCCAAACTGGCGCATCCAGCAACGAGCGAATATCGTGTTCTTTATAATAGGCGGCAGGGATGTCCTGGGTGCGCGGATCGGTGTAAACATCCACCGCGGCGATGACTTCACCCTTTCTGTGGCTAGCGGTATAGGAAGGAAACTCCTTGCATTGCAGCATTTCCCCAGAGGCGTGTCGTCCGACGCTCTGCCTGTACAGGTCAATACAACGGATGTCGGCGAAGTCTTCGTTGTACAGCCAGACACTGACACGCTCGGTGTTGATTAAGGCGGAACTGGCCTCAATGATTTCGGCAACCGCCTGGTCCAAATCGGATTGAAACAGGGTGCCTCGGGACATGAGCCTGAGTAAGGCGGCGTTCTGCTGCTGCAGGCGTTCCTCCCTTTCGTGAAGCGCCTTTTTTGCCTGTTTGCGCTGCAAAATCTGCCACATCCCGGTCATCAGGAGCGTGAGCTGACGGACATCGGCCTCATCGTAGTCCGTCTCCTTGTTGCCCACCCCCACCATCATCACCACGCGGTCGCCATCCAGGACCGGCACGCCTAGGTGCCGCACAAGTATGACGTGTCCTTCGGGATAGCCCCGTTTCCAGGGGGATGGCGCGGCATAGTCATTAGTGATGATCGGCTTGCGTTGGCGGAATGTCTCCCCCCACAGGCCCGTCGCCTCCAGCCGATAAACCAACGGCTTATCCTCGATCCGGCACTCCTGCATGGCGGCCTGCGACCAGGCATACAAGGTTAGCTCGGTTTGCTCCTCGTTGACGAACCCGATATAGCCGAGGCTGCTCTGCGTCAGGCGAACCGCCGCATCCATGGCAAACTGGGCCATCTCGTTCAACGACGTGAAACGCCTCTGGTTCAGTTCCATCAGCGTCTCGAGCCGGGCTTCGTTAAGCCGTAATGCCTCCTCGGCCCGCTTACGCTCCGTGACATCTTGCTGAATAAGAATGATGTGGCGGACAGTCCCGTCGGCGTCGCGGGCTGGGTAGAAATCTCCTTGAACAGTCCTCAGTGCCCCTTCCCCGAGCGTGGCGCTGAGGTCGTAGGTCGTGGCAGGAAGGCTTACCTGCTCTCCGGCCATCGCCCGCCGAATCACGGGATTCATGCCCAGTTGTTCAAGCTGCGGGTCGGTGAGGATATTGTACGTACTGGCGAGTTCGCGGCATATGCCCCACAGTCTCAGGCAGGCGTCATTGACGTACAACACCTTGCCCTCGGGGGACAGAATCATCATGCTGAATGTGGACTGCTCCATGATGCTACGGAACCGCTCCTCACTGTCCCGCAGGGCTTGGAGCATCGCCTTCTGCTCGGTGATGTCCTGCACTGCCACCACCGCGCCCTCTCCCGGGTTGTCCGGCTCGAGAGGGGCCGCGAAAAGGGAAATATACCGCGCCGATCCGTCCTTGTGTCTGAATCTGGTCTCTATATATCCTCTGCCTCGGCTGTCCTGTGCACGATAGAGGGCCTTGCCGACGGCCTCAAAATCCCTGTCGCTGAAATACAGCGATCGGGAGGAATGACCGAGCAATGTATCCATAGGGTAGCCGGTGATTTCAGCAAGGCGTTCGTTAACGGAAAGAATAATCCGGTCCTTCAAGACAGCCAGGCCAACCGGTACCGCGTGATACAGGCTTTGCATCCGGGCCTCGCTCTGCCGCAGCCGCCGCTCCATCTCCTTGCGTTCGGTTATGTCGATGACCATGCTGACAACATTGACCTGGTCACCGGATTTGAAGGTTGCTGCAGAATAGAGAACGCTTCTGGTGGATCCGTCTGGCTTTAAGACGTCTGTTTCCTGAATGCCTGTAAACCCTTGTTCCAAAAGAATTTGGGCAACCTCCTCGGCTACCGGACGCTGCGACTGCGGAAGAGAGTCATACGATGATTTGCCAAGAATTTCCGCAATACTCCTTCCCGATTGTTTGACCAAGGCAGGATTGACATCGAGGTATACGCCGTCAGCGAGCCGATTGACAGCGATGCCAAAGGGTGCATGCTGGAAAAGGGCCCTCCATGCCGATTCCCGCGTTTCCAGTCTTCTCTTTTCCTGATTGCGCTTGGTGATGTCGTGCAGCGTTATTTGTATGAAAGTGCGGCCAGGCAGATCGACCCTGTTCACTTCAACTTCAGTCTCAATCTGCTCTCCACCCGCGAGGGTAAACCTCCATTCCATGCAATTAGCTTCCGGCTCGTTGTCGCAAAGAAGCGTATCGAGATTCTTTGCTCCCTGATCTTGATCTGTTAGCTCCAGAGAATCAGCCAACAACGGGAGAGAGAATCCGACAAGCTCACCACGGGATTTGTGGAAGAGCTCAGTGGCCTTGATGTTGCAATCGACGATCTTCCCCTCTTCCATAAGCAGCAGCGCGTCCTGCGACTTTTCAAACAGAGCCTTGTATCGCAGTTGGCTTTGCAAAAGTTCCAACTCTGTCTGCCGGTGTGCGCTCATGTCAAAGAGAACGCCACGCACGCCACTTACACCTCCGCCATTTTCTTCAATGGGCTGACCATAGAGCAGGACCGGGAAGAGGTCGCCGTTGCCCCGACGAAACACGCACTCGATCGAGGGGAGAATCTCGCCGTTGAGGATACGGCTGCAATGGTCAATAAGGCGTTCGTGCTCGTTGTCTGGGATAAAGCAGGTTATGTCAATGTCCTGGCCCAGGATATCTTCGGGAAGGCCGAGTATTTCCCGTGCCGATTGATTGACAAAGACAATCCGCCCCTCTCGGTCTGTTTCGAACACCATCTGGGGCAGCGAGTCAATGAGGTTCCGATAGCGTTGCTCGCTCTTCTTGAGAGCCGCACCAGTTCTCGTCTCAACCAACTGATTGCGGCCCATTTCTGCAATGAGCTCGACGAAAATATCCAAGTGATCGATTATGCGCTGTATCCGCTCTTGAGAAACCCCAGATAGAGACAAAGCTGGGCTTGCATTGCTTTCCTGATCTAAGGCGGGTAAAGGCTCGGAAAGGTCATGCATCGATGATTCCTGGAGGAATGGTCCAAGGACAATACTGGCAATATGCAGTCCTTCGATGTGAATTGGCGCCCCGAGAGTAGTGAAACCATTCTTGCAAACCAACACCTGCTTCTCAAATCCGGTTTCCTCATTGCCTGCCCAAAAGCGCTCTCTATGGATGCATTGCCTGGAATCGGTCGATTGTTTACCATTCCGATCTTCTGTACAAAGACACTCCCAACCTTCTTCAACGAGTATTCTGCCATCCGGAGCGACGATACAACACCCCATCTTCACAAAGGCACAGAGCTTTTTCAACACGGACTGCAGCTTATCAAAATGGATGAAGTCGGTTAAAATCGGGTATTGTTGCATAGCAACTCTCCGTCTGCAGAAGAAGACTCAAACGTGATGGCCTTGTTAAAAGTTAAAATCCTGAAAATAGCGTGTTGTGCAATCAGCACGTTACGAAGATCGAACCGACATTGTCGAGTTTTTGGCGAGAAGAGCAAACAAGGCGATTATGCGTCCCCTTTGGCCAACACCGTGGCCAGTGCTTGGGCCAGGTCACTGGTATTGACCGGCTTCATGAGGAAGTGGCTGATGCCATAATGGACTGCAGTCTGCTCGCTGACGACCTCACTATAGCCGGTGCAAAGGATAATCGGCAGATGCTTGGTCAACCGCCTAATTTTCTGGATGAGTTGTACGCCTGTCATTTCCGGCATGGTTTGATCGGTGAGCAGCAGATCATAGTCGTGAGGTGCGGATGTGAACACCTCCAGGGCATAGAGACTGCTTGAACAGGCCGTCACCTCGTAACCCAAAAGCTGTAAACTTTCCTTGATAACTTCCCGAAACAAATGCTCGTCATCGACGAGCAGTACCCGCTGGCCCTGCCCCATGGGGAAGGAAGAGAACACGTTCTCCTTTGCGGCTGTTTCTTCCGCGGTCAAAGGCAGATAGATATCGAACCGAGTCCCCTTGCCCACAGCCGACTCGACCTCAATCAACCCATCATGGCTCTTTATTATACCCAGAACAACAGCCATGCCCAAGCCCGTACCCTCGTCAATTTTTTTGGTGGTGAAATAGGGTTCAAAAATCCGCTCAACCACGTTTGGCGGCATGCCGCAACCGGTATCGCTGACGTGCAGGTGCAGGTAATCGCCTGGTTCGATGGACATGGACAGAAAATGGCGCGGGGCATCGAGAAAGACGTTGCTGAGGCTGATGCTCAGCACGCCCCCTCTTTCCCGCATGGCGTGGAGCGCGTTGGTGGCGAGATTCATCACCACCTGATGGATCTGGGTGGGGTCCCCGAGAATTCGGTCCGAGTCCTGCTGAAACTGGTGGTGGATAGTAATCGTGCTTGGCAGGGTCGAGCGCATGAGTTGCATCGATTCCTTGATCACAGGCGTGAGATTAATCGGCTCCATGATCGTGGCCGAATGACGGCTGAAGCGAAGGATCTGCTGGACCAAATCTTTGGCCCGGTTGCCGCCCTCGAGCACCCTTTGCATATATTCACGGATTTTGGCATCCATGGAGGGGGCTCCACAGTGGATTGACAACTCGGTGTAGCCGATGATCCCTCCCAAAATATTGTTGAAATCATGGGCAATTCCTCCAGCCAGCGTACCGATGGCCTCACTTCTCTGGGCCTGGATGACCTGTTTTTCCAAGGCGGACTTCTCTGCGGCCAAGGCCAGTTCCTTGCTCATATTGTGTATGAACACGCCGATATAAAGCGGGTTGCTCTTTTCGTCGACCACCAGCCAGCCCTTGGCCATCACCGGCACGAGGGCGCCGTCCTTTTTTTTGTAGGAAAACCGGATTGGCTGATCCTTGGCTATCCCCGACTTAAAGGCCAGGATGGCATCGACGATCCGGGTCTGGTCCTCGGTAGGGACAAATTTCCTGAAGTGTTTCTGGGCCATTTCCCCATGGCCATAGCCACTTTCACGCAAGAATGCCCGGTTGACATCCAAAATAGTGCCGCGAAAACTGATGAGCAGGATACCCTCAGGGTTAGTGTTGAAAAAGGACCGGAACCGGAATTCACTCTCACGCAGGGCATGTTCTGTGTGCTTCCATTCGCTAATGTCGCGGACAATGCATTGCAGGCAAGTCTCCCCCGCGAGGTCAACGGCACTCAATCGTGCATCGGAATGGAACAGGGATCCATCGAGCCGGGCATGGACCCATTCGAATTGTTGGGGCCGGCCCTGCAGGGCTTCACTGATGTAGCCCATACCGTGCTCGGCAAAGGTGCGCCCGTCCGGCTGTTGCAGCGGTGAGAAGGACCAGGGCGAAAATCCGACCAACTGATCTCTGGTCGCCCGGAACATCTCCAGGGTTTTTTTGTTGCACTCAACAACCATGTCCTTCTTCAGGATGAAAATGGCATCGCTCCCCGCTTCAAACAGGGTTCGATAGCGGTTTTCACTCTCCTTAAGGGCCAGCACCGCCATTTTAGACTTGGTTATGTCGGTGTTGGTGCCGGTGGCCAGGAGAGGGGTTCCGTCCTGATCCCGTTCCACAACCTTGCCCCGGCTGATAATCCACACCCAATGGCCATCGCGGTGGCGCATCCGGTATTGGGCCACATGTTGCTCATCATCCGGCGAGGCCAATAACCGCCTGAGGGTTTCGGAGGCAGCCGGGTAGTCCTCTGGGTGACAGAGGCGCTGCCAGCTCTCGGCGGTCATGGGTAGCTCCTGGTCGTTGTATCCAAACATTTCGTACCAGCGGGGGCTGTAATAGGTACGCGAGGTCTTGGGATACCGCTCCCAGATTGCGTCACTGGTGGCGGAAAAGGCGTGGGTCAGCCGAGCCTCGCTCCGGCGCAAGGCCTCTTCCGCGGACTTTTGGGCGGTGACGTCCTTCAAGGTGCCCAGCATCCGGAAGGCCTTGCCCTGCGCATCGTAGAGAAAGGCGCCCTCTTCGTACACCTGATAAAAAGTATGGTCGGCCTTGCGGAATCGGTAGGTGGCCGAGAAGAGTGTCCGGTCACGGGAGGCGGCCTCAAGCAGGGCCAATGTCTCGGCCTGGTCGTCGGGATGGATGCGATCGTACCATCCGGCAAACCCGAAGCTGTTGAAGCGCTCCATCGTGAAGCCGGTGATCTCCTCAACCCGACCGGACCAGAGTATGGAGCCAGTGGCCATATCGTGATCATAGATCAATTGACCGCTGAGCTCGGCGGTTTGACGAAATCGCTGTTCGCTTTCGCGGAGGGTTTGCAGCATGGCCATCCGTTCGCTGATATCTTGGATCGCCACCGCAACGCCCGTTTCGGGCTTGCCGCGGTCCAGGGGAGCGGCAAACAGGGAAACGTGACAAAGGGTGCCGTCCTGCCGCTTGAATCGGGTTTCAACGTAGCTGTTGCCCCGTTGCCAGAGTGTGCCGTAAAGGGCGCGGCCAACCTGCATAAATGTCTCCTCGTTTTCATAGAGATGGCGGGAGGAATGGTTGAGCAGGTCAGAAGCTGCATAGCCGGTGATGGCGGTGATCTGCTCGTTGACCACCAGGAAACGGCGCTCCCTGAGGATCACCAGCCCCACCGGCACCGCCTGGAAGAGGCTGGCCAACATATTCTCGTTCTGCCGCAGCTGCTCTTTCATCCTTTTTCGGGCCGTGATGTCGATAAACATACTGACCGCACAGGGTTCGCCGCCGGAGTGGAACACTGCGGACGAATAGAGGAGGTGGCGTTCCGTTCCATCCACGCCAATACATGTAATCTCTTGATTATGAATCATTCCTTGCGCGCGCAGGCGTTCCCCCGCAGCCATACTTTTCTCGAGTTGGCTGGGGGGGGGAATGGCTTCCGGCGTCTTGCCCAATATATCGTAGCGCCGTCTGCCGCCGCTCAATTGTTCATACGCCGGATTTGCATCCAGAAACACCCCATCCCGGAGGCGATTGATGACAATGGCATAGGGGGCGTGTTCAAAAATAGCCCGCCAGGCCGATTCCCGCTCCTCGAGGGTGCGTCTGCTTTGGTTGCGTTCGGCCATATCGCGCAACAGGATGAGCACATGGGGCTCCCCGGCCAGGTCGAAACCGCTTAAAGAGATCTCGGTTTCCCGCACACCGCCATCGGGCAGGAGAATGTCCCAATCAAAACGTTGCTGGCTCTGCTGCTCAGCAGAGGCGATCCATTGTTCTTTTCTGGATACCGATGATTGACCGTCGCCCTGTACGGGTGGAGATAGGGCCTCAAATCCAGCGCCAAGGAGATCCTCCCTTGATCGCTGAAAAAGGTGCAGGGCCTGATCGTTGCACTCTATGACCTCACCTCGGGCCAAGAGGAGGATGGCATCATTGGCGCTTGCAAACAACGCCCGATAGCGCTGTTCGCTGGACAGGAGCCGCTCTTCAATGGCCTTTCTTTCGGAAATGTCAATATAGACGCTGCGGACACAGACAACCTCGCCACCAGCCAAAATCGGCTGGGAGTAGACCAAAGCTGCGCCCCTGGATCCGTCCCTGCCGATCAAGGGATACTCCGTTGGTTCCAGCTGATGCCCCTGGAACATCAGTTGCAGACGTTGCCTGATCTTGGGGTGTAAATGCGGCGGTGCCAGAGAGAAAAAATCGATTCCATGGTCAAGATCCGCCGCAGTACGATTAAAATGGTGCAGGGCTTTTTTGTTCGCTGAAACCATGCGGCCATCACGATCAATTTCGTAGACCACCACGGGGAATGAATCGAGCAAGTGCTGATTCCGCTGCTTGCTCTTTTGCAGCTTGCGGCCGGTCTGCCACTCCAGGAGAGCAAGCTGTCCCATCTCGGAGAGCAGCTCAACCATAATTTCCAACCGTTCGATCAATTCGGCCAGGGCCTCCTCGGTCAAAAACGGCGGCGTGGCCAGGAGGTTGTCATCACCGATTGCCTCCTTTTTGCGACACCCCCCGCCTTCAGGCAATGACACTGCGCCTAAGGAAAAAAATCCGATAAACATGCTCCCTAAATGGATGTTGTCGATCATGATGGGGGCACCGAGGGCACTGAAGCCATTGTCGTAGGTATGCAGCGTGGTTTTTTCCCCCGAACCAGGCTGGGTCTCCAGGAAGGGATCGACCGCTAGGCAGTTCCGATACGAATGCAGAGCACATGTTGCCCCCTGAATTCCGTAACGGCAGTACCAATCCGCATCAAAAACAAGCTCTCCATGCGGATCGATGAGACAATATCCCATTTTGATAGAGGAGCTGAACCGGCTTAGGGTCGACTGCAGCCTTTGTATGGGGATCAACTGACCAAGAGGAGGGATTGTTTGCATCATAGCGATTTAGGCTGGTTTTACGCGGCTCCGGAATGTGTTAAATCAATCGCTGCCCTCACCAAACAGAGACAGGTCCGGGAGCATGGGCTACTTCGTTTTTGCATTGGCGAACCTTTTTTACGGTCTGTTCAGCCAAGGTGGAGAGCTCAAGGAATTGGTCCTGGGAGCTGCTGGAGAAGATCAGGTTACTTTTGATGTCCAAAATGATGTGGAGAAAGAATGGGTCGCTGACAGATTGACTGTCCCCCCGGAAAACAACCACTTGGTTATCCTCCGGGGGGACCTTTTGGTTAGACCTTGAACTGTTTGACCAGTTGTTCCAATTCGGCTGCCAATTGGGCCAATCCCTGGGCACTATTCTGCACCTGGCCGCTGCCGTCGCCCACCTGGGCCGATTGCTGGTTAATGCTTGCGATGTCGCTGGTGATATCGGTAATGACCACCGTACTCTGGGCCACGTTTTCGTTGACTTCGGCAATGCCTTGGGACGCCTGGGCGATATTGCCGGCAATTTCGTTGGTGGCTGCAGACTGCTCTTCCACCGCGGTGGCGATGCCATTGATCACACTATTGATCTCCACAATAATGGTGGAGATCTTCTCGATATCCTCCACCGTGGTGGAGGTGGTGGTCTGCATCTCGCCGATTTGGCTCTTGATGTCGATCGTAGCCTCGGCGGTCTGACGGGCCAATTCCTTGATCTCATTGGCCACCACAGCAAAGCCCTTGCCCGCATCACCGGCCCGGGCCGCCTCGATGGTGGCGTTCAAAGCCAGTAGGTTGGTCTGCTCGGAAATCTCGGTAATGGTTTCGGTCACCCTGCCGATCTTGCGGGCCGCCTCGCCCAAGTCGGTCATCTTCTCCGAGGTGAGCCGCGATTGCGTGACTGCACCCTCGGTAATAGCGCGCGCCTTTTCCGCGCTTTGCGCGATCTCTCCCACGGTAGAGGTCATCTCTTCGGTGGATGAAGCCACCATGTTGACGTTGCTTGTCGACTGCTCCATGGCGGCCGAGACCGACTGCATATTGGTGCTCACCTCCTCGGTGGCAGCGGCCACGGAGCCGGATTTATCGGCAGTGTCCTTGGCGGCAGCGGTCAGCTGCCTGGAGACGGCGGCTAGATCGTTGGAGGAGGTGGCAACCATCTGCACGCCCTCCATGGTATCCTTGAGCAATTGGCGGGTATTGTTCACCATGGCTTGGTTGGCGTTGGCAAGCGCACCAAATTCGTCACGCCGCCCCCGAAACTGTTCCGGCACATCCATGGAAAAATCGTTTTGCGCCATCATCTGCATAAAAGCGGCGCAGGTGTAGATCGGCACGGTGATCGACCGGACGATGAGAAAGGCGAGCAGGGCGCTGAGGCCCAGGGCTGCGACCAAGAGCATTGGAATGACCCGCGTCGCGGTGGCGGCCCCCTGCCCGGCTTCCTTCCCGGCATTTTTGGCCATTTCAGACTGATAATCCGTGAATGCATACAAGGCTTTGAAATATTCCGCCTGAATCTGGCGGTAATCACCCATCAATAGGGTCTTGGCCTCCTGTTCACGTTCGCCCTTGACCAGTTCAAGCAAGCTATCGAGTTGGCGGATATAGACCGGCCGGATCTCAGTTGCCATCTTCGTCAGCAAATCCCGCCCTTTTTCCAACTTAATTGTTTTGTCGAATTCCTCCAGGATGCGAGTGTTCTTCTCGGATGCCTCGGCAATCCGCTGGTGCTCCAGGGCCTCGCGATTGTGATCATTATCAATAAGCAGGAGGTTACGCACCGCCCGGGCCACGAGATTGACGTTGTCGATCAATTGGTTGGCCTGTTCGAGCTTAACCATCCGGTTATTGACCAATATTTCTATCTCATCGTCCAGAGCGTGGATTTTTTTGATGCTATAGCCGCCCACCAGCACCATCAACACCAGCAGGACGCCAAAACCGCAGCTCAGCCGCGTTCCGATCTTCAGATTGTTTAACATTGTGTCACTCCTCTGTAAGTATTTCGGGCAGGGCTTCTTGATATCCCCGATCCCGCATTGATAATAAAAAGGATGAACCCCTTTCCCGCCTGCTTTTGCTGCCGTCATACCGGACGGCTGGTGTAGCGTGGATGGCCAACACCTTGCTATCGCTTCATTGGCGCGGCCGGTGCTTTTGTTGGTAAAAGTGTTGGTTAGTTATCATCGAGACTCAGGACCTTGTCGATGTCGAGCAGGCCAATAAGGTTGTGCTCGCGTTTGTAGACGCCGGTGAAAAAACGACCCTGGATGCCGCGCATGTTGGCGGGCGGCGGGTCCTTCTCCGTTCGCTCGACGCTGACCACGTCACTGATCCTGTGCACGAGGATACCAACCTTGCTGCCAGCGCTGTTAACGATGATTACCCGGCACAAAGGATCCGGCTCGGTTGCGCCCAATCCCAGGCGGCAAGCCAGGTCGAGCACGGTAACGATCTGGCCGCGCAGGTTGAGGATGCCAAGGACGTCGGCCGGGGCCTGGGGCACCCGGGTGAGTTGGCTGAGCTTGTTAATCTCCTGAATTTGGAGGATCTCCATGCCGCAGAGGGCCTCGCCCACTTGAAAGGAGGCCAGTTCAACACGGCTGTCCTGAAGGGATGGTGTAGTCATGAGTCTTCCTTGTTGTTTGGGTGCATCAGGCGGCGACTGCGGCCCGGAGGTAACGGCAGACACTCTCCACCAGCCGTTCCCGGTCCAGTTTGATATGGTATTCTTCGACCCCGGCGGCCTGGCCTCGGGCAATATCCTCCTCGGAGGCCAGGGTGGTCAGAGCGATCACCGGCAGATGGCTTAACTGCGTTGAATGTTTAATCCTTGTGGTCAGCTCGAAGCCGTCCAGGTTGGGCATCTCGATGTCGGTGACCACCAGGCCGATGGTCTCGTGGCTTGCCTCCAGCACCCGCCAGGCCTCGAGGCCGTCGACCGCCTCCACGACCCGGAAGCCGGCCAGCTCCAGATAGTCACGCACCTGGGTACGGAAGAAATCGGAATCGTCGACGATGAGCACCTGGGCCGCGTCCTCGCCGCCGCAGTCGGCCCCATCCTCGAACCATTCGGGGTGCAGGGTTTCCACCAGCTCGAAGATATCGATCAGCATGGTGGTTGTCCCGCCGATGATGGCCGAGCCCATGATCCCGGTCTGCTTCAGGGTGACCGCGTCGATCTCGGCCGAGACCTCGATGGCATCCACCGGGCCGCTAGCCAGCAGGCCGATGTCCTTGCCCTTGAGGTGGAAGACGATGACCAGCAGATTGTCCTGGTCGGCTAGGGGGAGGACCGCGGCCACCTCGTCGACACTGAGCAGGGGCAGGCTGCCGCCCCGGTACTGCATCACCCGACGGTTGCCGATGACTTCGATCCGGGATCGGTGGATCTTCTCAACCCGCTCCACCAGACTCAGGGGCACGGCGAATTGCTCTTCCTGGGCGCTGCGGAAGGTGAGCAAGGCCTGACGGTCCTGATTCTTGAGTTGGATCTCCCGGGCCAGTTCGCCCGCCCGCCGCGAGCCCTCCAGGGAGGTCAGTCGGGCCATGCGGGCCAGGTCGGCGATGTCGAGGATCAAGGCGATGCGGCCGTCACCCATGATGGTGGCGCCGGCATAGCCCTGGCAACTCTGGAGATGGCGGCCAAGGGGCTTGATGACGATCTCTTCCGAGTCCAGTAGACGGTCGACGATGAGCCCGTAACGGAAGGCGCCGGTCGAGACCACCACGATGTTGAAGGCGCTGGAGGGACTCTGCCGGCGATCACTGTCCCGGCGCTCCGTTGGCGGCTCAGGATTGCGGGCGGCGGACGCTGCGGGGTCGAACAGAGGCGAGGTCCGCGAGCGGCGGTCGGCGATGTTGTGGCGGCGGTCGCCGCGGCTGCAGCCCGCCTTCTCGTCGTAATAGGTCCGCTCGATTCCCAGGACATCGGACAGACGGACCAGCGGCAGGAGGGCGCCCCTCAGCCGGACCACCTCGGCGTCGCCCACCCGCTCAATTCGCTCCTTGACCTGGATGGCGGGGATGCGGAGGAGTTCTTCGAGGTTGGCCTGAGGGATGGCGTAGCGCTCGTCCCCGGTCATGATGATCTGACAGGGAATGATGGCCAGGGTGAGCGGCAGCTTAATGGCGATGCGGGTGCCCCGGCCGACCACCGATTCGATCTCCATGGTGCCGCCCAGCTGGTCGAGGTTGGTCTTGACCACATCCATGCCCACGCCCCGGCCGGAGACGTCAGTGACTCGGTCGGCGGTGGAAAAGCCCGGCAGGAGGATGAGATTGAGCTTCTCCTTGGCCGACATCAGCTTGGCTTGGTCGGCAGAGATCAGCCCCTTGGCCACCGCCACGGCTGCCATCCGGTCACCGTCGATTCCCCGACCGTCATCGTTGATCTCGATGACCACCTGGCCGGCGGCATGATAGGCTTTGAGCAACAGGGTGCCGCTCCTCGGCTTGCCCTGAACCTGCCGATCTCCTGGGGGCTCGATACCGTGGTCGACGCTGTTGCGTACCAGGTGGGTGAGCGGATCGCTGATCGCCTCGATGATGGTCTTGTCCAGTTCCACCTCCTTGCCGACCAGGTGGAGTTCCACCTCCTTGCCCAGCTTTTTGGCCAGGTCCCGCACCACCCGCGGAAACTTGCCCAGGACATTGCCGATGGGCTGCATCCGGGTGAGCATGATCGCCCCTTGCAGCTCCGAGGTCACCAGGTCGATACGTTGTCCCACCGCCTCGGTCTCGTGCACCGTACCGGAGCCAATGGCCTGCAGCAGTTGATTGCGCGACAGCACCAGTTCGCCCGCCAGGTTCATCAACTGGTCGAGCAGGCCCACCGATACCCGGATACTGGTCTCAGGCTTGCCGCCAGCGGCTTCTTCTCCTGCGGACGCTATCTCACCGTCGAAAGGCAGGGAAGCCATAGCCTCCGGTGCAGCCGGTCCAACCTCGGAGGGGGGGAAGGAGGAGGCCGGCTGTTCCCCGGAGGCTATGGCATTCAAGATGGCGACAGGGGCGCTGATATCAGTTTCGTTACTCAGGGAGACATCGGCCAGGAGTTGCTTGAGCTTGTCCGAGGCCAGCAGCAGTCCGTTGATCACCTCCGGTGTGGGGTTGAGCTTGTGGGTACGCACCATGCCGAGCACGTTTTCCGCCGCATGCGCCAAGTCCTGGAGCACATGTAGCCCCATGAAACCGGCCCCCCCTTTGATGGAGTGGATCGCTCGGAACACCTTGTTGACCCGCTCCTCGTCAATCACCGAACCCTCCTGCTCGATGGCAAGAAGGTCGCCTTCGATATCGGCCAGATGTTCAGTTGCCTCTTCGATGAACGCCTCGAGAAGTTCGTCGTCTTCGCTACTCATGCTCTGTTTCCCTGTTGAAATGGATCTGGACTGCTCAACGCCAGACTTTCTCTGGATGCCCCAGAAGAAGGTTGTCTGCAACAGACTCCTCTTTAGCTAAATCCATGCCACTCTGGAGTGGTTAATTTATTTTGAGTAAAATCAATAAATTATATATATGGAAGCTGGGATAACTCGACAAGGAGAAAGAAAAGTCCAGAAAAGATGGACAACAAGCTGTGCAGCTTTTCAGAAAAACTGGACCTGGCAGGTGAAGGCGAGGAGGATACCTCTCCCTTAATTTTCGATTTGATCGAGGTCGGAAGGTTTTTTAGGTGGAGTAGGGTTGGAAAATGTTGAACAGCTAAGTGAGTGCGCCTTCAAGAGGGCATAAAGACGAGAGCGGCTAAATTGGGCCATAGTACATGCCCTATCCACATCTCCGTCAGTTTCCTGTAAGAGACTTTGGAGGTAATGTTTTTCAACATTTTCAACAACAAGGCGGCGATACTCCTTGAAAGGGAGCAAGGTTCCAGTTTGAGAGTGCGGAGTCGGGGAGGGGCATTGTTTATGGTGTTCGGATTTACTGGACACTATGGAGCGAATATGGTGCAGCCGAATTTCCGCTGGTAAGTGAACGGGGTAAAGCGCCGGATTGAAGGGCTCCGCCAGAATGGCTTTTTCAAGTACATTATGTAGTTCTCGAATATTTCCAGGCCATGGATAGGCAGTAAGAGTTTTCAAAGTTTCAGGAAGAATACCTTTAATCGGAAAATCATGATGTCGGCAGATCTTATGGACAAAATTCATGGCAAGCTTTTCGATGTCTAATTCCCGTTCCCGCAGCGGTGGCAAGTGGATTGTGAAAGGAGTGAGGCGAAAGAAAAGGTCCTTACGAAACCGATCTGCGTGCACCATTTTTTTAAGATCACGGTTGGTGGCTGCGATCATCCTGAAATTACTTTTTTGTTCCCGACCTTTTCCCACCGGCCTGTATGTCCGCTCCTGAAGAACACGAAGAAGAGTTTTCTGCAAATCGAGGGAGAGTTCACCAACTTCATCGAGAAAAAGCGTTCCACCGTCAGCCTGTCCAATGAGCCCTTGCCGATCGTTATCAGCCCCTGTAAAAGCACCCTTCACATGACCAAAAAGAACACTGGTGACCAACTGTTCGGGTAAACTCCCACAGTCAACGACGATGAAAGGACCACTGGCACGCCGACTGTTGGCGTGAATGGCCCGGGCGAACAACTCTTTACCCGTCCCAGTCTCACCCGTGATCAATACACCGGTGTCGGTTCCGGAACAACTGGCTACCTGATCAAGACATGCGCAAATCCCCTTGCTCTCACCGATGATTTCTTCACGTTTCAGGTTCTGCTTGGAGACGTATAGTGCTTTCTTTTCGTGGTATTCCAGCGCTCGACGGATATGAAGGACGATTTCCTGACGATCTAAAGGCTTTTGTAGATAGTCCCAGGCCCCATTGTTGATGGCCAGCTCAGCACCGTTGGCATCCCCCATGCCGGTGACGATGATGACCTCGGGTGCGAAGGGGAGCCCGTGAATATAAGGGAGGCACTCAATCCCGTTTCCATCGGGCAGTCGAACATCCAAGAAGATCAGATCCATAGGCTGCAAGGCCAGTTTCGTTTTTCCCTCCTCAATGCTGGCCGCGCTGGTGCCCTCGTGGCCGAGTAATGCACAATGTTCCACGAGAAGATCGCGAAAGATAGGATCGTCGTCAATAATAAGGATGTGTGCCATGTGTTATACCGTCATAAACGTCAACATCGATAAAAACAGATAAAACCCAAGTTCTGCCAGTTGGAGTCCCAACCCTTCACAATTCCGAACGTATTTGGACGGTTTCACTTCAGAACCTCTCAAAGTTGATGGCTTTGTAAAAAATCAAAAGCCTGAATGTCACGCGTGGTGAAATCAGCAAATTACGAAGCTCGAAACGTCGTTCTCGAGGCTTTTTACGAAGCCATCAATTTTCTTTTGAGCAATACAACAGTGAGAGTTTATAGCTGTATCGTATCTCACGGGACTCTCGCAATACAATCAGGTTTCCTGAAAAAAGAAGAGCGGAGGCCGGATTCCTGACAAGACCGCAGAGGAGAGGAATCTTGATCGGATATCCTTCGACCAGAAATTGACATCTCCCCCCCTCAGCCCATATCATAATTTACATTCTTTCAACGTTGTTTCAAGCAGTTGGATTTTTTTTAAATGAGGTTGCTCTCGATGCGCATCATTCATATTTTTCTCCTCTGCCTGTTGGTTATTTCCTTACCGGCAGGATTTTCGATACTTTATATGCTGAGATACCATTCATTTACGCTCTTGGATCAAACCCAAAGGAAATACGCGAAATGACCTGTGCCGCCAACGTGATGCTCGAGGAAATCAGCCAACTACACCAGAAACTGGAGGATCTTGCCAAGACCGATGGGTTGACCCAGTTGTATAATCGAAGATTGTTTCAGGGGGTCGACAGCCTGCTCTATCAGGCCAAGGAAAGAGGACGCAATCAGATTGTTCTCTCCGATACGCTGAACCAGGCCAGGCAATAAAACGACAGCCAGAGAATCTCGCGTCGCCCGCTGTGGGCCAAGGGGCTTTGACTGAAAAAGAGAAGGCATATAACGAACAAAGAGCATGAAAATAATCGCCCGCATCCACACCGATCTCAAGACAAAGTTCGCCATTCCCCGACAAAGCGGCCTGGTGCAGGCGCTGCAAGGAACAATCGTCTTTGAACCAGAGTACCGTCATCCCGACGCGGTCCGCGGACTGGAGGAATTTTCCCATATCTGGCTGATCTGGCAGTTCTCGGCCGCGCTGCGCCAACAATGGTCGACTACGGTTCGCCCCCCCCGCCTGGGCGGCGATAAGCGGATGGGCGTTTTTGCCACACGGTCCCCCTTCCGGCCCAACGCCATAGGCCTCTCCTCGGTTCGGCTGGAGGAGGTTGAACTGCATTCAAAGCTCGGTCCCGTTCTCCACGTTTCAGGCGTTGATCTTATGGATACGACACCAATTTTTGATATCAAGCCCTATCTTCCCTATACCGACAGCCATCCGGATGCTACCAAGGGATTTACACAGATCGTCGATCGCGGAGGTTTGCAGGTTGCATTCCCGACTGAACTGTTGACGCTCATTCCCCCCGGTCAACAGAAAGCGCTCATCGGAGTGCTGGCCCACGATCCCCGCCCGCGTTATCAGAACGACCCCGAGCGGATCTACGGGTTTGCCTTTGACCGGTGGAATGTGCAGTTCACAGTCAACGATTCCTCACTGACGGTGGTGGACGTCACCCCGCTCTAATACCGAGCTGCATTATCAGTTACTTGCAGCCTTCAGCACCATTCCACCTGATACCCTGATTTCATTTCACTCATACAATGACAGGTTGACGCCCTGCATCGACCGTAGTTACAGTTGCGCCAGGGTGAAAACAGCCACAACGTGACAGACCAGACCTGCACCATACACGCTCTTGCCCAAGGCAATACAGGAACAGACAGACTCCCCCTCACTTGCTCAGCGCAATAGTATTGTGCAGGGAAACCTTTTCCTGCGAGGGGACACGCATCACCGAAAATCTGGATGCCTTGCCAGGGTAACATTCCGGAATCAGGAGATGATGTACCAGCGATATAGTGTTGATCCAGGTCCCATGAAGTCCCTTTGCGGCAGAGAGGGGGGATTGTGGCCTGTTCTTTGGGCAATATAGACTGGCCGTTAAAGAAAAATTCGCCAATACCGCATTTTCCACTTCATTTCCAGACCAAATCAGGTTAGGGTCCCGACTCATTTTGAAACCCCCATCTTGGTTTTCTCACCATGCGCGGCGAGACCGTCGCGGTCATCATTTCGTACAGGAAGTTACTCAGCATGCTGCAAGCGACCAACATTGCGCTCTCCTATGGTAAGCGCGTTATCTTTAAGGACGTCAACATCAAGTTCACCCATGGCAACTGTTATGGGCTCATCGGCGCCAACGGTGCCGGCAAATCGACCTTTCTCAAAATCCTGGCCGGCCAGAAGGAGCCCGACAAGGGCGAGGTGTCCATCGATCCCAAAGAACGCATCGCCGTGCTCCAGCAGGACCAGTTCGCCTATGACGAGGAGACCGTGCTCAACACCGTTATTCGCGGTCACAAGCGGCTCTATGACGTCAAGCTCGAGCGGGAAGCCCTCTATGCCAAAAGCGAACTCACCGAGGAGGAAGGCATGCTCTGCGGCGATCTGGAAGTCGAATTCGGAGAGATGAACGGCTATGAGGCTGAATCCGATGCCTATGTACTGTTGAGCGGGCTGGGCATCTCCGAGGAGATGGGCGAACTGAAGATGAAGGAGCTCGATGGCGGCGACAAGGTGCGGGTGCTCTTGGCCCAGGCCCTGTTCGGCAACCCGGATATTCTCCTCTTGGATGAGCCCACCAACAACCTGGATGTCAAATCGATCGCCTGGCTCGAGGAATTTTTGATCCGTTTTGCCAACACGGTGATCATCGTCTCCCATGATCGTCACTTCCTCAACCAAGTCTGCACCCACATGGCGGATATCGATTACGGCCAGATCAAGGTCTACGTGGGCAACTATGATTTCTGGTACCAGGCCAGTCAGTTGGCGGTCCAGCAGCGGCAGCAGGAAAACAAGAAAACCGCGGCCAAAGTGGCGGAACTCAAGGAGTTTATCCAGCGTTTTTCCTCCAACGCCTCCAAGGCCAAACAGGCGACCTCGCGCAAAAAACTGCTGGAAAAAATCAATGTCGACGAGATGCCGGTCTCCTCGCGTAAATATCCCTGGATCGCCTTCAAACCGGAACGGGCCTGCGGCAACGTGATCCTTGAAGTCGATGGCCTGTGCAAGAAGATCGAGGGCGTGGATGTACTCAAGAACCTGACCTTCTCGGTGAACAGGGGCGAGAAGATCGCCTTTGTCGGTACCTACGGCCTGGCCAAGACCACCCTCTTTCAGATCCTCGCCGGCGAGATCGAACCGGATTCGGGCAGCTTCCGTTGGGGACAAACCATCACCACCTCGTATTTCCCCAAGGAAAACAGTGCATTTTTCAAGAGCAACTCCACCCTGCTCGAATGGTTCGGTGAGTTCATCCCCCCGACCGAGACCGAAAGCTATTCCCGCGGTTTTCTTGGCCGCATGCTCTTTTCCGGCGATGAGGTTCAGAAAAAAACCGGGGTGCTCTCCGGGGGCGAGAAGGTACGCTGTCTGCTGGCACGGATGATGCTCAGCGGCGCCAATGTCCTCCTGCTCGACGAACCGACCAACCACCTGGACCTGGAATCGATCACCTCGCTCAACAACGGGCTGATAGCCTTCCCGGAGGTGATCCTCTTCTCCTCCCATGACCACGAGTGTGTTTCCACCGTGGCCAATCGCATCATTGAAATCGGCCATAAGGGCGTGATCGACAAGATGATCAATTACGACGATTACCTTGAAGACGAGGCCATCAGTGCTCAGCGCGAGGGACTTTACAACAAGGAAAAACGGCGCTAATACAGCGCTCCAAAGGATAAGGGGCTGGAAGTCGCTTCAACGCCTCCAGCCCCCTTCATTGCAGCAACACCAGTCCTAGTTTTTCTTCGTGGTGGGGTGGGTCGCAAGAAAACGGTCAAGGGCGTTGGCAAAGTTCTGCCGGTCACGTTGACTGAAGGCGGCCGGTCCGCCGGTTTCCACACCGCTGGCCCGCAAACTGTCCATGAAATCGCGCATGCTGAGGCGTTCGCGAATATTGTCGCGGGTATAGAGTTCCCCCCGCGGGTTCAAGGCAAAGCCCCCCTTGTCGATCACCAGGGATGCCAGCGGGATATCGGCAGTGATGACCAGATCGCCGGCGTCAAGCCTTTTGACGATTTCACTGTCCGCCACATCAAAGCCTGCAGCCACCCGCAGGGCCCGGATATTTTTCAACCGCGGTACAGGGACCACCTGGTTCGCCACCAGGGTCATCATCAGACCGGTCCGCTCGGCGAATCGAAAAAGGATGTCTTTAATCGGCCTCGGACAGGCATCTCCATCCACCCAGATATGCATCAAGCCTCCATTGCGCTCCGCGCTGCCATCATCCACAGACGGCATCGATCAACTGACGGGAAAGGGTCATCGGCTCGGGCAAGGTGGGTAAACCAGTTTGCGCAAACCAATGGGCCTCTTCGATTTCCACTCCATCGGGGGTGAGTGCGCCACCGGCATACTCCGCGGTAAACGCGACCATCAGCGAATTGGGAAAAGGCCAGGGCTGGCTGCGAAAGTAGCGAAGGTTTGCAATCTCAATGCCGACCTCCTCCCGTACCTCCCGCTGTGCGCACTGCTCAAGCGTTTCCCCCGGTTCGACAAAGCCGGCCAGGGCGCTGAATACACCCGGCGTAAAATGGGGGCTGCGGGCAAGCAGCAACTCCTTTCCACGTAGCACGAGAATCATCACCGCCGGAGAGATGCGGGGAAAAAAGAACAGCTCACAGGACGGGCACTCCATGGCGAACTGATCACCCCTTCGCCGGGTTGCACCGCCGCATTGGCCGCAGTAGCGGTGGGTTCGCTGCCAGTTGAGCAGTTGCACCGCCCGTCCGGCCAAGGCATAGGCCTCCGCGCCAGCCACCCCGTACAGACGCCGCAGGGGCACGGCATTGAGCGAGTCCAAGGGCAGGTCCTCCACGTCCGCGGTAAAGCAGGGTTTGCCCTGCCATTGACCGACTGGAAGCGCCAGGGCCGTGTCCAAGCTCTCCGGAGCAGCACCGAAAGGGAAAAATGAGGCTTTCGAACCATCGGTGGTTAAAATCTTGTTTGCATATCTGAAAATCCAATAAGCCGGGGTATCCATCATCTCAAAGAAAATTTTGTTTTCTTGGTGTGTTCCTAGGAAGTTGGCCATCAGACCAAGAGGCGCCCCTGCATGGCGCCGCCGTGCCATGCTGCCGGAACCATGTTCAAAGCGAAAATATCCTTTACGAGTAGATCATTATTTCAAGGAGTTGATCTTTGCAGAGGTCCATCATTCTTGCCATCCTCGTTCCATGCACTTTATACTGTTATTTCAATCAGCTGCTTTAACAGACCCTGTAAATGTCCACCGCGTTTTGTTCAGTGTATTGGGGAACCAACAACGGCCAAAATCATGGGGTAGTAACAAAAAATGATCCCCCCCTGTTGCTCAATTTTTCCGATGTTTTTTCGACACGGCAATTTGACAAGCCCTCTTCTCTGCAATAGGCTATAGTCAGTTCCAACTGCATGGGACCCCCTTTTCCCCCACCGTCTGTTTTCCACTCAGCGGTGGGGTTTTCTTTTGGTGTTTCCCCACCCAATTCAAGCACCAGGTAGCCCCTTGGAATTGCACCTTCTACCGGCCTGATCCGGATAGGGTTTCGTGCGCAGGACAAGCGGGTTGTTGAAACTGCCAACAACCCGCTTGTCCTGCGCATCTTTCTGTTTTTCGCGACTTATCCCGGCCGGTCGGTCTCTGCCTTCAGCCTTCTGTCCTTTGGTTCTCGTGCATACCAGACAAGTCCCAATGAACAACCGAGGATACCGGCGATTTCCCAGGGATTGAGGCGTTCACCGAGGACGATCCAGGCAAGGATGGCCGTGGTCACCGGGACAAAACTCATAAACAGGGCCACGGTCAGGGTTCCCAGATGACGAATGGCGTAGGCGACGCACATCAGAGCGATAACATTGACGATCACCCCTTGATAAACCGCCTGAACTGCCATATCGTGGTACATAGCCTCCCCAAGCCCACTGGGAAACAGCGGCCATAATGGAGTGAAAATCAAGACGTTAACCACGGGTACAATGACAAGCACATCCTGCCAGCCTAACTTCCACAGACGAATGCCAATCATATGAAAGGTGTAGCAGACTGCTGCGGTCAGCAAGAAGAGTATGCCGGAAACTTGATTCAGTGTCAGGGTAAAGTCGCCGGACATGATCAGATTGGAGAAAAAGATCAGTCCGATGGCTGCATATCGATGAGCGGCAATGCGCTGGCGAAACAGGATCCAGGCGGCGACAGCCCCCAGGACGGGTAGCATGCCGTTGACCAGCACCCCCGCATGGGCAGCGGGAATGACTTTGAGGCCGTAAAAAGAAAGCATGGTGTAGGGAAAACCAACACCCAGACCAATGACCAGGTACTGCAAGAGAGTGTGCTCCCGCCACGGATAGCGGACCACCATGGGAGCGACCACCAACAAGGCAGTCCAGTATCGAAGCAGTGTAATATCGGATGGTTGCAGTTCGGTATGCACCCCAAGGCGGGAAAGGGTGATCCACCCGGACCAGATGAAAACAACGGCAAGGCCGGCAATGACAGGTTTCAAGCTATTCATGGCCGGAGCAATACAGGAAATATTTTGGTCTGACAAGTTCTTCTCAAGGCAAACTGCGCTTTGCCCCGCCTCCACCCCAGACAACCGGAGCAGACAATGACGCGGGCTCTTCATTCTTCACCATTCAAGCAATCTCTTGACGATCTTATTTTCGACAACCGTTTCACGCGGGAACTGCCAGCTGATGTCAACCCGGAAAACAGTCGCCGCCAGGTCTATCATGCCTGCTATTCCCGGGTACGACCGACACCGGTTCAGGGACCGAAGCTTGTGGCCCATTCAAGGGAAGCAGCACGACTGGTCGATCTATCCGGGGAGGCTGTACAGTCCACTCTCTTTTGCCACGTCTTCTCCGGCAATGGACTCCTCCCAGCAATGGATCCCCATGCCGCCTGCTACGGCGGCCATCAGTTCGGCAACTGGGCGGGACAGCTGGGCGACGGCCGGGCGATCAACCTCGGCGAGGTAGTCAACAATCAGGGGGAACACTGGATGCTTCAGCTCAAAGGTGCAGGTCCGACCCCCTACTCCCGCAGTGCCGACGGTCTGGCCGTACTTCGTTCTTCGTTGCGAGAGTTTCTCTGCAGCGAGGCCATGTTCCACCTCGGCATTCCCACAACCCGCGCCCTGAGCCTGATCCTGACCGGCGAATCGGTGATGCGCGATATGTTCTACGACGGTCACCCGCAACTGGAGCCCGGCGCGGTGATTTGCCGCCTCGCCCCCTCCTTCCTCCGCTTCGGCAACTTCGAGATTCATGCCGCACGAGGGGAACGGGAAATCCTCCAACAACTGGTCGAGTTCACCCTGCGTCATCACTTTGCCCATATTGGCCCTGCCAGCAAAGACAGCATCCTCGCCTGGTTTGAACAGGTCTGCCGCATGACCGCGGAACTGATGGTGCAATGGCTGCGGGTCGGCTTCGTCCACGGGGTGATGAATACCGACAACATGTCCATCCTCGGCCTGACCATCGATTACGGCCCCTACGGCTGGCTCGAGGATTACGATCCCACCTGGACGCCGAACACCACCGACGGTATGGGCCGACGCTACTGTTACGGCAGGCAGGCGCAAATCGGTCAATGGAACCTGGCACGATTGGCCGAAGCCATTCATCCTCTGATCGGTGAGACCAAACCGCTTGAGGAGATCCTTCATGCCTATACTTCCTTCTTTGAGCAGGGCTGGCGGCAGATGATGGTGCAGAAGCTTGGTCTGGGCACCTTCGAGCCGACCACTGACCAGGGCTTGATCGAGGAACTGCTGCGACTGTTACCACGTGTCGAAACCGACATGACCATCTTCTTTCGCAAACTGGCCCAGGTCCCCCTGCACGCCGAAAACGAGCAGGACCGCATCCCCCCCCTGCTTCCCGCCTTTTATCAGCCGCAGCAACTCACGGAAGACTACCGCCTGCAGCTTGCCAGCTGGCTTGGGCGCTATGCACGGCGGCTAGGTGATGATCCCGCTGGGAATCATCAGCGCATCCAGCAGATGAACAGGGTCAATCCTAAATTCGTTTTGCGTAACTATTTGGCCCAATTGGCTATAGACAAGGTCAGCGAAGGGGATTATTCCCTTGTGGAGGAACTGCTTGAGGTGCTGCGTCATCCCTACGAGGAACAGCCGGACAAGGACCAGTATGCGCAAAAGCGTCCAGAATGGGCGCGCCATCGTCCCGGATGCTCCATGCTCTCCTGCAGTTCGTGATCCAAATTGCCCCCAAGGCAACAACCAGGAGAGCGTGCATGGAAAACGGCAGAGCAGGCTGGCAGGCGGTCTTTTTTGATTTTGACGGGGTCATCGCCGATTCAACGGCGGTGAAGATGCGCGCCTTTGCCACCCTCTTTGCTCCCTATGGACAACAGGTCCAGGAGGCGGTGGTGCGGTATCATCTGGAGAACGGCGGAATGCCCAGACGGGAAAAACTCCGTCACTGCCATGCTGCCATTGTCGGCCGTGCCATCGACGAGGCAGCTCTTGTCCGCCAGGGCGTGGAGTTTGCCGATATGGTCCGCGAGGAAGTGATCGCATCCCCCTATATCGACGGTGCCCTCGAGACCCTGCGCATCCTTGCACAGGGGGCGATTCCCTGTTTTGTGGTCTCCGGGACACCGGGTGAGGAGATGCGGGAAATTGTCGAGCGCAAGGGATTGGCCCCCTACTTCCGTGAGGTGCACGGCTCGCCGCAGGGAAAAGAGGAGATTGTTGCCGATATTCTCGTCAGGCATGCACTGGTCCCCAAACGCTGTCTCTTTATCGGCGACGCCCTGGCTGACTACCGGGCCGCGCACAACAACGGCCTGGCCTTTTTAGGCATTGTCCCCCAGGGACAGCCCACCATCTTTCCCGACTCGGTTCCCACCTCCCCGTCCATTCGCCTGCCTCCCCTTTGATAACACCGTTTTCCCTTGGCAGCAGCCGGTTTGCGGAAGTAGGTTCACCTTGACACCCCGTGTAAGTTTTTCTATACACAGGGCTTATAGTATTTGGGCAGCAGGGTCTCTCCGTTTTAATCTGGACGGTTCAAGGTTACGCTAGGCCGGGTTGCTCCTATCAATTGTATTTTTTTGACAGCCAGAGGCCTGCCATGTCCCAACTTGCCGGAAAACTTGCCGACAATCTCAAGAAAGTCAGGGAATCCAAACCCCTGATTCACAATATCACCAACTTCGTCGTCATGAATTACACGGCCAACGTATTGCTGGCTTCCGGGGCGTCTCCGGTCATGGCCCATGCGGACAATGAAGTTGAGGAGATGGTGGATCATGCGGCCGCCCTGGTCCTCAACATCGGCACCCTGACCGACGGCTGGGTCACCACCATGATCAAGGCCGGACGCAGGGCATCGGAGTTGGGCAAACCGATTATTCTTGATCCCGTTGGCGCCGGAGCCACTCTGTTGCGGACCAATGCGGTCAAGGCCATTCTTGCCCAGACCTGGGTCAGCGTCATCCGCGGCAATGCCTCTGAGATCCTCTCCCTGGCGGGAAGCGATACCGCGGCCAAAGGGGTGGACAGCATCAATTCGGTCGACGAGGCCACTGAAGCCGCGGCCGTCCTCGCCCGCGAACTCGGCACCACCCTGGCCATCACCGGTCCCAGCGATCTGGTTACCGACGGACGTCGTTCGTTGCGTGTCGAGGGAGGGCATGCGCTCATGCCCTATGTGACCGGGACCGGTTGCTCGGCCACCGCCCTCATCGGCGCCTTTCACGCCGTGGACAAGGACCCGCTTTCCGCAGCCGCAACCGCGCTGGCCTTCTTCGGCATTGCCGGTGAAATTGCCGGTCTGCAGTCAAGCGGGCCGGGCAGTTTCATGATGCACCTGCTCGACGCCCTCTACACCTTGTCTCCCGCTGAAGTCGAATCCCGCTGCCGCATCGAGAAGATCTGATTGCCCTATGGTTGATCTCTCCCTCTACCTGGTGACCGACCGGGGGCTCTCCCTCGGTCGCGACACGGCCACTATCGTTGCCGCTGCCGTACGCGGCGGGGTCACCTGTGTCCAGTTGCGGGAAAAACACTGCTCAACCCGCGAATTTGTCGCCGAGGCCCGCATGGTCAAAACCATGCTGGATAGGCTGGAACCCCGGATTCCGCTGATCATCAACGACCGCCTGGACGTCGCCCTGGCGATCGGTGCCGACGGGGTGCATCTGGGACAGAGCGACATGGACATCGAGGACGCGCGCAGGCTGGTCGGCCCGACCATGATCATCGGCATCTCCGCGGAATCGGTTGCGGATGCCCTTGATGCCCAACGCCACGGCGCCGATTACCTGGGCATCAGCCCGGTCTTTGCGACACCGACCAAAACCGATACTGCCGAGCCGCTGGGCCTTGAGGGCATCCGCGCCATCCGCGCCGCCGTTTCCCTGCCCCTGGTGGGTATCGGCGGCATTCATCAGGGTAACGCCGCCGAGGTGATGCGCGCCGGAACCGATGGGGTGGCCGTCGTCTCGGCCATCGTCGGCGCGAACTGTCCGCGCAGTGCGGCGCAGTCAATTAAACAACAAATCAACGTCGTCACAGCAAGCAAATGAGCGTAGAAAAAGTTTATCGCAGGGTGCTCACCATCGCAGGTTCAGACAGCGGTGGTGGAGCCGGAATCCAGGCCGATTTAAAAACCATCAGCGCCAACGGCTGTTACGGCATGAGCGTCATCACTGCGCTCACCGCGCAGAATACGGTGGGGGTGAGCGCGATCCATGCAGTCCCGATTGATTTTGTCGCGGCCCAGATGGATGCGGTGCTCTCTGACATCGGTGTGGATGCGGTCAAGATCGGCATGCTCTTTTCCCCGGAACTGATCAGGACCGTGGCCGAAAACCTGCAGAAATTCGATATCCGCACCATTGTCCTTGATCCGGTGATGGTGGCCCAGAGCGGCGACAAATTGCTCCAAGACGAGGCCATCGAAGCGCTCAAGGAGTACCTCATCCCCATGGCGGAGTTGATCACCCCCAACCTGCCCGAGGCCTCGGTGCTGCTCGGCAAAGACACCTTCACCACCGCGGCCATTGAACAGGCCTCGATCGAACTTGCCAATATGGGCTGCCGCAACGTGCTGATCAAGGGAGGGCACCTCGAAGGCGGCGACAGTAACGACTGCCTCTACCTGGGCCAGGAAAAGCGGTTGGTCATCTTGCCGGGCGAACGTATCGCTACCCGAAACAACCATGGAACCGGCTGCACCCTGAGTGCGGCCATTGCCTCCTTTATCGCCAAGGGGGAAACGGTCGAGCAGGCCGTTCGCCTGGCCAAGGAGTACATCTCCGGAGCCATCCGTGCCGGCGCCGCCTACACCATCGGCCACGGCCATGGACCGGTGCATCATTTCTTCCGTTTCTTCTAAGCGCAGCGCCAGGAAAAACAGCATTGGTGCACCAGGCTCCGCAGATCGTCTTTGACCGGGTCTGCCTCGAGTTTGACGGCAAGCCCCTTTTTCAGGATTTGTCGCTCACCCTTGCGGGTGGCCGGACTACCTGTATCCTCGGTCCCAGCGGCTGCGGCAAGTCGACCCTGCTCAAGCTGATCGCCGGCGTCTCCTCCCTGCCCTATACCGGGCAGGTTCGCTTTGATGCGAGAGGCAGCAAAATACACAACGTGGCCTGGATGGGGCAAAACGACCTGCTCCTCCCCTGGCTGAGTCTGCTGGACAACGTGCTGCTCGGCGCCCGCCTGCGCCGCGAAATCAACCAGGAACGACGCGACAAAGCACTCCAGATGATCGCTGAGGCCGGGTTGGCCGGATACGAGGAGGCCCTGCCGGGCACCCTCTCCGGCGGCATGCGCCAACGGGGTGCCCTGCTCAGGACCTTGATGGAAGAATGCCCGATACTGCTCATGGACGAGCCCTTCTCCGCCCTGGATGCCCTGACCCGGGTACGGCTGCAAAATCTGGCCGCGCGCCTCACCAAGGGCGCGACCGTCATCCTTGTGACCCATGATCCCATGGAGGCCCTGCGTCTGGGGGACCGGATCATTGTTCTTGCGAGCAGTCCCATACACGTCGCCGAGGAGCTTGTTCCCCAGGGCGCCCCTCCCCGGGAGGCAGGGCAAGACCTGCTCAACCGGCACTACGGTCATCTTCTCGGGCTGTTGATGCAGGGAGAGGCAACATGAAGCATCTGCGCGGCCCCATCCTTGCCTGTGGCCTGTTGATTCTGTGGCAGATCCTGGTCCTCGTTACCGACGTGCCCGCCTTCATCCTTCCCGGTCCGATACCGGTGACCAAGGCGCTGGCCTCACATCTGCCCCTGCTCCTTGGCCATCTGCACACCACCTTGACCGAGATTGTCCTTGGCCTGGTTTTGGGCACCCTCTTGGGCACCACCAGTGCCCTGGCCATGGTACTCTCGCCACTGCTCAAACGATGGATGCTGCCCATTCTGGTGATCAGCCAGGCCATACCGGTCTTTGCCCTGGCTCCGGTACTGGTGCTCTGGCTGGGGTACGGCATGGCCTCCAAGGTGGCCATGGCGGTTTTGATCATCTTTTTTCCGGTGACCGCCTCCTTCTACGGCGGCATGCAGCGAACCGATCCCGAACTGCTGGAACTGGCGCGCATCATGGGCGCCGGGCCTCTGGCCCTATTGCGCACCATCGTCATCCCCTCGGCCCTCCCGGCCTTCGCCTCCGGCCTGCGGGTGGCCACCGCGGTTGCCCCCATCGGCGCCGTGGTCGGAGAATGGGTCGGCTCTAGCGAGGGACTTGGCTTTTACATGCTTCACGCCAATGCCCGCATGCAGATCGATCTGATGTTTGCGGCCTTGGCCCTGCTGGCGGCGGTATCGCTGTTGCTCTACTTCTGTATCGATCGTCTACTGGACAGACTCATTTACTGGCAACCCAACCAAGGAACATCATTATGAAAAAACTTTATCTGCTGCTGTCCCTGCTCTGCCTGACCCTGCTGACGCCCCCCCCCTCCCGTGCAGGGGAAAAATTGACGGTCCTGTTGGACTGGTTCGTCAATCCGGACCATGCCCCCCTCTATGTGGCCCTGGAAAATGGCTATTTCAGCAAACGAGGACTGGATGTGGAGCTGATCGCCCCATCCAACCCCAATGATCCCCCAAAACTGGTCGCTGCCGGCAAGGCTGACATTGCCCTCTCCTATCAGCACCAGCACCAGATGCAGGTGGATCAGGGGTTGCCGCTGGTGCGCATCGCCACTCTGATCGCCACTCCGTTGAACTCGTTGGTTGTCCTGGAGAACGGCAAGATCAACTCGATCAAGGACCTCAAGGGAAAGACCATCGGCTATTCCGTGGGTGGTTTTGAAACCGCGCTGTTGAAAGTGATGCTCGAAAAGGAGGGGTTGCTTCTTGAGGACGTCAAGCTGGTCAATGTCAACTTTTCCCTCTCCCCTTCCCTGTTCACCGGCCAGGCGGACGCGGTTATCGGTGCCTTTCGTAATTTCGAGCTCAACCAGATGGCCCTTGAAAAACGTCCCGGCCGGGCCTTCCTGGTTGAAGAGTACGGCGTCCCGGCCTATGACGAGCTGATCCTGGTGGCCAATACAAAATCGATTCACGATCCCAAACTACGTAAGTTTGTCGATGCGGTTGAAGAAGGGGTCCAGTACCTGGTGAATCATCCCGACAAAAGCTGGCAACTCTTTGTTAGCCATGGCCGGGAAAGCCTGGATGACGAGTTGAACCGCCGTGCCTGGAAAGACACCCTGCCCCGTTTCGCCCTTCGCCCGGGCGCCCTCGACAAGAACCGCTACAACCGCTTTGCCCAGTTTCTCCTCAAGGAGAAAATCGTGAGCAAGGTGCCCGAGCTCGATTCCTGGGCCGTGGAACTGGACTGAGGAGGCTTGGATGCATCCTCCCCGCCATTCTCGTGGCATGACCCCCCGTTGCCCCATGGGTGCTGAGACGTTTTGAGTACCGCGCAGATCCTCATCATCGACACCGATGCGTCGTTTATCGCGACCCTTTCCGGTGAGATCGATCACATGGGGCACCGGGTCGCAGTGGCCCCTACCCTGGATGAGGGGTTGAAGAAGGCCTCTGCGCACCCCTATGACGTAATCTTTCTCAATGCGGAGATGAGTGACGGCAGCGGCCTGGAGGCCCTGCCCTCACTCATTGAGACGCCATCGCTTCCGGAAGTGATTATCCTCACCGATGCCGCGGATGCCGACCAGGCCGAGCATGCCATCAAAATGGGTGCCTGGGACTATGTCGAGCGACCCGTCACAGCCCGTGCCATGGCCCTTTCGCTCGTTCGCGCCATCCAGTACCGTGCCAAAAAGAACCGACACCACCCCCATGTCACGCTCAACCAGGAAACCCGTGACGAGATCGTCGGCAGCAGCCTGCAGATGCGTCGCTGCCTCGATCGACTGGCCCTTTCTGCCGACAGCGATGCCAACGTGCTCATCTCCGGGGAAACCGGGACGGGCAAGGAGCTCTTTGCCTGGGCAATCCACAACAACAGCCGCCGCACCGGGAGAAGATTCGTGGTGGTGGACTGTGCCGCCCTGCCGGAAACCCTGGTGGAATCGATCCTCTTTGGCTACGAACGGGGTGCATTCACCGGAGCTGAAAAAAGTCAAAGCGGGCTGATCAAGCGGTCTGATGGCGGCACCCTCTTTCTCGACGAGGTGGGCGAGATGCCCCTGGCGGTCCAAAAGTCTTTTCTGCGCGTCCTTCAGGAGCGCCAATTTCGGCAGGTCGGCGGCGGCGCGCTGTTGCGCAGTGATTTTCGCCTGATTGCGGCCACAAACCGCGACCTGAGCAAGATGGTCCAACTGCATCGGTTTCGCAAGGATCTGCTCTACCGGTTGCGGGCCTTCACCATCGAACTGCCAGCCCTCAGGGAACGACTCGACGATATCCGCGAAATAGCCGCCCACCATGTAGAGAAAATTTGCGCAAGCTATCAGCAACCGACCAAGAGTTTTTCTCCTGATTTCTTCGAATACCTCAACCGCTATGAGTGGCCGGGCAATGTCCGCGAACTGGTCAACGCCCTGGAACGGGCCATAGCCGCCGCCCGCCAGGAACCCGTCCTCTTTCCCAAACACCTCCCGGTCTACATCAGGGTGCATTTGGCCCGTGCCTCCATTGAACAGGAAACCGATTGCGCCGAGCAATCAAGCACCAACACAACCATGACCCGAATTGCATCTCTCCCGCGCCTGGTGGATGTACGAGAGGCTGCGATCAGTGAGCTTGAGCAGAACTACCTCCGGGATTTGATGCATCGGGCAACCACCATGCAAGAGGCCTGTGCCATTTCCGGGTTATCCCGTTCCAGGCTGTATGCATTGCTGAAAAAGTATGCGCTTCCCTCCTGTTTTCACACGCCTGAATAGTCCTGCAAAAAGGGACTGAGTCCTCAATTGCAGGACGCAGTCCAATTCGGCAAGACAATCCCAGTTCCTCACCGATCTTCGTATCCCCCTGTTACAAAGACTGTTTTTTCACATGTCTTGAAGCGCTTACCATTGATTTCATCTTGGAACAATTCTTGGAACAGTAATTTACTGCCAATTGGCATCGTGTTCGCGGTTGGGTGCGGTCATAGACAGCAATGCATTCCAGGCGGAATTGTTCATTCACACCACAGGAGGAGTGAATACGGTTTAAAGCTGTATAGAGGCCTCGCCTCGTGCCCCGTTGTTCCTTCGCATCAACGATCGCTCACCTGTGGCAACAATTCCCCTGCCTTTCTGACTGCACTTCCATAAGAAAAAAAACAACTGAAAAGGAGTTTTTTTGTGCACCAACGAAACCTCTTCTCCACTGTTCGCGCCTGTCTGCTCATTGCCCCGATGGTGATCGGGCTTGCCGGATCCCTGGAGGCAAAAAGTATCGGCAAGGATCAGGTCAATATTCGCTCAGGCCCTGCCCTGAACAGCAAAATCATTTTCACAGCTCCGTTGGGTTATCCGATCAAGGTGGAAAAGGAGGAGAATAACTGGAGTTATTTCCGTGATTGGCAAAACAATACCGGTTGGGTCTACAAACCGCTTGTGTCCAATATCGATACAGCAGTGATTCTGGTGGAAAAGGCCAACGTGCGCAGCAAGGCGACGACCAACTCAAAGGTAGTCGCGGTTGCGGAAATGGGCGAAATTTACACCCTTTTGGGGAAAACCGGCAACTGGGTGAAGCTTGGGTATTATCACGGAGGCGCTGCATTGGGCTGGATCAGAGACGATCTTGTCTTCGGAGAATAGAGCCTTCCCATTGCCGCAGCATGGACAAAAAGTCCCCTGACTCAGGTGGGGGCGGAAAATGACAAGGACCTTGCCATCTTCTTTGGTAAGGTCCTTTGTTGTTCACAAATTCTAGGTCTGGATCAAGGTGCGAGCAGTCTGACCGCCGTATGCCGAGAGCTACTCCCCACCCTGTCTGTCAAAACGTATTTTGCCCTGATCCTGCATGGCCACCACGGCCTGCCGCATTTTGGGACGTATCTCTTTCCAGCTTGCATAATCGCGGGCAACCTGCAGGGAGGCATAGAGCATAAGGCAATTTTCCAAACCAACGGTTTCATCGAGGGGCTCTGCGGGAAAACGCTCATCAAGTTCAGCAGGATCGGCCTCCTGCTGGTAAAAGGCCAACCGACCGAAATAGGTTGCCAGCTCTTCGAGCAATCTCCAGAAGATTTCCCGCCACGGAGCGATATCATCGGCCTGCACCAACTGGTAGAGGCACTCGCCCACCGGTTCCACTGGAAACCCGACCTGGGAAAACTGGTATCTGCCGTCCCTGGGCGGCTCTTCACCGTTGACCTCGTGCCAGCTGACCAGGGCATGGGCCCGGGTAGCCACTTTCATGGCCTGAAATCTGGACCAGAGGAGAAACTCGTAATAGTAGTCGGCAATGGCCTGGTCAGCCTCCATGCGATAAATATTGCCGTACTCGCGGTTATAAAAGCTGAGGTTGCCCAGATGCACCACCTGGTTGACCAGGGCATGGACATAGGAAAGCCCGGAGATGGCCGCCTTGTTGATCAGTATCTTGTGCGCCCCCTCCTTCGACGAATCAAACACCAGGCGAGCACTTCCGTCTTCCAGACCGAACTGGGCATAGTACGGTGCCAGCTTTTCGCATTCGTCCTCGTAATTTTCGGTCTTCACGATCAGGGTCCGGGCCAGCATCGGCTCCAGGTCGACTTCCTTGGTACTGATAAACCGGAGAGCGAGATTGATACGATCGGTTTCAGCACTCGAAAAATTATACATCTCCATACATTGATCCCCCTACATACAAAAGGGCAGCATAGAGCTGCCCTCGGCAAAACGCGATGCGCCCATCGGCACCACGACTGGAAGGTTATTGAGCCTTTTTCTCCGCCTCTTTGGTGGCCATGATCTCCGCCTCCTTTTCCAGCAGCTCACCAAGCAGTCGAGCTGTTTCACCCACGACCTGAATGCAGTGCTGTCGACGACTCTCAGCATTGCCGTAAAAATTCTTGACCTGGTCACGGTTCATCCAGTCGACCCGCGCAATCTGGCCGCAGTCAATGCCACCGTATTCATCGGTGAGCTCCTTGAAGGATTTCATCACCGCCTTGGTGGCCGCCCACATTCGCGGATTTTCTTTTTCTTCAAGGCTTGAACGACTGTACAGGGTGCCGATCACGGTGGCCGCACCGACAAGAGCGCCGCAGACATGACCGGTTCCGCCGATACCGCCGCCAAAGGAACCAAGGGCCTTGATGACCGAGGGATCCTCGATCCCCAGCTTCTCGTGGCCGACCATGGCCAGTACTTGACTGCAGTGCAAACGTTTCAAAAACAGATCAATAGCCCTTTCTCGCATTTCATCCGGCCCCATGAAACCTCCCCCCATTGAATTTGATGAATAAGTAGTGTATTAACTTTTTACTCTATGATCACCATTGAACCTCAGCTCACGGTTCTGCTTGTAGATCCCTCTTATTCCTTCGGGATGACATCAACATTGCGGGTCGTTCCGAGAAGTGTCGCCCCTGCCGGGTGTCATCTCGACCACAGGGGAAGATCTCGTTTCTTCGAGCAGAGTTTTGGTGGCAATCATTTTTTATTATGTACCCGATTCACTGATAAAGCGCACAGCGTTTTCATTGCAAACCCCTTGAAATTGCTGTTTCTTCGGCCTTTAGCCTGCATAACCGTCTGCATTTACACTCTACCACCGTGTGCCCGTCCCTCCCTGTTATTGTCTTTGATTTCGAAACAACTGGTCAAGCCCCCAAATATGGAGATCGTCCCATTGAGGTGGGGGCGGTGAAAATTGAACAGGGTGTCATTGTCGATCGTTTTCAGGAGTTGATGAATCCGGGATTTCCCATCAGCTGGTTCATTGAATCGCTCACCGGCATCAGCAACGAGCTCGTTACCCAGGCACCACCCTGCGAGGCGGTCATGGCCCGCTTTGCCCGATGGCTTGGCGAGTCCCCCTTGGTTGCGCACAATGTCGGTTTTGACCGCAGTTTTCTTGACGCCGAATTCACCCACCTGGGAATCGAGCGCACCAACCCCATGGCCTGCACCGTGCTCACCGCGAGACGACTTTTCCCCTCCGCACCCAACCACAAACTGGCAACCCTGGTCGATTTTTTAGGGATCCCCCATGAGGGCGTCTTTCATCGCGCTCTTGCGGACGCGGAAATGACGGGACACCTCTGGATAGCGATGACCGAGCTGATCAGAGATCGCTACGGTCTTGCGGAAGTGCCTTTTTTCCTGATGCAGAATCTGATGAAGGTCGGGCGGGCCAAGGTCGATCGCTACCTGCAGAATTTTGCCCAGCGCCAGCAGAGCTCCTCACTCTTCTAGGCTTGACCGCAGGTGGAAAGATGCGGGTAATCCGTGATAATTCCACTGACCCCAAACCCTGCAAGCTCCTTCATGCGAAGATGATCATTGACTGTGAAGACGTTCACCGCAATGCCCGCAGACCAGAGCAGAGCGATCAAGGCCTGATCAGTGAGGGCGTTTTCAGGATGGTAGGCGCAGACCTGCAGATCACGCAGATAGGCCACCAGTTCAGGCGGATGCGTCTTTTCCTGCAGGGCCGCACATGCAATATCCGGTGCCAGGCCGCGGCAATAGGGCAGCAGTCGGTGGTTGAACGAGGAGAGCAGGACCAAATGTTCAACCTGCTGCCGCTGCAACGCGGCGATAACCGCTTCTACCAGGAGGCGGTTCAGCTCGACTTTGGCCAAGTCTTTTAACTCGATATTGAGCCGCATCGCATGCTTTCGGCTCCAGCAGAGAACCTCATCCAGGGTGGGAATTTTTTGCGGTAGATGGACAAGAATGTCCTCGGCCCGCACCAGTTTGGAGCCAAGGCTGCTGAAAGGGTCGGCCTCAAGAAACCAGGCCCCTGCGTCCAGCCGTTGCAGCTCCGTTAACGACCAATCGATGACCTGCAAAGACGAGAGTCCCCATTCAGAAGCACATAGGCGGGCGTTCGTGGTGCGGCAGAGTAGCTCATCGTGAAAGACGATCACCTCGCCATCACGACTGAGGCGGACGTCCAACTCGATCATATGGCTGCGGCCAAGACTTTGCGCAAAGGCAAGCAGGGTGTTTTCCGGAAAGCAGGCCCGATACCCGCGGTGGGCGATACAGAGCGTTTCGTCGGGGATGTGCGGCGGTCTCCCGCACTCAGCGGCACTCACCGCTCTGCGAGTATGCCCATGACCTCGGCATACACATCGTCACTGCTGATGAGTTTCATGCAGCGCATATGTTTGTAGGGGCAACGGGGTTTATTGCAGGGACTGCATAAGACGGGCTGGTGGAGAATGACCGCATTATCCGAGTAGGGTCCGGTGACCCTGGGGTCGGTGGCCCCGAAGAGCGCCACAATCGGCACATGGAGGGCAGCAGCCGCATGCATCAGTCCGGAATCGCTGGAAACCAGGACGTCACATTCACCAAGCAAGGCGATGGTTTCAATCAGGCGGGCTGACCCAGCCATGTTGAGCATCCGCGGGGCAGCAGCTCCGGATTGGGCGATGATTTTGGTGCAGGTTGCCCGTTCCGCCTTTGAACCAAACAATATAATTCGTGCCCGAGGGTCGCGGCAGATCAGTTGCGCCAGCTGCGCGTAATGTTCCACGGGCCAACGTTTTGAGGGAAAATAGGTTGCTCCGGGAATAAATCCGATCAGCGGCTGGGTGCCCATCTCAAAGTCGGCCATGGTACGGACCCGCGCCTTGATCGCATCGATCTGATCACCGAAAAGAAAGAGCTCAAGAGTGTTGTTCGAGGGCCGCAACCCCAAGCCGAGCATTATTCGCTGGTAATGATCCACCTCATGCTTTTTCACCGCCTCCAGGGTTTTGTGCACCCCGTGGGTCAACAGCAGCCCACGCACCCCTGTGAGGTGTCCCGCCCGAACGGCAATACGTGCCAGCCAGGCGATCAGAGGGCCCTTCCATCCACCAGCGATAAAAATAACAACGGCAAACTGCTGCTGACGCAACTCGCGCACAAGCTGCAGCTTGCCGCGAAGGCCGCGGTGTTCGCCTTCATTTTCATAGACCAAGAGCCGATCCACACGCGGACTGAACTGAAATATGTCGTGAACCCGGGGAGAAACCAGAAGGGTCAGTTCCGCCTCTGGAAAATTTTCGCGAATCGTCCTGACCGCGGGAGTGGCGAGAACCGCTTCGCTCACCCGGTCCGGTGCCCAGACAAGAATTTTTCCCGGGGATTGGGGCAGAGAGATCATCGAAGACTATGCCTGGGAAACAGTTGCAAGCAGTGCAGCCAGCCGCTCTGCGGCAAAGCCGATACAGGGATCCTGACTCAGGGCGATCTCGTAATTGGCGATGGCCGATTTTGTTTCCCCGAGCCGCTCCAGGTTGAGTGCCAGATTGGCAAAATCAATGGCAGAAGCCGGGTTGAGCTCAACCGCCCGGCCAAAGCAGCGAACCGCCTCCTGGAACTGGTCAAGCTTGAAGTGGCAGACCCCGAGGGTATTGTAGATATCCGGCCGATCTTCATCGTGGGTCAGCCCCTTGTTCAGCACTGCCACGGCATCCTCGTAGCGGCCCAGATCGCGCAGGCAACAGCCGCTATACGAATAGAGATAGGGAAGATCCTCGTCGTTGGGCAAGAGCTGCAGCGCCTCCTGGAAACACTCCAGGGCCGCCTCGGCAAGACCGAGCTCATAGAGATGGCGACCACGATAAAAGGGCAAGGCATAGGCATCGGGCAGCAACCGCTGCATCGCTGCCAGCTTGCTGTCAAGCGCATCGCCCTCGAGGAGTTCGGCCGCAAGCTTGGCTGCAAAGAGGGCTGCATTGCCGCCCATTGCCCGCTCGCGGAAGTGTGCCCCTGGAATGATGGTGTAGATGGCTGGTATCTGCAACTGCGGGTGGGTGGTATCGACCACCAGCACCTCCATGCCGATCTTGCCAAGGGCGGCGACACAGTTCTGCACCTCCTGGTAGATATCTTCATCTTTCAAATCAGCCATCCGCATCAGCTCAATGGTTGCGCCCGAATTGAGTACATGGGCAACCTCGCTTAACGCAAGCGGCTTGGGCAGGCCACTGGCGACATAGTTGGCATTGCTATTGAAATCGCCAGCCAGCTGGGCCACCTCAGTCAGCGCACGAATGAGGGCCTTGTTGGCATCCGGGGTTGTTCCGGCGGTATAGACGATTTCGCTCGACTCGGGAAAGGTCGAAGGATCCCAGGCCAGGGCAGCGACGGTGGGAATGCCCGTATTCAGAGAAAAATCGTTGAGGGAAATCTCAATACCGTTGTTGCGGAACTTGGCCAGCAGTTCCACCGCCACCGGATCGGTGATCGAATCGATCCTGATCTGCGGGGTGGGAATCCGGTCACGGGTGATCAGGGCGCAGACATGGCGTTCGACCACCTCGCTGATTCCCTGGAGAACCGCCTCCTCGTAGGTGTTGCCGGCGGAAGGTCCGTTGAACTCGTTGATGGCATAAAACCAGGAAAAGGGCACCAGAACCGGACTGTTGTCGCTCAGCCGCACGGCCCAGGTCCAGCGCAGGGGCAAGTCCGCCAACAAGGAACGCAGGGTAGCGCAATCCAGTTGAGTGTCGTGCACCGAAGCCAGCAGGGTCTGCATCGGCAGCACCGGATGGCCTTGGGCCTCCATGGCGGCATAATCACCGACAATAAAATTATTCGGGTCCTGGAGGAAACTGAAAAAACTGAACCGCTCGCCCAACTCCATGCAGGCGCTGGCCCGGGACTGTTCCGGAGTCGATCCCTTGCCCATCTGCTTTTTGTTGCCGATGATGCGGCGTGCATCCTCTCCACAGACACTGAAATACACCGGAATATCGAGGCGTCCGTTATCGATGCGGCGAATCTCCTTGAGCACATCCAGGTTGGTCGCTTTGAGCCGCTGGTGAAATCGCGCCACCGTGGCTTGCGGACTGCAGGCCTTGTCTTGGTCAAGGGTGTATTGTTTTTTACAGGGCTGCAGGATGATCAATCGTTTTTCCATGGAATTCATCAGTTTTCAACGTCGTTATTAAAGACAAGGGGTTGCGGTGGTGGATCGGCGGCAAAAATCAGGAATCCGAGCGGGGGGCGACGAGAGACGCCGCTCCAGCGGTCCTGGCCAACTGTTCGCGCAGACGCGTAACCCGGCTTTGCCAGTCATCGCCATGTGGGCAAAGAGAGATTCGCCGCAGGCTGTGACCAAGGGGTTCCAGGGTGATGTCAAGGCGGCATTTGGGGGTCAGCGCTCCCAGACGATCCGGCCATTCGACAATGCAAACTGCCTCGCCACCGAGATAATCAAGCAATCCTGCTGCCTCTACATCGTCCTCGTCGGCAAGGCGGTAGAGATCCATGTGGGCAATGGGCAACCGGCCGTGATATTCATGCATCAGGGCAAAGGAAGGGCTGGACACATACTGATCCTCGCCCACAGCCAACTCGCGGGCAAGGGCCTGGGTAAAGGTTGTCTTGCCTGCCCCCAATGGACCGTAGAGCAGAAGGATATCCCCTGACTTGAGTACCCCGGCCAGGGCCGACGCCAGAGGGTACAGATCCTCCGGACTCGGGCAGACCTGAGAAAAAAAATCGATCGGTTGTGTTTGGTTGTCCACGGTCACCTGATTACTTGTGATACTTATGCCCGGCCCTGATGGTAAAGGCACGATAGAGCTGCTCCAACAGGATAAGGCGCGTCATTTCATGGGTAAAGGTCAGCCGGGAGAGAGAGATTTTGTAGCTAGCCTGATCAAGCACCGATTGATGCAACCCGAGAAAACCACCGATGAGAAAACAGATCGAAGATGCGCCCTGATCCTCCCATTTGGTCAGCAGTGCGGCGAGTTCCTCGGAGTTGAGCTCGCGGCCATTGGGATCAAGGGCAACATTGACGCTCGCGCCCTGGGCCCGCTCGAGCAGTTGGCCGGCTTCGGCAAGCTTGATAACTTCATCGGGCTCTTTACGGTTGTGCCGCTCACGCAGCACAGGCATATCGAGTGTGGCAAAACGGCTAAGCCGCCCCCCATAATCACGAATGCCCGCATCCAGGTAGTCCTGCTTGGTCTTGCCGATAAAGGGGATCAGCAATCTCATCGACTAAATTTTTCCGCATCCCCCTGATCGATCAGGGCTTGGAAAATACGGCAAAACTCCTTGTATTCCATGCCTTTCTTGAAACCGGGACAGGACTCGGTAATGGTTGTAAAATTATTTTCATCGGCAAGCATACTGGGATGCAGCGGCCACTGGCGGCAACGCCAGGGACGGCCCTCATGGACGGTGCACCCCTGCTCCTTGTCGTAGAAAATACAATGCCCATCCCGTACCTGCATCTGGACGATCGAGCCGGTAATTCGCCAATATCGCCTCTCAACTTCCTCCCGGGGAAGTCCCAGGGCTTTGACCATCCGCTCCTGGTCATGGGCATCGAGGGAGACGGTGGTCTCGCCATGGCAGCAGAATCCACACAGAGCACAGGCATAGATATCGGAAACACGGTAGGTCGAAGGCTGTTCACTCATAGGGCAGGATACTCAACACATAAAGGAGATTATGGGGGGGGGCGACAACGGCCAAAAAAAATCGCCGGTCCTTCTGCGAGAAGGCCGACGCGGAATAATCGACACCAAAGATCAAGCAGTTCCTAGGCGTAGCCGATGATATCACCAAAAATTGAAATATCAACCCCGAATTTCTGGGCCGCCAACCGCCATTTCCGATCGACCGGCGTGTGGAACAGAACATCAAGATCAGCGGGGACGGTGAGCCAACTGTTATCCATGAGCTCAGATTCCAGTTGTCCGGCGCCCCATCCGGCATAGCCGAGCATGAACAGGAACTCTTTGGGCCCCCGGCCCAAAGAAATGTCCTCAAGCAGGCGGGCATCGCGGCTCAAGTGAATACCAGGTTGAATTTCAACCGAGTACCGATCCGCCACCTCTTTGGTGTAGAGGATGAAGCCAGCATCGATCTCCACCGGCCCGCCCATGTAGACCGGCGGTATCGGTCCTTCGGGAATGGTCAGGCTGGACCCATGAAAAACATCGAGCAGGGTGATTTCCGGGTTCGGGTTGTTGATAACCAGTCCCATGGCACCCTCTTCATTGTGGGCGCAGATGTAGATCACCTGCTCCTGAAACCGTGGATCAGGCATCTGAGGGGTGGAAATGAGAAAATTACCGGCCAGGCTTTCCATGATGAACCTCGTTGACGTCTCTTATCACCTGTATGCTACCACCTGGATTAAAAATGGGTCAAGGAGTGTTTTTTTCGATTCCCTATGCCATTTTCCGCAACTGTCATGCTCGTTCTCTCTTTCCAATACGACGAACTTGCCGCAATCCTGACTTTCCGGTAGGTTATAATCGCTGCAAAAGTTTCAGGCAACCGCTATCCCCTCAAAGAAGGATCAACATGAGCGACCAATCACCTTTAAGCAAACAATCCGCCAAGTTGAAAAAAGCCATAGTGTGGATGGCCGAGCAGCTGCAGGAACAGCCGGAGAAAAAACGGCACCTCATTGTCGAGGAGGCGGTCCTGCGCTATGACCTCACGCCTTTGGAGTGCAATTTTCTTATGTCCCATTTTTCAAGCGCAGAGGCTTGAACCATTGAAGCTTTGCCGTATTTCCAGACTGAGGACCTGCCGCACCATAGGAGCCGCTTGAGCAGCAATTCACGATGCGTGACATTCAGGTTTTTGACTTTTTACGAAGCCATCAAGTTTCGAACACATCGTTTTCTCATTCTGGTCTGCAGCTATTGTACAAAAACATGGCGAGAGTGCATCCAAATTCTCCCAACCATATCCTGTGTGTACATCATTGGGTTTCTTGTTCATCAATGAATGACAGCCTCGTAAAAAGTCACAAGCTGAGAAATCACGGTTAGTCAAATCAATACGTTAGAAGGCAAGAAACGTCGTTTTCGTGGCTTTTTACGAGAACGACAATGAATAACTTTTATGAATGCTCACCCTGTGTCCATTGCGGCAACTGAATAATGACCGTTGTTCCGCTGCCAAGCTCACTTTCCAACTCGATGGAACCGCCATGATCGGCGATAATCTTCTGCGAGATCGCCAGGCCAAGACCGGTCCCCGCCTGCTTGGTCGTAAAATAGGGGTAAAAGACCTGGGGCAGCAAGTCGGGATCGATCCCTGGACCTGTGTCGCAAATCTTGAGCTCAACCACCCCGGCCTCGTCCAGATTCTTGAGGGTGATAATCAACCGCCCGCCCTTGTCCATGGCCTGCATTGCGTTGATCAGTACATTCATAAACACCTGCTGTAATCGATCAACATCGCCAAGGACAGGTTTCAAGCCAGGTTGCATTGTCAGCGTGGTTTCAATCTCATTCTCCAGGGCCTCTGCACGAATGAGGGTCATGCTTTTCCCAAGTAACTGATCAATATCGATGCGAGTGAGATTCAACGCCGAGGGGCGGGTAAAACTGAGCATCTCGGTGATGGTTCGATTCATCCGTTCGGTTTCTTGAATCAATAACTCGGCGGTAGCCTGCTCCCTGCTTCCCTGAGGAAATTTATTTTTCAAGAGCAGGGCCAATCCCTTGATCGAGCTCAACGGGTTGCGGACCTCATGGGCCACACCGCCGGCCATACGCCCCACAGCCGCCAGTCGCTCGTTTTCACGCATGCGCTGCTCCAGCCCTCGAATCTCGGTGACATCCGAAATTAAAAGCACCCGCCCCAAATACTGAGAGCGGCTATCGAAAATGGTCAGAGGATAGCAGACCAGCTCGTAACGCCGCTCGCCCAAGGTCAGGCGAACACTCACCTGCCTCCCCTCCTTGACCTCCTCAAACTCGACTTCATGTGCAAAGAAGGCGGCCAGTTCCTCGGGCAGAACCTCCTGAGGAAGTCGTCCGGTGGCGTCAAGACGCTTGACACCGGTGAGGTGACTGATGGTCTGATTCCAGGTCGTGATATAGCCGCGGACATCGGTGGCGATAACCCCGACCGGCAACTTGGCGATGAGCAAGGAGGTAAAGGCCTGTATATCGTCAAGCGTCTTCTGCGAAACGCGGAATCCCTGTACCGCTGAAAGGGAAAACCAACCGCCCAGGCCGACAAAGAGCATGGCCAGTGAAAGCATGAAAATCTGCATCCGCAGTCGACTCAGGGTACGGTCAAACTCCTTGGTATCCAGGCCGATGACCACAAAATGGGGATTCCCCTTCTGCGGTCCGTCCGGCAAAAGGCGAAACAGGGGGTGCGGTGCTCCGGATGGGGTATGAAAAAACAACGGACTCGGCCCCTCGGCCAACGGACGTACCGGTAAGGGCAGGATAGAGGGAAACACCAGGTTGAGGGGGCGGACCGTCTCGAAGACCCGGCCGAACTCCTTGGTTTCGCGAAGAGTGAAGACGAGTTGCGGTGGCCCTTCCCCTCCCTGCTCCGCCTCCCGAAGTTCGGGAATCACCCCGATCGTCCCGATGCGGGCATGATTGCTGTGGGCGATGATCTTGCCGTTTTTATCGACCACCATGAAAAACAGCAAATCGGGATCCTCAGCCAGGTGGTCGATAACCCGCTGCACATGAACAAACCAGGATTCGTTATTCCAATAATCCTTTCGCAGGTCATTGAGAAAGGAGGCCCGGGCACCGGAATGAAGGACACGGGTCAAGGTCGAAGCCTTCTGCAGCATTGCGTTTGTCATTAACCGTTCTTCCAGACGCAGGTTGTGAAAGGCAAAGGTGACCACAATCATGATCAGCAGACCACCGGCCGCCGCCAGGAGCCAAGGAGAGGAAAAGAGGTAGTCGGGTCGTTTGCATTGTTGAAGGAGGCGCGATCTCATGGTGGTGAGATTTGCAAGGATCAAACCAACAGTTGTCCGGGCAAAACCCCTGCGATTTCCAGGGGATGCCTGCTCTTGTTGGTGATCACCGTTTCCAGTTGGATAATTTTTACGCACCATGGACCTCAGGATTGGATAAGAAAGAAACAACTCCTGCCATCACCTGTGCTTGAGAAACAGGGTTCGCTGGCCGCGAGATAAATAAAATAGAACAATTTCAGTTAATTGGGAACTAAAAAAACAATCTGGCATGCATCTCGCTTAAAGGAAGGCACAACAGGCAAACAATCAACCTCATGGACTCAGGAGCATAAACCCATGAAAACAACCAACACCAGAAATAAACTCATGATGGCTGCCATCCTGACCAGCGGACTGACCTTGGCAATCAGTCAGGCGGTCATGGCCCAGCCTGAAAAACACGGTGGACACGGCCCTCAGGGCAGAGAGGTTGACGCACCCTGCCGCTACCAGATGAATGCAGAGTTGCAGAAGGCTCAGGATAAATTCTTGGCAGAGACCGTGCCCGAACGCAAAGCGCTTGCCCAGAAGAAAGCTGAAATGCGGGCGATCATGAAAGCCGGAACACCCGATACAGTCAAAGCTTCAGCGGTTGCCGGAGAGTTGTTCGAACTCCGCGAGAAACTTCGTCTCAAGGCCCATGAACTTGGCATCCCCCTCCCCATGCTACTCATGGAACAAGGTTGCGACGGCATGAAGTACCATGGGCGCAACATGATGGACTCAAGTATGTAATACGTTTTTTCATTGCCCTCCTGTCGCCCCGGCGGTTCCCTCCCTCCTTTTCCGCCGGGGCGTATTTTTTTTATCCCCCTCCTGCTCACATCATATTTTCGGGATCCACATCCAGGCTGCAACGAACCGAACCGGGACAGAGCTGCTTTTTCTGTGCAAGCAGTTCGTCGCAGACAGCATGCAGCACCTGCTGCTGCGCACTTTTCAACAAAAGCTGCCAACGTATCTTATCCTTGATCTTCACCAAGGGGGCAGGTGCCGGGCCAAGCAGGTCCATCATCTTTGCCCATCGATGTCGCCGCAAAAATCCCGCCACCTGGGATGCCGCCTTTTGCACCTGCTCCTCTTTGGGGCCGGAAAAACGAATATTGACCATACGGGTAAAGGGTGGATAGGCCAGGGGTGCACGCACGGCGATCTCGTGTGCATAAAAAGCTTCGTAGTTGTGCTGCTGCGCCAGCTGGATGGCATAATGCTGCGGCTGATAGGTCTGAATGATCACCTCGCCCGGATCTTCCCCCCGCCCCGCCCTTCCGGTCACCTGGGACATGAGGGCAAAGGTTCGCTCCGCCGCCTTGTAGTCGGGCATGCTCAAGCCCGAATCGGCCCAGACCACGCCCACCAAACGGATACCGGGAAAATGCAGCCCCTTGGCAATCATCTGCGTACCGATGAGAATATCCACCTGTCCTTCACGCACGGCCTTTAAAACGGACAGATAGTGTTTGCGATTGGCGGTGGTATCGCTGTCGAGCCGGGCCACCCGGGCATGGGGGAAGAGTTGTTGCACCTCCTCCTCGATCCGTTCCGAACCGATTCCCACCCCCTGTAGGCGGGTGGAGCCGCAGGCCGGACAGAGGGCATTGGGATGCCGGCTGTATCCGCAGTAATGGCACAACAAAAGGTTCCGGCTGCGGTGCAGGGTCAGTGAAACCTGACAGTGCTCGCACTGAACGATGGAGCCGCAATCGCGGCAGAGCATGGAGGAGGCAAAGCCACGCCGGTTGACGAACAGCAGACTCTGTTTGCCCATCTCCAGGGTATCGGAGATCGCGTTGATCAGCGGGTCGGAAAAGCTTAGGTCAGGCCGGGAACGTCCGCTCTCGGTCAGGTCGACGATATGCACCCGGGGCAGCGGTTGATTGGACACCCTGCGGCGCATCTGCACAAGCTGGTATTTCTTTTCCTGACAATGGTGGTAGCTGATCACTGAAGGCGTTGCCGAGCCGAGCAAGACCGGACACCCGCCCATCTGGGCCCGTAGTACCGCCAAATCGCGGCCGTTATAGCGGAGCCCTTCCTCCTGCTTATAGGCCGGCTCATGCTCTTCATCCACCACCACCAATCCTAAGTTGGTCAGGGGGGCAAAAACCGCTGAACGCGCCCCGAGTACAACCCGGGCATTCCTCTGTAAAACCCGCTGCCACTGGTCAAAACGCTCGCCATCGCCCAGCCCGCTGTGCAAAACAGCCAGGTTTTCGCCAAATCGGGAATAAAAATGGGCCTCCAGTTGCGAAGCAAGCGCAATCTCCGGCACCAGGATCAGTGCGGTTTTCCCGGCCGCCAGCACCCGCTGCACAGCCTGCAGGTAGACCTCGGTCTTGCCGCAACCGGTGACGCCAAAGAGAAGGAAGGGGCTGAACTGCCCCTGTTCCATGGCAGCAAACAACTCGGCCAGAACCTTGGCCTGCTCTTGGGTCAGCTGTTCGGGTTCGGGATAGATCGGAGGCGGATCGCCAAAAGGGTCGCGATAGACCCGTTCCTGCCGTTCCGTGAGAATCTCAACTTCGACCAAGCGCCGTATTCGCGGTCCGGATCCCGCATAGAGACGATTGATGCTGGCCCTGGGCACAGCCTGTTGCTGGCTGGAAAAATATTCACCCAAAAACAAACCGAGCGCCTTGAGCTCGGACTTCTTCAGCGCAAGCGCACTTTCCTTTTGCAGTACATCGAGCAGCGCCTGCGGTTCCTCCACCTGGGGAAGCAGTTCCGCAAGCCGCGGCCCGGGGACAAGGACGCCCTGCATCTTTTCTTTGATCCGGACCGCACTGCGGCTGGTGGGCTGGAGCGGCAGGGCCGTGCGCAGCACCTCCCCCAAGGGATGGTGGTAATACCGCGCAATCCAGCGAAAAAAAGGTAACAGTTCTTCCGGGAAGACAGGAACGTGCCCGAGGACCTCGGCAATCGGCCTGATGGTGAAGGCTTGGTCGCCAGCAGCGCTCGGGACAGCCGGGCCGACCACATAGCCCACGGCCTTTCGTCCTCCCAGCGGAACACGAACACAACAGCCCACAGGAAGCGGCTCATCCGTTCCTGTGGGCTGTTTGTAGGTCAGGGTTGTGGCCAGAGGGGCGTCAACCGCAACTTCGTAGGTCCGCTCCACCTGTTAGTGCGCCATAATCACAATTAAAGTTCGGCGCAAATCTTGCGCAGATGCTCGCGAAAAGGCTTACCCAGGTTTTGGTGGCTCAGGGCGAAATCGACAATGGCCTTGAGATAGCCCAGTTTGTCGCCGGCATCGTAGCGCTTGCCGATAAACTCGTAGGCATACATGGAACGTTTGTTGGACAGAGCCAGGAGCGCATCGGTGAGCTGGATCTCGCCGCCGTGACCCGGGGTGGTTTTCTCCAACAGTTCGAATATCTCAGGCATCAGCAGGTACCGGCCGATGATCGCCATATCGGAGTTGCAGGTGCCGGGGGCCGGTTTTTCCACCATGCGGTCGACCTTGAAGGTCCGTTCCTGTTCAGTGGCCTGACCTTCGACAATGCCGTACTGGTGGGTTTCTTCCATCGGCACCCGCTGTACGGCCACGATCGACTCCCCGACCTGCTCGTACAGGTCGATCATCTGTTTGCAGCAGGCGGTCTTGCTCATCACCAGGTCGTCACCCAAAAGCACCATGAAAGGTTCGTCACCGATAACGTTGCGTGCCATCCAGATGGCATGGCCAAGCCCCAACGGCTCCTTCTGACGAACCGAGACGATGTCGATCAGGTTGGAGATATTGTTGAGTTCTTCCCGCAACTGAACCTTTTTCCGATCCTTGAGCACGGTGTCCAGCTGAAAATCGTAGTCGAAATGGTTTTCGATCGCCGATTTGCCGGAGCTGGTCACCAGAACGATCTGCTCGATACCCGAGGCCACGGCCTCCTCAACAATATATTGAATGGTGGGACGGTCAACAATGGTCAGCATCTCTTTGGGGATGGCCTTGGTTGCCGGTAAAAATCGTGTCCCCAATCCCGCCACCGGGATGACGGCCTTTCTGATTGCCTTCATACAGTCCTCGTTCTCATAGTACGTTTATCTGAAAAATGTATAGCGCGACAGCCTCTTTTGCCCTTTCTGTTTGCCTCCTTGGACAAGCTTTGGTATCAAGAGCTTCCCCGAGGAGTTCACTGCTTACCGTCCAATGCGAAAGAGAGCAAGCAGAGGGATCCAAACCGCACGGCCAATTTTCTCATTGTATCCCGAAGCTCTCTCAAGACTCAAGAAAATTTCTTTAATTTCATGTATCTTTCTTACCCGGCGGAATTGCCGGTCAGCGAACAGCGCGATCTGATCGTCTCCACCATTGCCGCCCATCAGGTGGTAATCATCATTGGCGACACCGGCAGCGGCAAGACCACCCAGCTGCCGAAAATGTGCCTTGAGGCAGGATGCGGGCAGACAGGCCTGATCGGCTGCACCCAGCCCCGCAGGATTGCCGCCATCTCGGTGGCGGAACGGGTTGGCGAGGAAATGCGGGCGGCCGACCAGGTCGGCTACAAGATCCGCTTCCACGACAAGACCTCGAAAAACACCCGAATCAAGTTCATGACCGATGGCGTGATCCTGGCCGAAACACGCCAGGATCCGCAGCTGCGCGGGTATGATACCATCATCGTTGACGAGGCCCATGAGCGCAGCCTCAATATCGATTTTTTGCTCGGCTATCTCAAAAATCTGCTGCCCACAAGGCCGGATCTGAAACTGATCATCTCCTCGGCCACCATTGATGCGGAAAAATTCAGCGCCCATTTCGACAAGGCTCCGGTGATCTCGGTTTCCGGACGGACCTACCCCATCACCACCCAATACTGGGAGGCGGTGGATGAGGACGAGGCCGAACTCTCCTATGTGGATCAGGCCATTGCCGCGGTCGAGGAACTTGTCCGCCAGCCCATGGGCGGCGACATTCTCGTCTTCATGCCCACCGAACGCGACATCAGCGACACCCTGGACGGATTACAGGGCTTAAGTGAATCGCACCTCCTCCTGCCGCTCTTTGGCCGCCTGCCGGCTGCCGATCAGCGCAAGATCTTTCGCCCGGCAGGAAAACGCAAGATCATTGTCAGCACCAACGTCGCCGAAACCTCGGTCACGGTCCCGGGCATCCGCTACGTGGTGGACACGGGCCTGGCCCGCATTGCCCGCTACAATCCGCGCACCGGCACCACCAGCCTCAAGGTCAGCCGCATCTCCCAGGCCAGCTGCGAGCAGCGCCGCGGACGCTGCGGACGTACCGGTCCCGGGATCTGCATCCGCCTCTACAGCGAAGAGGATTTCCAGGGTCGCGAGTCCTTCACCCTGCCCGAGATCCAGCGCTCCAACCTGGCCGAGGTCATCTTGCAGATGATCAACCTCAAGCTCGGCGATCCGACCCGCTTCCCCTTTATCGATGCCCCGCCCGCGGCCGCCATCCGCGAAGGCTACAAACTGCTCAAGGAACTGGGCGCCACGGTCGGCGACCACCGACTCACCGCCAACGGCCGACTCATGGCAAGGCTGCCGCTTGATCCCCGTATCTCGCGGATCATCATCGAGAGCATCGCCCTTGGCGCCAGCCGCGAGGTGACCATCCTTGCCGCCGCCCTCTCCATTCAAGACCCGCGGGTCCGGCCACCTGACAAGGAGCACAAGGCGGATGAGGTCCATCGCCAGTTCCTCGACAAGAAATCGGATTTTCTCACCCTGCTCAATATCTGGAACGGTTTTTTTGTTCCCGGCGAGGAACCGCCCTCGAAATCGAAACTCTCCCGCTTTTGCAAGTCCAACTTTCTTTCCTGGCAGCGGATGCGCGAATGGATGGATGTGCACGAGCAAATCACCCGCCAGCTCCGGGATATCAAGGGCTTTGGCGGAGGAGAGGCAGCAGCCGGCTACGATGCGATCCACATCGCCCTGACCAGCGGGTTTCTGCGCAATATCTGCCTCAAGAAGGAGAAGAATATCTACCTGGCCGCGGGCAATCGCGAGGTGGTGCTCTTTCCTGGTTCCGGCCTCTACAACAAAGGGCCGCAGTGGGCGGTGGCCAGTGAATTCGTCGAAACCACCCAGATGTTTGCCCGCGGGGTGGCGGCAATCGAGGTCGACTGGCTGGAACGGCTCGGCGGCAGCCTGTGCAAACGCTCCTGGTCCGATCCCCACTGGGAGAAACGCAGCGGCAAGGTGATCGCCTTTGAGCGGGTCACCCTCTTTGGCTTGACCATCGTTGCCGGGCGCAAGGTCGAGTACGGCCGGATCAACGACACCACCATGGCCGAGGCACGGGAGATCTTCATCCGTCAGGCCCTGATCGAGCATCAGCTGGGCGGCAACTACGACTTTCTTGCCCACAATCAGGGGCTGGTGGAAAGTTTCCAGGAGATGGAGGAGCGCTTCCGCCGTCGCGATATACTCGTTGACGAGGAGGTCCTGTTCCAGTTTTACGACGCCCGGCTGGGCAAGGTGTACGACCGGTTTACCCTCAACCGGTTTCTCCGTGGCAAAAAAAACGACCGGTTGCTGTGCATGCAGGAAGAGGATATCTGCCTGGCCGTGCCCGATGCCGAGGAAATGTACCGTTTTCCGGCCTCGATCCGCTGTGGGGAATTCGAGCTCGAGTTGAGCTATCTCTTTTCACCCGGTGCTCCGGATGACGGGGTTACGGTTCGCATTCCGCACAACCTGGCCAGCCATCTCAACCCCCAGATTTTTGAGTGGCTCGTTCCCGGCCTCCTGCCGGAGAAACTGCTGCTTCTCTGCAAGCGGCTGCCCAAACAACTGCGCCGCCGACTGGTGCCCCTGCCCGATGCGGTGGACCGGATCATGGACAGCATCGACCTCTACTCCGGCTCGCTGTACCAGGAGCTGGAGCGGGTGCTGCTGCGCTCCTACCAGGTACGGGTGGACCGGAGCGACTGGCAGATCGACACCCTGCCGCTCCATCTGCGCATGCGCTTTGTCCTGGTGGACGAACAGGCCGCCGTGGTCGGGGAAAGCCGCTCCTTTGACGAACTCTGCCGCCTACGCCAACAGACGATTGAGCCGACTGCCTCCTCGCGGGTGCAATCCCTGCCGCAAGAACGGGAAATCGGTGTGGAAGATCTCGACACCATCGAACCCAGGCTACCGCTGACCGACCACCAGGGCCGAATTGTCGGTCTCTATTTTCCGATCTTGACCGTCAATGAGCTAAAAAACACCCTGCATCTCAGTTATAGCGAAAATGAGCAGCAGAGCCTTCAATCCATCCGCCGGGGTGTGCAGTTCCTCTACGGCCGAGAGTTCACCCAGGAGATGAGCAGCCTCCGCAAACTGTGCAAGAATTCGCTCACCAGCCACTCCGCCTCCTGGCTCAGCCTGGGAGCCAAGGCATCGGCTGCGGTGCTGCGCACCGACCTGCTCGCCTTTCTCCTCGATGGTGTTTTCGGCACCATCGATACCCTGCCAAGCCACGCCGAGTTTCAGCAGACCTGTGACCAGGTGCGTCAGGCCGGTGCCTTGCGCACCGCCACCGCCCTGCTCGATCAGGTGCAGCAGACCCTGCAGCAGCGACGGGCGGTGCAGCAGCGGATCAACGACTGGAAGACCCGCGCTCGTGCCAACCGCAGCTTCCAAGAACACCGCTATCAGGATTATGTCGACTGCCTGGAGCAGATTCTGCCGGTCGCCTTTCTCCACTATCTGCGGCCGGATGAACTGACCCACAAGCCACGCTACCTCCAGGCCCTGGCATTGCGGATCGAACGCGCCGAGCATGATCCGCAAAAGGATGCCAAAAAGGCCGAGCGGCTCAGCAAACCCGTGGCCCGCCTCCAGCAGATGGCCCATTTCAAGAGTCCGACACCCTCCTGCCTCCGCTGCCAGCTCGAGTATCTCCAGCTGCTGGAGGAGTTCCGCGTCTCCCTCTTCGCCCCGGAGCTGGGCACGGCCCAACCGGTTTCCGAGCAGAGACTGAGTAAAAAGTGGCAGGAGGTGGAAAATATCTGCAGGCGGGTGGAATAGCCCCAACAGCGGTTGCATTTTTTGCTGTGTTAACCTAGAGTTAATCTCAACAGACACAAGGGCACTCTGGTCCCCCCCACTCATCATTAGCTTCGGGAGGTGTGGTAGCATGGCAACCACCACAGTCACCTATCAGGACATCCGTGATCTCGCCTTTTTTCAGGAGCAGTACGATCGACTCACCCATGAGATCCAACAGGTTCAGGTCCAATTCGACAGCAGTCCGCCGCTGCCTCCGCAATCCCCCGAAGCGGCCAAGCGCGAGGAATGGCGCTCCTGGCTTCAGCTGCAAATCCGCAGCAAAGGCAAGGAACGCGAAGCCCTGCTTCAGGATATCCTTGCCAAAGGGTTTCAAATAACCCAGCTGCCCGAGTAACACTCATTTTCTCACATCCATCACCACCCGTTTTCTCAACAGGCTCCAACCATCATGCGTACGCTTCTATTTTTGTTCGTTGCAGTTTTTTACGTTGTTTCTCTGACCACGGCCAACGCCGAACCGTCTCCGAGCCGTTTTTTCATCAGGGGTGATGGGGTGATACACCTGCTCAACCACCGCAACAACCGTGAGGCCACGGTCCATCTCCTGAGAGAGGACGGTGCCCTCAATGAGCAGGCCTTGAGCAAGGTGGACTGGATCTTCGGCTACCCGACCCAGGAAAAAGGAGAGCATATCTCGCCGAGGCTGCTGTTCATGCTCGACTATTTTGCCGAACAACTGGCACCGGGCTCGGCCATCCATATCGAGTCAGGTTACCGCAGCCCGGAATACAACGACAAGATTCGGTCCATGGGCAACAATGCCGCCCGCACCAGTACCCATATCGACGGCATCGCCCTCGACTTCTGGCTGGAGGGGGTGGACGGTAAAAAACTCTGGGAAACGATCAAGGCCCGCAACTGCGGCGGAATCGGCCATTACGGCGGCAAGACCGTTCATTTCGATGCGGGACGGCCACGGTTCTGGCAGGCTGCCACCTCCGGCACCCGCAGCCCGCAGCCGGATGAGAACCGGCATCTCTACCTCTCCACCGACTTTGACCGCTACGCCCCCGGAGAAACGGTGCGGCTCTCGCTCTCCAGTCTTTCCAGCTTTGATTTCGGGGTCAAGCCCAAGGTTATCCTCTATCGCTCCGGCAATCACCAGACAAGCCTGGTCAGCCTCCCCCTGGATCAGGGCGACGGCTCCGAATGCCGCATGATCGAAACCCGCAAGACGTCCCGCTTTCTCACCGCTACCCTGCCGACAGGCCTGCCTCCGGGCCGCTATCAGCTCGAACTCTCTTTCTGTAACCGGCCCTTTGTCCGCATGCCCGAACAGGCCTTTTCCAATCCGATCGAGGTCCGTCGTTAAAGAAAGCGCACCGAGGTGGTGTTGAAATAGTGTTCTTCCAGAAGGGAGACGATGCGGCGCACGATATTGCGCCGCAGATCCAGTTCCTGAGGGGTGCTCGGGTCCTGATGGGCCTCGTTGATGCGCGTGCCGACAATGAAATGGATGATGTCGCTGCCCAGCATGTGACGGACGATGTCCCCGGCGGGATTGGACGGCAGTCGATCCACGGTGATGCCCGAGGCCAGCAGTTGAGCCACATGGGCCAGGGTGAGTGAGCCTTCGGTAATGAGGTCGATTCCCTCCATCTTGGCCGGTGGCGGCATGCCGGTGTCGGCCTGGGTGAGATCGACGGTGATCGGCCGTTGCAGGATACGGCCGATGATGGTGGCGGTGGTGCCGCCGCAGATGATCTTTCGTCCCGGAAAATTAACCGCGGCCTGGGCCAACTCGAAATCCCGCTGGGGGACAAAGGGCGGCCCGGTCATGATCAGCAGCTGGCGGGGCACACGGAAATGGACCACCGCGCAACTGGCGTCGTCACGGGCATAGCAGCGGTCATTTTTCAACGCCTGCTCCATGAGGGCGGCGGTCAAACGTCTGGAGGAGATCTCCGGATTTTCACCAATCACTCCCTTGGCAAAGGCCACTGCCCGCTCCTGGGTCCAGCCCAGGGGCAAATCCTGCCGTCCCATGCCCGATTGGCTGATGCCATCGGAAAAACAGAGCAGCCGATCACCGACCTGCAGCCTGGTTCTGCCGTGGTAGATCAGCCGGTCCTTCCACCGTTCCAGCCTGATGACCGAACGATGCAGTTCGATTTCCTCGGTGCCTCGGAGCAGTACCAGCGGCGGATTGCCGTGTTCGATGAAACGAAGGGCCCCGGTTTCATCCAGATCGATCAGGGTGAAGGTGGAATAACTGATCTTGCGCACCTCGCAGATCGGCAGTGTATCCATGATCGAACAGGCCCAAAGCCGGGTATCGGTGCAGGTCGAGGCGAACTTGAGTGCCATGGAGGCCGTGAGATTGGCCAGGACCGAAGCCTTGACCCCGGAACCGAGTCCATCGGAAAGCACGGTCAGCATCCGCCCCTCTTCCTTGATGCGGTGGGAGAGCACCACATCGCCGCAGATCGACTGGTTCTGCTTGCAGCGCAGGGCGTGGTCGAGATCGATGAAGGCTGTCTCAGTCACCGTTTGCGCCATCGTCCTCAAGCTCGATCTTGGTGGGAGAAAAGGACTCGATGATGGAGTTGAGGGTTACCTCGGACTCGGCCGCGTTTTCACCGAGCAGATAGGCGATTTTCTGTACCGTGGCCAGATTTTTCTGAATGACTTCGCGGGCACGGCGAATGACCTGCTCCTTCTGCACCGAGGGCCGGGTGATGTCCTGGAGGATCGCGCCGACCACGGAGTGCGAGTCGATGGTGAAGATGGACAGGTGGAGGGTGGTGTCGAGAAAACGAATATCCCGGTCAAGGATATCCATGTCGTTCTTGAGCACATTGGCAAAGAGATGGTGAAAGGGCAGCAGCATCTCCAGTGAGAGCCCCTCCAGCTCGCCGGTGGTTTCGGCCGGATACTGTTGGCTGACGATGGTCATAAAGGCTTGGTTACACTCGAGAATATGCAGGTCGCTATCCACGATCACCACGGCCGAGGGCATCTTGTGAATGAGGACATTGGCCTTTTTAAAGGCCAGTTGCCGCATCCAGGAGACGCACATCGAGCGTTCCGCCCGTTTGGCGAGCAGGGCCTTGCCGAATTCCCGGCAGGAGTCGTATCCGCAGCCGCCGCAGTTGAGCTCGTCCTCGATGGATCGTTTGCCGATCGAGCGCAACACCTCGCTCACCTGGACCTCGTTGGGTGGCTCCTGGCTCGGCGGCAGGGGCTTGATCGGCCGGTGAATGTCAATGACCGGCAACCGAGGCACCTGCGTATGTTGCGGAAAATGGGCACTACTCAGGACCCGGTGGCGCTTGATGACGGTATTGCCCTGACGGGTGACCTTCGGCCCGTTGATGCAGCCGCCCTCACAGGCCAAGAGCTCGAGAAAGAGCCCCTGGGTCTGCATCTCCTCCAGACCGTCAAGGGCGTTTTCCACCGCCTCCAGCCCGGAGAAGCTCATGAACGCGCCGTCATCTACGCTGCAGTGGGCGCGAATGCCAGCGATCATGCCGCCGTCCACCGGATAGAGCACGCCCTCCTCGGCGGATTCGGGCTCAAAACGATCCATTTCCGCGGGCACCAGTGAGCCGGGGTCGATTCGCTCCGTCCCCAGCCAGATGCGTAGATCTTCAAAGGTGAGCGCAAGATCAAGCAGATCCGGATGCTCGTCGGCCTCGACCTTCTTGGCGATGCAGGGCCCGATGAACACAATGCTGATATTCTCCTCCAGGGAGGAGCGGAGCATGCGGCAGTGGGCCAGTAACGGGGACAACAGGCCGGTGATTGCATCGACCAACTGCGGCTTATGCTTTTGGATATAGGCAACCACGGTCGGGCAGGCCGAGCTAAGGAGAATTCTGCCGGGTTCCTCCTCCAGGGTTTTCGCCACATGGGCGCTCACCTGCTGGGCACCGAGTGCGGTCTCGGAAACGCCGTCAAAGCCCAGACGCTTGAGTGCTGCCACCATCTGTGCGGCGGAAACATTGGCAAATTCGGTCACCCATGAGGGAGCAAGGGAAACAAAGACTTTGGCGGGAAGTTTGATCAATTGGCGGGCGCGGGGCAGATCGTTGCGTACATGTTTGGCCGCATTGGGACAAATGGAGACGCAGGCCCCGCAGTAGATGCACATCTCGGACACGATGGTGGCGTAGGCGTCTTGCACCTGAATTGCCTTAACCGGGCACTCGCGTACACACTTATAGCAGTCCTGACACTCGTGCTTCTCGGTATAGATCGGTCGGCGTCTATCCATCGCGCTCCTCGCGTTTAACGCTCAGATGGTGTTTGAGCAACTCGGGAAAACAGGCCGGTTGCACATTGGAATACAAGGTATCCTCGATGGTGATGTGTGGCCCCTGGGTGCACTGGTTCTCGCAGAGATGGCCGATGATTTCCGGCTGGAACCCGGCAGACTCGACACAGTGGCGCAGCATCTCGATAGCTCGGCCGTTGTTGCCCCGGGAAAAGCAGGAACTGCCCATGCACACCGCGATCCGCAGGCTTGAAGATTGCTCTCCCTTGACCTGTAAACAGTGACTCTGTCTGCCCCCCTGCCCTTCGCCCACCCTGCGGCCAAACGCCTTGATCTGGGCGCGAATCTGCCGATTGCTTTGCTCTGCAGCCTCGATCCGGTCCGCCTTACCCGGATAGATGGAGTACAACTCGCGATACCGTCCGGGCGTCAGATTGGGCATGATCACGTTGGCCCCGCGTCGCAGGGCCATTTCCCGTCCCTGCCAGGCATCCTTGACCGCCACCGCAGTGGTGGCTGGAATATTGGCGTCCGGGCACAGGATGCGCGCCAAGGCCACGGCCTTACAGGTGTTCTCGAGGGTGGGCTCCACCTGATTGTCCGGATCGGTCATTGAGCGAATTTGGCCAAGGGGGGTATCCGGATGGGCAATAAACGGCCCAATGCCGATCATGTCAAGATCAAGTTCATGAAAAAGGAGAATATCATTGGCCAGGATCTCATAACTCTGCCCGGGAATGCCGACCATCACCCCGCTGCCGATCTCGTAGCCAAGCGACCGAAGCTGGCGGAGGATGGCCACCCGGTCGGAAATTTTATCGCCCCGGTCGGGGTGGATGGCGCGGTACAGTGCACGGTTGGAGGTCTCGAAACGCAGCAGATAGCGATCCGCACCGGCCTCTTTCCAAATTTGCAAATCCTGCTCACTGCGTTCCCCGAGACTCAGGGTAATCGCCAAAGACGTTGCCGCCTTGATCTGGCGTACAATATCGGCAAGCCAACGGGCCTCGATCAGGTCATCTTCGCCCGATTGCAGGACCAGGGTGCCGTAGCCCAGTTCGGTTGCCTGGAGGGCGCAGGTGAGAATATCTTTGGCCGCCAGACGATAACGGCTGACCTGACGATTTGCGGCACGCAGACCGCAGTAGTGGCAGCTGCGGGCACAGAAGTTGGAAATCTCCACCAGGCCGCGCAGATGGACCGCATCGCCGACATGTTCACGTCGTACCGCATCGGCACGATTCCACAACTGCTGCAGTTCCTGACCATCCCGGCAATGCAGCCAGGAAAGGACTTCCGTACGATCCACGATCAAAATTCCCCGGTGGTCGATTCCGTCAAGGATTGCAACCGTTCCAGGGCCGCGGGAAAGGGACTGAGCGCCCGGGCAAAGATACCCAGACTGAAAGCAATCGCCAAGCCATAATTGGTGATCGGCACCCCGGCCGCACGACAGTGCATGATCCGGCTGAGGACCTCGCGGCGGTTGAGCATGCAGGAGCCGCACTGGATCACCAGTTTGTATTCCGGCAGATTATCGGGAAAATCATGGCCCTGTACATGGGTAAACTCCAGCTGGCCGCCCACGTACTGGGTCAGCCAGCGGGGCAGCTTGACCGTGCCGATATCCTCGCCGATGGGATGATGGGAACAGGCCTCGGCCATCAGCACCTTGTCGCCGGGCTGCAACCGATCGATGGCCATGGCCCCTTCGACCTGGGTGAGCAGATCGCCTTTGTTGCGCGAAAAGAGGATGGAAAAACTGGTCAGCGGCACCTCGGCAGGCACATCGGCTGCCACTTTGAGAAAGACCTGGGAATCGGTCACTACCAGTTTTGGAGGTCTGTTCAGCTGGGCGAGGGCATGACGCAGCTCCCGTTCCTTGACCACCATGCACAGGGAATCGCCGTCGAGCAGATCGCGAATGGTCTGCACCTGCGGCAGGATCAACCGCCCCTTGGGGGCCTCCTTGTCGATCGGTACCACCAGGATCGCCGTTTCCCCGGGGCCGACCAGATCGGAGACAATGACGGTGTTGATGATGAAGTCGGCAGGCGTGTGTTTGATGATCTGCTGCTTGAGCTCGCCGATGCCTTCGCCGGTCAAGGCGGATGTTCGTACCAGGGGAATCTTCTCCACGGCAAGCGGTTCAGCAAACGGTGCCTCACCGGACCGGTCCACCTTGTTGAGTACCACCACCACCGGGATATCACGGCTTGTCAGGGCCTGGAGCAGCTCTGCCTCGAACCGGCCCCACTGGCCCTCAGCGGTAACCAGTATCCCAAGATCGGTACGATCAAGGACTGCCCGGGTACGCTCGATTCGCAGCTCGCCCAGGGCGCCCTCGTCGTCGATGCCGGCGGTATCGATAAAGAGCACCGGGCCCAGGGGCAGCAACTCCATCGGTTTTTCAACAGGATCGGTGGTGGTTCCGGCGACTGCGGAGACCAGGGCAGCCTGTTGACGGGTAATGGCATTAAGCAGACTGGATTTCCCCACATTTCTGCGACCGAAAAGACCGATATGCAGGCGCATGCCTTTGGGAGTTGCTTGCTTCGACATTCTATTTTGTGTTTCCTTGAGTGTTTCCGCCAGGGAGAACAAAACCAAGACGGCAGACACCGGTGGCGCTGGTCAGCTGTTCATACTGCGATGCACTGATTCCTGCCTCAAGGGCAAGATCACGTACGGATGTTCCTGTCTCGGCTGCCTTGGCGGCAAGGGCCGCCGCCTTGTCATGGCCGAGGGCCGGTACAAGGGCGGTGGCGGCGGCGGTGGCATTCTCCACATTGAGGGCGCAACGGGCCTGATCGACCTCGATGCCTTGCACGCAAAGACGACAGAGGATATCGTCGGCACGGCTGAGTAGGTCCAGATTCTCGAGCAAGGCATGCGCCACCAGCGGCAAAAAGGGGTTGAGCTCCAGGCTGCCTGAACTACAGGCCAGGGTCAGGGCGGTATCGTTGCCCACGACCAGCATGGCCGCCTGGCTCACTGCTTCGGGAATGACCGGGTTGACCTTGCCCGGCATAATCGAGGAACCGGCCTGGCGCTTGGGCAGGCGAATCTCGCCCAGGCCCGCATCCGGGCCGGAACTGAGCAGACGGAGATCGTTTGTGATTTTCAACAGGCTTACCGCATGGGCCTTGAGGATCCCGGAGACCTCGACAAAGTCATCGACGTTCTGGGTGGCGTCGACCAGGTTTTCCGCCCGCGCCAGCCCCAGGCCGGTGCATTCGCGCAGGGTCTCGACCGCCTCGAAGATGTAGCGCCGGGGAGCGGTTAGCCCTGTTCCCACGGCGGTCCCGCCGAGATTGACCACCCGCAGCCGTTCATGACATTTGGAGATCCGCCAGCGATCACGGTTCATGGCCTCGGCATAGGCGCCAAAGGATCTGCCCGCGGTGATCAAAACCGCATCCTGCATCTCGGTCCGGGCCACCTTAACCACATGGGCCCAGCGTTGCTCCTGGGCTTGAAAGGCCTCCTGCAGGACCACCACCTTGGCCTCCAGATCCGCCAACAAGAAGAGGGCGGCCACGCGCAGGGCGGTGGGAAAGACATCGTTGGTCGACTGGTGGCGGTTGAGATCGTCAAGCGGGCTGATGAGCGTGGCGTTGCCGCGTTCAAGACCGAGCAGTTCAAGTGCCCGGTTGGCAAGGACCTCGTTGACGTTCATGTTGAGGCTGGTCCCGGCACCGCCCTGCAGACGATCGACAACGATAAAGTCGGTCAATTTGCCCCCGGCCATCTCCTCGCAAGCCGCAATGATCGCCTGGGCCTTGTTTGGGTTTTCCCGCCAGACGCCAAGGCGCTGATTGGTGCGGGCACAGGCCAGCTTGACCAGACCAAGGGCGCGAACGAGCACAGGGTGGACAGGTCGGCCGGAAAGGGGAAAATTTTCCAACGCCCGCTGGGTATGGATACCCCACAACGGATTGCCGGGAATAATCAGGTTGCCGACGGAATCGGTCTCGTTACGGTTCTGCGCCATACCGGTTCAGCAACAGGTTGAGATCAAGAAGCCGCACAACTGGGGCGTGTGGGAAGAAAGATATGTCGGACCAGACGTATGACTCATAAGAACACACCGCCTGACTGGAAACATTCGACAGGACCCCGGTATCAGCCCATACCGGAGTCCACGCAGTAGGAGTAGGGAGCGTTGTCGAAACTCGTAATGACTACAACAATACAGGAAGCGGCCTGGCAGGAGTCGATACCCCTTGCCAAGCGTCTTCCATACCTCAGGGTCACTCCCGCGACATGGCGGCCTGTCGCGAAAACCGCCATGCCACGGAAGCTCCTTTATCGATACCGCCTTGTGGCGGCGAAAATCTACGCCTGCTTTGCCTGGGCTAATTCTGCGTGCACCGCCTCAATCACCTTTTCCAGGGTGGCATGGGAGATAATGTTGTCTCCGACCGCCACATTGGGGCCGTCGCCGCACTTCTCAAAACAGAACGAGGCCTGCACCAGGACCTTGTCACTCAGGTCGTTGGCCTCGACATACTTCATCAGGCCGTGGATGATTCCCTGGGAACTCCGAAGGAAGCAGCCGGTTCCGGCACAGACCCGCACCGCCAGCATGCCTGCGCCACTTTCCTCGACAACCTTGGAAAGAGCCACCTCTTCGGCACTGGTGCGGCGACGATGGTGGTAGTGGGTGTGGAGCAGACGATGCGCCTCGCGACTGCCCGGTTCGCCCAGGTATTTCTGGTAACACTCGTTGACGAAATGATTCTCCTGGGAGCAATGCAGATCAAGCAGGCGGTCGGTGTTGTAAATTGCCTCGGCCCGTTTTTTACGGCGCAGGGCTATATCACGGCTCACCGGCTGGCCGGCGCCGCCGATACAGCCCCCCGGACAGGCCATGACCTCGACCAGATCGACAATCAGGGATCCGTCGAGGATACGGTTCATCACCTCTCTGGCCTTGGCCAAGCCGTGAACAATGGCCAGCTGCAACTCCATGCCCCCGACTTCGGTGCGAATGATGCGCAACGAGTCCTCGCCGCGGATCTCTTCAAACTCCGGATCAACCGGATTTTGGCCGGTGAGCTTGCCCACCGCGTAGCGGAGTACCGCCTCGGTTACGCCGCCGCTGTTTCCGAAGATGACACCGGCGCCGGTCTTGAAGCCCATGGGCATGTCAAAGCTGGCGGGGTGCAGATTCTCCAGGCTCATGCCCGACTGCTCGATCATCCGTGCCAGTTCCTGGGTGGTGAGCACGTAGTCAACATCCGGGGTACCGTTGGTCTGAAACTCAGGCCGCTGAGCCTCGAACTTCTTCGCTGTACAGGGCATGATTGATACCATGACCACATCCTTGGGGTCACGGCTGACCTGGCCCGGCAGGGTGTGTTTGACCATGGATCCCATCATCTGCTGCGGGGAACGGCAGGTGCTCAGGTTGCCCAGGAGCTGCGGAAAATACTGCTCGGCAAACTTGACCCAGCCCGGACAGCAGCTGGTGAACAGGGGGAGTCGCTCTCCATTGGTCTTGCGCGCGATGAACTCGTTAGCCTCTTCCACCACGGTCAGATCGGCGGTGAAACTGGTGTCGTACACCGTGTCAAAGCCCATCCGCTTCATCGCGGCCACGAGCTGACCGGTGGTGGTGAGCCCGTACTCCAGGCCGAATTCCTCTCCGATGGCCACCCGAACCGCCGGGGCGATCTGGGCCACGACCACCTTGCGGGGATCGTTGATCGCCTGCCAGACCTGATCGATCTGCGAGGCCGGGGCCAGGGCACCGGTGGGACAGACGGCAGCACACTGACCGCAGTTGACACACTCGGTGGAGGCCAGGTCACGACCAAAAGCCGGCACTACGGCTGCATCATGGCCCCGGTAGGCAAAATCGATCGCGCCGATTGACTGGATCTCGTCGCAGAACCGTACGCAGTCGCCGCAGAGCACACATTTGTTGGGGTCGCGGATCAAGGCCGGGCTGGAGGTATCCACCTTTTTCGGTTCATAGATCGAACGATAGCGGATGTTGGTGATCCCCAGACGGCGGGCGATATCCTGCAGCTGACAGGAACCGCTGCGAACACAACTGGTGCATTCCCGGTCGTGGTTGGCCAGGAGTAACTCAATGGAAATCTTGCGAATCTCGCGCAGTTCCTGGGTATTGGTGCGAATCACCATCCCCTTCTCAGGCGGGGTGGAACAGGCACCGAGAATACCGCGTCCTTCGATCTCCACCAAGCAGAGCCGGCAGGCTCCGTAAACGCTCAAATCGGAGTGATAACAGAAGGTGGGCAGGTCGATACCGGCCTTCCGCACCAGTTCCAGCAAATTTTTTTCGCCCTCGATGGCAATTTTGCGGCCGTCGATGGTCACGGTGGCTGTGGTCGTCTTCATTCTTGCAGCCTCCTTAGAATCCAAACACAGCGTCGAACTTGCACGCCTGAACGCAAACACCGCATTTGATACACTTGTCTTGATCGATCACGTGCGCTTGCTTCTTTTCGCCGCTGATCGCCTCCACCGGGCACTTCTTGGCACAGAGGCCGCAGCCCTTGCATTTCTCGGCATCGATCCAGGGCTTCATCAGCGCCTTGCATTGCCCGGCAGGACAGTGTTTGTCGCGCACATGCGCCTCGTACTCATCGGCAAAATAGTGGAGGGTGGACAGGACCGGGTTGGGGGCGGTTTTGCCAAGCCCGCAGAGCGAGCCCTTCTGGACCGCCAGGGCCAATTCCCTCAACAGGGGAATGGTGTTTTCATCGGCACGGCCTTCGATGATATCGTCCATCATGGCCAGCATCTGCTGGGTACCCTCGCGGCAGAGCACGCACTTGCCGCAGCTCTCCCGCTGGGTGAACTCCATGAAGAACCGGGCCACGGAAACCATGCAGGTGTCCTGATTCATCACCACCAGGCCACCGCTACCCACCATGGCCCCCACGGAACGCAGCGAATCGAAGTCCATGGACAGCTCGAGGTGATCGGGAGTCAGACAACCGCCCGAAGGTCCGCCGATCTGCACCGCCTTGAACCCGGCAGGATCAATGGTCCCGTCGGATTTGGTGACGCCGCCGCCAATGTTGTAGACGATCTCGCGCAGGGTGGTGCCAAAGGGCACCTCGATCAGACCGGTGTTGACCACATGGCCGGTGAGGGCAAAGGTCTTTGTTCCGGGCGAATTGGTGGTTCCCAGTTCGCGAAAACGGGATGCTCCTTCCCGTATGATACGAACGGAGTGGGCGAGGGTCTCGACGTTGTTGATAATGGTCGGCTTGCCCCACAGGCCGCTCTGGGCCGGAAACGGAGGTTTGGGGCGGGGCATGCCGCGCTGGCCCTCGATGGAGGCGATCATTGCGGTTTCCTCGCCGCAGACAAAGGCACCCGCACCTTCCATGATCTCGCAGCTGACGCTGGCTCCGGATTCAAAAACGTTCGCCCCGAGTATGCCCCGCGCCTCGGCATCCTTGACCGCGCGGCGCATGCGCTGGACTGCAAGCGGATACTCGGCGCGCACGTAGACCAGGGTCTCATCGGCGCCGATGGCCCGGGCGGCAATCATCAATCCCTCGATTACCGAATGGGGGTTTCCCTCCATGACCGAGCGGTTCATGAAGGCACCGGGGTCGCCCTCATCGGCGTTGCAGATCACGTATTTCTTGTCGCTGACCTGTTTGCAGGCCGCCTCCCACTTGACGCCGGTGGGAAATCCGCCGCCACCGCGTCCACGAAGACCGGATTCTTTGATTTCTGTACAGATCTCTTCAGGCGACATATGGAGAAACGCCTTTTTGGCGGCCTCATAGCCGCCGATACGCATGTACTCGTCCAGATTTTCCGGATCGATGATTCCGCATTCGCCCAGGACAAAGCGCTGCTGTCGGGTATAAAAGGGAATGTCATCCGGACCCTTGCAGGCGTGGCCATTGACGGGTTCGGTGTAGAGCAGCCGCTCCACCACCTCGCCGCAAAGGAGGCTCGTTTCAATAATCTCGTCGACGTCGCTCACCCGCACCTGGTTGTAGAGAATATTCTCCGGCAGGATGGTCACCAGTGGTCCCATCTGACAAAAGCCCTGGCAACCACTGCGGGTAAAGGCGGTTTTATCGTGGTTGTCGTCCTCTTCCCTGAGCTCCACGGTGAACGGCAGGTTTCGTTCGATCATCCGATCCTGAAAAGCGGCAAAGACCTTGAGCGCCCCGTTTGCGACACAGCCGGTCCCGGCGCAGAGAACAACGCGGCGCTGCGCCCCCATGAGGGGATCGGGATGGGTGGCGTTGTACGGCATGCTCATGACTGTTTCTCCCGCAATTCGATCTCGTCAATCAGTTGAAGGGTTGTTTCGGGAGTCATTTGGCCATGAACTTCTTCATTGATGACCACAACCGGGGCCAGTCCGCAGGCACCGAGACAGGCAACGGTCTCCACGGTGAACAACATATCCTCGGTGGTATTCTTCTTGGCTGAAACTCCGAGGCGTTTATAAATCGCCTCAAGGATGGGGATCGAACGCTTGACGTGGCAGGCTGTACCGTCACAGAGACGAATGAGGTATTTGCCTTTGGGTTCGAGGGCAAAGTGGGAGTAAAAGGTGGCGACGCCAAAGACGCGTGCCGGCGGTACGTTGAGACCATCGGCCACAAAGGTGAGTACGTCTTCTGGAAGATAGCGATATTCTTCCTGAACGGCCTGGAGAATGGGGATTAGCCTTTGGGGGTGTTTGCCGTTGTGTTCAAGGATGGCACATACTTTGTCAAAGCGGCGCGCAGGCGGTTGCAAAAGAGCATCCTGCTCAAGGGTGGTCATGATTTGGATACTCCTTTTGCACGGGACTCAGCCAGCTTCTTCGTCATTTTTTGTGACAGAACCGCCAGAGAGCAGTACAGATCTTCGTTGGTCACAATCACACGTTCCGGTACGTGAATTTTTGCCGGAGCGAAATTCCAGATCGCCATCGCGCCCCCTTCAACCAACAGATCAGCAGCCTGCTGCGCTTCAGGTGCAGGCACGGTGATGATACCGAAACGGACGCGCATCCTGCGCATCAGTTCCGTCAGTTTGCTGATGTGCCGCACATGCTTCCCATGAATAACCCGGTGACACTTGTTGGGATCCACATCAAAGGCAGCCACGATACTGAGACCGCATTCGGAAAAGCCAGGATACCCCATCAAGGCTTCTCCTAAATTCCCGGCCCCGACGAGGAAGGCTTCGGTGATGACGTCCCACCCCAAAAATCGCTCGATGGCACAGATCAGCTCATTGATTTCGTATCCGACCTTAGGCCGCCCCACGGTTCCGGTCATTTCGATATCCTTGCGAACCTGCGTGGCGTCGAGCTTGAGTTCCGTGCCAATGACGGTGCATGATATGCCGGTGCGCCCCGTTTCACGCAACTGTTTCAGCAATCGGTAATATAACGGCAAACGTCGCAGTGTCGGCTCCGGCGCGCCTTTTAAAATACTCCGGATTGCCTTCACTGTACTGTTTTGCATACTCTATTCCCCAAAACGCTATTCAAGAAGAAGATATCGATTACCAGCGCCATACCCCCTGCGCCGACAAAACCTATTAGAGAATTAATTCTCGAAATCATTATGACAAAATTTCTCGGCTCTGTCAATTTTTTTCATCAAAAAATCTTATATAAATTTTCTTATTAGATTACAATACGTTACAAAATCACTCGTGTTGCAAGACCCTAAATGCGCCTGGTTTCAACAAGCCACATTGTGGGAAAAATTTCTTTTCGAGGAGCCTCTTATTCTTCCTGATATTTCGTCAAAATTCAAGCATTATTCCGAGAAATAGTTACTGATATTGATCAAGTTCCCGCCCCTGTTCGACTCGCTGGCTCAACGCATCCGCGGCCTGCTGCAGATGCGCCCCCACAGCGGCAACCAGTTGACTAGCAACATCGTCTTCACCCAATATATCGAGGCTTTCCTCAAGCAACACCCCGCTCTGCCGCTGCAATTCCATTATTTTCTCAAGCACATATTGCCGTTTCTTGTTTTTTTCCTGCTCTGAACTCAACACCGGCACCAATCGCTGTATCGAGAGCTCAACCAGGAGATCGCGCGGCAAACCGCACTCCCGTGCCACATGTTCCAGCGACACCAAGGCATTGCGGCTCACCACATAGGTTTTTTGCTGACGCCGCTGTTCAACAGGCTGGTAGTCTTCAGCCAACTGGGCCAGCTGGGTCAGCACCTCCTGATCTTCAACCAGTTGGTCAAACAGGGATTTCTGCTTTAATCCCAGCTGACTGGCCGCAACGCTCAAAAGCGCGATGATTTGCGAAGGCAGACGAAAGGTTGCCCTCACCGATTGACGTCCTTTCAATATATCCGCTGACAGACCGGAAAAAATCTCTTCGCCTGCAGGCAGGTTCCCATCTCTCTTTTTCATGATCCCCCCAATACACTTTGCATTACTTTATATACATAATACAAATAAAGTAATGCAAATAAAAAATATTAACACCTATTGACGCACATTTCGTCATGCTTATTTTTTTGTGCATAAACGAGCAGGAGTTGCGCAAGGTCAACTACCTATACCAACCACTACAACAACTAGAGGAGGCCGTATGTTTTCCCGGTTCAACGACATTCATCAGTTCCTGGGGGCCATGGATCTTTTCCGTAACCACATGAACACCCTTTTCAGCGATTACGATCGAACCGCCACGCCGGGCTATGCCTGGGTCGGCGCCGAGGCCTATCCCAGAACCAACCTGAGTGACACCGGTGACAACCTGGAGATCGTGGCCGAGGTTCCCGGTGTGGCCAAGGAGGATCTGCAGGTGAAAATTCAGGGCAACTACCTGCAAATCAGCGGAACCCGCAAGGGCGATGCACCCGAAGGCTTCAAAACCCATCGTACCGAACGAAACGTCGGGAATTTTTCGCGCAGCTTCACTCTGCCCTACGATGTCGACGCAGCAAAGGTTGAGGCCGGACTGAAAGACGGTTTGCTCAAGCTGGTGCTTCCCAAGGCCGAAACAGCAAAACCACGTCAGATCGCCATTCATTAATTGTCACTTTAGTCATTTCCGTGAAAAGCCTCGAAAATGACGCTTCTAAGTTCACAACGTAATAATTTTACGATACATGACTCATCAACTATCTTAAGGAGGTACCCATGAGCGAGAAGAGCGAGCTGGTTACCAGCAATACTCAAGGCGACAACCTGACCAAACAGTTTCCGGTTATCGCACCGGAGATCGATGTCTATGAAAACGATCAGGAGATCCTTCTCCATGCGGATATGCCCGGTGTGCAGAAGGAGGACATTGCCATCAGTATCGACAACGGCAAGATGACCCTTTCCGGTATACGCCGGTTGCAGGTGAATGGCGCTTCGACCTGGCGCGAATTCGGCGACGTGGAATTCCGTAGAAATTTCTCCGTACCGCAAAGCATTGACACCAGCAAGGTCAGCGCCGAGCTCAAAAACGGTCAGCTTTGCCTGCATTTGCCCAAATCCGAGGCTGCCAAACCGCGCCAGATCGAAATCAAGGTTGGCTGATATACCTTGCCAACTCAACAGAGAAGAGAGGAGGGAGGTTATGGAACTGAAAAAATTGGCTCCGTGGAACTGGTTTAAACACGAGGAGGAGACCGAACACCCTGTTTCAGTCAAACAGGGAGAAACACGGCCGCTCTATACAGGCCATCACCATGATCCCATGCTGCAGATCCATCGGGATATCGACCAAATGTTTGACCAGTTCTTCCGCGGCTGGGGTCTGCCGCATAGGGGGGCGATGGGCGCTTTCGACGACTTTCTCGGTACCAGCCTGCTCAAGCCCAAGGTCGATTTGAGCGCCGCAGAGAACCAATATCTGCTCACCGTCGAGATTCCGGGCGTAAGTGAGAAGGATGTGTCGATCGACATCAGCAACAACACCTTGACCATCCGGGGAGATAAGAAGCAGGAAAAAGAGGAGAAGGGGAAGGACTACTACCGAATCGAGCGCAGCTACGGCTCGTTTCAGCGAGTCCTCTCGTTGCCCGAGGACGTTGATCAGGACAACATCAAGGCCGCCTTCAAAGACGGCGTTCTGACCGTCACCATGCCGCGCAAGGCCCTGCCGGCCGGTGAGGTGAAAAAAATCGAGATCACGGCCATGCCATAATCCCGGTGGCGGTTGCCACCAACCACTCCAACACGAAGGGCCCGAGGCTCTATGCCTTGGGCCCTTCTTTGTTCTGACCTCGAGCCGCCGGTGACACAGCGACCCCCCCCCCGCAGAGGCAACTCCCACCGACAGGAGAACCAATCCGGTAAGAAAAGCTGCAACAACAGTCGCAGGGCATAGCTGGGCTCTATCACCGCAAGGCAGCTGCGATTTCCTCACCAAGGCAGCGAATATTGGCGCGCTGGGCCGCCACCCAGGCCTCATGGCTGCCATCTGCGGGCCGCATTCGGCAGAGGCTTCTGCCTGTTGCCTTCGCCATCCCGGTCTCGGGATCCAGCAGCGTCCAGCGCACCTCCAATCGCGCCTCCTCGCCGATCACCCCGTCCATCGCCAGGACGTCCAGGGGCACCTGACTGAGCAGATGGGCAAAATGGCGAACCGGGTAGTAGTCGATCTGCTCGGTACCGAACCTGCGGGAAAAATATTCCCCCACGGCCTGGGCCAAATCGTTCTCAAGCTCGCCGCTCCAGCGTTGATTTTCACTGAGCCGGTAATGCTCCCCTGCCCGTCCGGTAACTATCTGCGAGTGCTTCAGCGTATCGGGAACAGTGACCGGGCCGACCAACAGAGCCATCTGCGGTGCCCGACACGTTGTCACGGGCATAAGCTCCGGCCCGAGCAGTGTGTAATAGCTTATCGGTGGCGTTGCGCTCCCGCAGCAGCAAAGGCCGAGGACAATCCACGACGCAGCTGCCAGCCAGCCTGTGAATCGAAAGAATTCAATCATCGGATGCGCCCTCCTTGCCAAACAGAAGCGACTGGGGTTGATGCTCAAGGGTTTGCACCAACTCCCGGATCGACGCCAGGGTTCGATGCAGTTCCTTCATGCCCCTTGTAGCGGAGTAGTTCAGCGGCGAATCCTTTCCGCCCCCCCTGTTGAACCTCCACCAGTGTCTTCTGCAGTTCTGACAGGGTTGCCTGGAGCTTGGGCGCATCGTCGACAAAGACCATATTGACCATCAGCTGCCCGGTGAGCAGGTTGCCGCTCTGCAGCTGCGCCCGCAATCCCTGTTGCTCCACCAGGTACTTGAGCAGGGCCGCGTGATCGGCGTTATCGATCCGCACAGGCTGATTATTTCTGAGAATCCGCACCCGCTCGGGTTCGATCGCGACGATGACCGGAACGAAAAACTTGTTCTGCCCAAGATCGAATTCCAGCTTTAGATCCACCACCTCGCCCAACTTGATACCGTCGAGTTCCACCGGTGCACCGATGCTGAGACCGCGGACCGATTCGTCAACCAGCAGTGCATAGTAATTGCGGATCGTATACTGCTTTTCCTCGATGGAATCGCGGTCGGCATAGAGGTGAAACCGGGCGTTTTCCTCGGCAACTTCGCCGGGAACAATGGTCGCCATGCGCCCCAGTTTGACCAGGGCCACCAGGATACCGACCATGAATATTTCAATCATCCCCCAGGGAGCAATCTCCTGCACCAGGCGAAACACACGGGCACCGTGGCGGGCTGGCCGGTTTCCCCAGTGGAGCGGCGCGAGAATATAAAAAAGGCCGCCCATCTGTACCACCGGCACCAGTATGCCGGTCAGTAGAAGCAGGATCGAAAGGCCGTGCAGCCCCTGCCCCCACAGGGCGTAAATGCCACTGAGCTGGATGATTTCCTGGACCAGTCCGGCAGATTGCATCGACAGAAACGGAAAACGGTTGGAGAGAACAAAGAGGATCAGAGCCGCCAGGGTCAGGGCCAGGGAATGCTCGATGCTGTTTGGGCGGTGGCGAAAAAGCACTGCCCCGCAACGGGCGCAGAGAATGGTTGCGTGGGTCCCGCTGCCGGGAAACCGGTTGAGCAGGTCACAATCAGGACAAGCCACCACCGTCTACTGGGGATCGTTGTCCACGGCAGTCAAAACACTTTTGCTGGTACTCTGTTTTTCGTTGATCATGATGGATACGGTGCGCCTTCCCTTTTGCGGAATTCGTACCGTCGATCGGCAAGGCTAATTTATTGAGGAACCCCGGTTGACTAACTCAGCGTCTCGGCGCAAGGATGCACCTGCACAGGCAATAAACCACGGTTGACTCTTGGCAGAGATCGTTGCTCAGCGTTCTTTTAAAGCCTGCAATTACCGGTCGTGGAAAAGAACTGCAATTCGGGAAGCAGGCAATATTCCTGGCCCGCTGGAACATTGATCGCACAGACAGCTGGGCTGATCGCAAATGATCAATTGCAAGACGGACTCTCGTTGAGTTATTCATTGATAATGAAACAGTACTGTACATCGCACTGGGGAGCCTTGATGTCAGGAAATAGCTATCACAACGTTCAACCAGAAACATGAGGATGCTTGCAGCATCGTCAAAAATTATTTTGAGTCGGAATGATAATTTAACTATTCTATCAAAACTACAATGTGCCATTTACCAATTCAAGCCTATTATTGTTTGCATTGGTAAATTTTACCGTATTCTATTCCAATAAAATTTTACAAATCGTAGAGCCCCCTGGTCGATCGACGCGAGTCAGGCACATTTTATCTGTCAAGGGTTCCCCTCCTCTCTGTTGGCTCATCACGCAGTGCCTGCAGCCGTTTACCGAAAACACTCTGCAGCAGCTGTTTGGTCGCCTTCCCGTCACCCACTGTCATCGAGATAATTTTCGCTCCTGCCTGCATCAACGATATGGTCAGAAAAGCGCAGGTCACCATACCAAAACAGTAGATAATGAGGGAAATAATATTGGCTACTGGAATGGTTCTGTCGCTCAGCTTGATATCGTAGGCGCCGGCACCGATCACCCCCGCAAGCCTCTGAACCGGATCAACCAGCTGATCGGGCTGTTTGAGGATGAAAAACATGAGATTGAAAATTTCCGCAGCATATTTGATACCTAGGGCAATAACGAAAATACCGATACATGTAGCTGCCAGCGCAACAAGACTTTTTAACGATTCAATGAGGCTCACTGCTTTTTCTTCGTTTTCGGACATACTCGTTCTCCTAGTAGACATTAAGCATCGGCATAATCGATTCCATAGCGCCGGCGAGACCGCCATGGGTAAAATCGGGCGATCCTGCCACACCGACCGCAGCAGAATCTTCCACGATCATGCAGGCTGCACTGAAAGGCATCTTCTGATGAATGTTGAGGCTTCATAAAAAGTCGAAAACCTAAAAGTCACGCACCGCAAAGTCAGTACGTTACGAGCTTCGCATCAACACAGATTTCACAAGACGTGATTTCCAAGCATTCGACATCTTTCGATTCAATGGGCTTTTTTGAGGTCTCCGGGCTTGAAAGAAAGGGAAATCTGTTTGACGATATCCGCATATTTTTCGGCATATTTCAAGGGATACTGTACAGACAGATGGTTAATTGCCTCTCCTTCAAGATAGGTTTTTCGATAGAGAATTTGCGAGCCCTTATAGCCCGAAAGTACAAACCAATTGTCCCCCTTTGCTCGGTAGGTAATTCTGTCAAAAATACTCTCCTGAGAGATCATCTCTGCGGGGAGAGTGTCGCCGAGGACATTATTTATGCCAGAAACTATCATCACGAATCCGAAATCGTCGTGAAATCGTCTGCCATCGTCATTTTCTGGAGGGGGATCTATAATCAAGTACGCTGGATATTGCACACAAAATTCGTATCGAGTGTTGCAATACACAAAATAATCAAAAGAATAGACTGCACTATGTCCGGCGACAACAATCGCTACGACAAGATAGGCAATAAACCTACGAAAAAGAGTTATCATCTCCCTACACCAGTCATTTCATGACTCGGTAAATGCTGTCTTTTCAAGCCTCCAATATCAGTAAATGAGTTCATCGGCAGTCTAGGTAAAAAGGAGATATATGAAGTCAGCATAAAAATCGTAGATAGTCATCTGATTCGATACGATTTCATCACCAAAAATGCTTAATCCAGCCATTTGATGAAAATTTTAATATTTTTATCGATGCCACAATAAGATATATGTAAATAAATTCCATTCTTTATTGTGGTTCAATTTATTTTTAAATAATAGTGATATATCGTAATTCTTAACGAGGAATATTTAATTTCCCTTAGGTAAACCCCCGGCTTTGCCGGGGGACTCCAACAGTTTGACGGTTACTGGATTGCAGAAAAGAAACAATTGATTGCGTTCTTGATCGTCTTTGTTGAGATCAACAATGCAAAGAGCATAGGCAAGAATCAACACAATTTTTTCTGATGCTTAATTCCCAGATTTCAATGAGGAATCGATCAACGAATACCGGAGCATCAGTTTTTGCTTATACTCACACAAAACAACAAGAGTCAGAATCGAAAGATAATAGATGCGAACTCGTGATATTTTATTGCTGGATCTTGCCAACAACTTGACCACCAAGGGTGGTCAGTGGATCAGTTGCATATGCCGCTTTGAGCGGCTCCCAGTCTTTCAAGCCACCGGCTTTGCCGGTGGTCTTTGACTTCAAAATGATTAATTCTATAATGAAAAACAAGAAAACATGTATACTTTCATCAACAAAATCGAAAATTTTTATTTTACAAAAACGGTTCCTCAGCAGAATCTGTGGGCACCCTGGGGTATCGGCAGGTCACCAAGCCCATGATATAAAGCTATTTTCAGCCCATCGTACGTGCGAAATCCATAGGATCGCTTGGTAACCACCTTTGCCTTGTTGTTAAAGCCCTCCACACAACCCAGGGCAATCGTATTTTTTGCACGAAACCAGTTGAGCAGGAGGGGGCGGTGAGCTCTCAACATTTTGGCAACCTTCTTCATCGGTTTGATTTTGGATCGCATGGTTCTTGTGCACCAGGCATCAAGAAACTTTCCAGCCCAAGCCGGTGAACTGTAGCCCCAGAATCGCTGAAAATCTTCCTTGAGCAAGTAGGCGCGGATAGTTCTGAGGTTGCATGCGAGCAGATCCTTGAGCCTGTCCACCTGTTTTTCGGTCAGATTTTCAGGTCGTTTTAAGAGGCACCAACGGCTCTTTGCAAGGAGGGGTTCTTTCCCCTTCTTCTTGAGCTCCTTGGCCTCATCGGCTCTGACCTCGTCGATAGCCTTGCTCATGTGACTCATGATATGAAACCGGTCGAGGATATTGACGGCGCCCGCTGCTTTTTCGGCAATGACGGCCAGATAGGGTTTCCACATGTCACTGCAAATAAACCGCAATTGCCGAGACCTTGCCGTGCCGAGCCAGTCGAAAAACTCTCTGAAAGTTTTGGCGGTCCTGTCGGGGCCGATCCAAAGCAGGCGCCTTTTTCCCTGGTCAAGCTGATACACCAGGGTGACAAACTTATCCTTGCGTTTGCGCCAGCAGATTTCGTCGATGCCAATGGCAGTGATCCCATCGATATTACGATAGGCGAGCCCCCAGTTGACCGCCATTTCCACCGACCTGAAGACCGTGTCCCAACTGGTTTTAAAGATTTCGGCCACTTCCTTCCAGCTCAAGCGTTTACACCATGTGGCCAGGAACCATGCGTAAGAGATCGTAAGATGGCTCTTTCCTACAACCCATGGCAGCTTTTCGACTTTGACGCCACAGGTTGGACACTGCAGCCGCCGTGGAGCATAGAGGAAAAATACCGGAATGCCCCACAAGGGCACAAAGGCAAAAGATCTGACACGCAGGGTGTCGTACCCCGGCCCCCTCTGGCCGCACTTGGAACAGATGGGTTTGCGGCCGGCCTGGGGCCGCAACGTTATCACCAATGCCGGCGGTCCGGAATCACGCCATTTGCAAGTGTCATAGATAAAACCCGGTTGTTTTTCAATACGGTTCAAGATAGTTTTAACGTGCATCCTGTCTGATCTAAGCTGAGGAGTTTTTGGAAGAAACATTCCCCCGGCAAAGTAAGGCAGGATGCATTTTATGAAACCCCCACAAAAGGACATTGGCAATAGCAGGGAGGTCCGCCTCTATCAAGGCCAAGCCCTGCGGGTGCGCGCTGCGCGCACAGCCTTGACAGAGACGAACCTCCCTGCTCATCCTGAAAGTGGCAAGGGTGACGGGGCGGCAGGTGCCCACCCCTCTCACCTCCGGAGGGGCTCAGGTTCTGGGGCTTATTTTCAAAGAGCTACCCACAAATTCTGCGGACGAGGCACAAAAACATGATAAAAAAACGCCTCTTTTCATATCTCAGTACGAATAGTATACTTTCACACCAATAAGTGATTTGTATGCACTACCTAAATATACCCTTATAGCAGATTTATAGTTTTCAGTTATAGTGAATTTAAATTCTTTTGTCTTCAAATTCTGAAGACCTAGCTGATACAGCGTGCTAGACACAGTAGACATATCTAGACCGTGACCAGTACTCAGGTTAAATACATACAAGGTGACATAACATGGGATATTTGTTGCTTGAGAGGTGTTTTCCCAAATAAGTTCCAGTGAAGTAATGGTTACACCTGTTGGCATGTCAAGTGGGGCAATCCACCATCCAGCTCCATTGGGTTTGATTACCATGCCGTCTTCTTCCCAGCTGAACCCAAGCATTGGAGTCACAGGTCGAAAAGAAGGAGCGGAGAGGAAAACCTCACCAGTTCCATGGGATTGTTTAAACAACGGAATAACTACCAATTCATCCACTGCAGAAGAACTAACCGGAAATGTAACAATTAATACAAGCAGGATTGTTCTCAACAATGCTCTCATAGTCATCCTCAAATATTAAAATAAGCCAACAAGTTATTATAGGGTTTCCGGTTATCATTCTGTGTTTCTGGCTATTCCGTACGCGAATCATTGTTTTTTGGTTCGCCTAACTGGATGTCATGCAATTTTGAAGGATACCTAGAAACTGGGCATTCTGCTGCCACCTCATAAATTGGGGAGTCACACTATTTCCGATATATACGTAACTTCTCTCGCCACGCCTACAGCGGCGCACACCTTTGGTGCCTCCACTGCAGGCGCAATATCGGTGAGACAACCTGGACACTGCGCAACAAGCGCCTGCAGGGCCTTTTACCGCCACAGCACGATGTCTATTTAGGAAATGAAACTATCAACGGCTCCATTGGCCAGCAGGGCTCAATCTCCAGTGGAGTTTTTACCCGATACAGTCTTCCAGCAACTTGAGTATGCCCTTCCAGATCAAACCCGTTCCACCAACCATTCAATACTGCTGTGACCTGGTCGCCTGCCACGTCGCGACGCCCCCCTCGGCCAGATTCACATGTCCAACCAACCGTCCGCCTTCATATTGCACGGTCATGTTATCCGTGGGCGCCTGCTGCATCATCCCGTTGGCGCTGACCGTTTTGCTCTGCCCCTGCATGATCAGCGCGTTGCCCTGCATCTGCCCTGCAAAGTTTTCTCGAATCTCATAGACAATCTGCTGCCCGTATGCATCGATTACGGTTGCCCGCCCATACCATGCGGCGGCGTATTGACCTGCCTGATTCATGGTGAAATGTATCTGCATAGGATAGGACATCTGCGGATATGGAATCGTCACCATTCCGCTCCAGGTACCAACCGGAGAGGGAAATGAACCAGGGCCAGGTTCGGGACTTGGAGGAGTAGGATTAGGCACGGGACCGGGACTCGGGCTGACTGTTTGCATGCCGATATTCCATCGCTGAAGAATATCAGCCGGCAATGTTTCCAATTCCGGTGACGAGACGCCACGGGTCCAACAATCTTCGATGTCGATCTCTAGAATGCGCCCCTTTTCCGCGGCTTTTTTATAGGTCTCGGTCGCAGACGCTACAACCTTGTCAAAGGGAGCTGCACCGCCACGTTTGCCGCCGCCAATACCAGTATTTTCCACAGGCAGGAAATTACCCGAGGGCAGCTGAATAAGGGAAAAGGCATGTCCTGGAATCAGGACCATATACGGTTTAAGCCCTACCGCATGGGCCATTGCACAGTACAACGCGGCCAGCTCGATACAGGTACCGGACTTATCGCGGATCACATCTCGCGGGAATTTGATGTTTTGCACAATCGTGTTATCAAAACTCAGCGTGGGATCCGAAAGCCCCACAGGTCCCTGGTAGGTGAAATCATTGGCCAGTTCAAGTTCGTAACACGATTTCAGCACGGCATAGGCCGCTTCATCGCTGTACGGAGCCCCTTTTCCTCCGGCAGCCTTATTGGCCATGGCCGCGAATTGCTTGACCACTGGATCATCACGGGTTACCCAGGCTGCGATCATGGAGGCATTACTGGATGCATCGTACCAGTTCCCCATGCTTTCTTCTTTGGTCATATTCGAGAAAACGAATTCGTGACGTCCAAGGATGGAGATCCGCTCGCCGTCACTGTCCTCTTGCCGCTCACCATCGCTATTGGTGAAACGCCATTCGACCAGGACATTGGCTGGGGTCGTACTGGTCAATTCGGAAATGGTTTTATCCAACACCGGCTTATAGACGCTGACCACTGTCTGCCCAGGCAGGACTTCCGGATATTTCTGCCACATGCTCCATTCTGAATAGCCGGCCACGCGATAACGCAACCGCAAATCGGTAATCGCTCCCTTACCAACGTTTTCCACGCAGGTTTTCGCAATCCACTGGGCCGCGAATTCCGTTTCCAGCCCATAGACCTTATAGAGCCCGCTCATGATCTGATCGCGCGCATCGAATCGAATGTCAAGCTGCCCCCTGCCGGTGTTCTCCTTAGGCGCCAAGTTATATCGTACGAGTTTATTCCGTTGATCATAAAATACATCAGTCGCCCCGGCGGGGAAGGTGCACATTGCCTCTCCCTTGAACTGGAAATCGTCTGCAGGTGAACTCTTGAGCGAAAAGGTCATCACCTTTCGCTCGGTTTGGTCCGTGCTGGTACCGGCATACTCCAGGTCTTCCGGGGCCCATTGCCAACGGCCATGCCCCTGATTGGAAGCAAAGCCCAACACATGCATACTGAGCACCACCGAGTTGGATGCGTCGTCATACGAGGCCTTGGCATCGGGCGCCAGTTCCGTATCGGCTCGATTGGATGACAGTTCGCGCAGGAAATACATCGGATCGGAGACTACACCCCTGAGCACCCGATATATCTTTGGGTCAAAGGTGATCCGAGCCTGGCCGACCAGGTCGCCGATCGGACTAATCGTACAGGCCATGGTGACTTGTGCGGCCGGCTCTGCTTCCGCCTTGGCCGCCTGACCTTCCGAGGCCTGTGACTGCGCCTGTGGGGATGGGGTCATGGTCGGCCCAGTGGAATCGCTCGGTTGAACCGGCGGTCCATCGGCCTGGGCCTGAGCCCAAAAAACGATGAGAAGCGACACACAGAACAGAACCAGTTTCAGATACCAACCTCTTGGCATAGTCATTTTCTTCATTCTCGCTCCCTCCTGCATCCAGTCATCCGGATTTCTCATGATTTTTGAAAAATTTGACGAACAACATTTCTGACTACTGCATCGATCGTAATGATAACTCGATCTGCTTGCTCATTCCGAGCTGATTCAATCGATCGATAAAAAGAAGCCTAACGAGCAAACCATCGTTTCGACGATACGTATAGTGGATCTGTTGTCGCTGGCTGTCGGCCACAAGCGTGACCCCCTGGCTGTCGGTGTATCCGACACGGGTCGTGACGTGGGTGAAGCCATCGGTATCGACCACCTGCCCGGTCTGCAGCATACCCAGGGCCGCCGGAGGTATCCAACTCCCGCACAGCATGGTGTTGCCGCCCACCCGCGCTGTCAACTCCGCCCCACTCTCCAAAGCCTGGCTGGTGGAGTTGACTCTGTATTGCAACCAATCCCGCCCCCGCTCTTGTACGCTGATCCCGAGGTTGAACGGAAGGGGTGTGGCAGGACTGCCGGGGAGAGTGACCTGAAAGGTCCCGCTGTACTCAAAGGTATTGGCACTGGCCAGCCAGTTCGGTGCCGGTTGCCCTGCCCACGGTAACTGCAGGGTTCGTGATCCTTTGAAGGTTGTAAACCTGACCGTCGACCCACCGGGAGAAAGCCTGTCATTTTGTGTGTTCACGGCGCTGGTCTTCGAAATTTCGCTGGAATAGAGCAGTACACCACTGGCCGAATCGTACATCCAAAGCTTCCGGCTGCTCTGAGTGACAAGGACAAGAAGAACCGCGTCATAGGTCGCCTGGTCAATCGTCTTCCGAACCTTCGAGGCCCACATCCCAGGCTGTTCTGTGCTGAGGGCCGGTTGCCCCCCATATTTCCGGACAAGGATCGTCAGGGCTTCCGGATGCATCCACAAATCGCCCCCGGTGCCGACAGGAGCGACGTAGCCAGCCTCCAACGCCTGGCGCGATTCGGTCGCGTTCACCCCATCATACAGATAGAAGAGCATCTGCACCACTGCACGTTGTTGATCCATTGCCGCAATATTGAACTGAAACAGGCCGTTGGACCCGGTTGCACGAAGGCTCTTCCGCGAATAGCTGTTGCCCCGCTGATCTCCCCAGGTTCCATTTGGGTCAGCGACATACTCGTGCGGCCCATTGGGCAGGGTTCCGGAAATCGTGTAATAGGTCAACCTCAATCCTGGCTGAATCCAATCCGGGGCAGGCGTCGTCACGGTCAACCCAGGAATGTCGCCAAGCTTCTGCTCGCCTTCCCCATTCGGGACCGCGGCCACAGTTGAGTTCAAGGCGGCTATTCTTGTTTGAGCGTTGCCCTGGGTCAACGCTCCGTCAGCCAGGGCCTCGCCTGAAAAAAGCATCCCCCCAAAAAGGACCATAACGGTCAAGACATACCATGTCCTTCGCATCGGTAACTCCTTTCTTGCAAGTGGTTCTGGTTAAACCGGCAGAGTATCTTTGACGATGGCGGTAACGAAACTTAAACAATTGTCATTCTTAATAAAAAAACAATTTTCTGATGGGCACTCTCTGGTTGTCCGAGGTCAGAGGTGGCTTCTCGGCACGCAATGCCAGGGCAATTTCCTCGGTAACATTGTGTTGCTGGGACGCATACGACAGAGATATCTGCATTTGAGCACGCTCTTTATTGGACCTCTGTACCGGTGATGGAGACAATGCCCTCCACTTTCTCATGATAAGGTTTGCCGCAGCAACCGCACCCCGCATTCCAAGCCTTAACTTAGCTGCCGCCGAAACGATCAGCCGCTGAGCTGTTAAGATAGGCAACAACGAATCCGTTCTTCTCCGCTAATCTTTCAATCTTGAGGGGCTCCAGCAGGAAGCGGGCATTGCCCCCCTGCCATGCAGTGCCACCAGCAACGTGCGCTGCCCTGCCACGGAGGGCAGTGGGATAGAGACCTGCATCTGGCGACCATCGAATCTATCATCTTGAAAATTGGCCGTGATTGTCCCCCATGCTTCTTCGCTGACAACGGCTTCCTTGCTCTCCTGCTGTGTTTCCCGAATCTGTTTGAGACGCCTGCCATCGTGAGCCCGTCTTTACATCCATCTGAGCCCTGCAACCCCGATCGAGACGGAACAACAGATGTATAGCAAAGAGATCGAAACGGTCCGCACCCAAAACCATGTCGACTGAGGGCAATTATTATTCATGATGATTTTACCATTTGTGCCCACAAAAAATTTTATAGTTTCTCGGTATCTTCGAAAATCAAAAAAAAGCCGACAAGGTACATTCAGCTAGACAGGTCAGTTTGAACAGGTGATCATGTATGATTCCCAGGGGATAGAATAACTGGATACCATTTGATGTTCACACTTTTTTTAAGCAATCATTCATGAAGTTATCGTTGTTATCCCACAAAGGAATGTCTTCTGATTGTCGGCAACAAAACCGATAAACGAAAAGTCTGGTCATCTTTGTCCTCCTCGAGGCTTTTTGCGAGAACGATTTTCGTACCTGCCTGAAAGGATAGCAGACTGATTTACCTCTCGATCTCGTGCCGAGCCCCGTACCTTCGAATCTGTTGCATGAGAAAGTCAACAAAGGCCTTGTTGGCATGGGACAGATAGGCCCCCTTTTTCCATGCAAGCAACAAATCGAGAAAAAGCGGTGGGTCAAAAGAGATCGCACAGAGATCCCGATCGTCTTCAGCCACCATGCGGAGCAAGGTGGAAACCCCGAGCCCCTGCTTCACCAGGGACTTGACCAGGGAAAACAGGTTCGTTTCAAAAACGATATGTGGCTGGGTATCGGGCAGCTCGTGAAAAATTTCCAGCAACATTTCCCGCTGATAATACCCCTTTCTGAACATTATCAGCGGTTGGGCGGCAAATTCGCCGAAGGTGATTGCATCCCGTTTCATGAACCGATGCCCCTCGGGCACACAGGCCACCACCTCCTCCCGCAGGATATGTAAAACCTCCAGGCTTTCCGGTACATGCCCACCGGCAATCACCCCCATATCCAATTCCCCCTGATTGATCTTCTGCTGGATGGATCCGGCCCCCTCTCCCGAAACCACCAGGCGCAGATGGGGGTACATCTTTTTGAAATCATGGATGATGGCCGGAAAGAAATAGGTGCTCATCATCGGCGGAATGCCAAGGCGCACCTCCCCCTTTTTCAACCCCTTCAGATCCGCCATCTCCATATTGGCGGCCCGGAGGTCATCAAGAATTTTCACGGCGTGGGTCAGCAGGATTTCCCCTTCAGAGGTCAAACTGACCTGGCGGCCTTTACGGTTGAAAAGCACCGACTCCAACTCGTCTTCAAGCCGCTGGATCGACATACTCACCGCCGGCTGCGCTACATTGAGCGCTTCCGCGGCCTTGGTAAAATTCCTATGGCGGGCTATCTCCACAAAAATCTGCAGTTGGCGTATATCCATGGCAACTAATAATATTTCATTATGGAATCAATAATTTTAATATATTTTTCTTATACAATGAAAATGAGTATGCTCATACCCAAAGAGTGTACTTCTCTATCGAAAGGAATTGCTCCCTATGAACAGACCACGCATTCAAAGCGGTACCCAGGCATTTCGACAGGTCAACCTGGCTCTGTTTGCCGCCGGGTTCGTCACTTTTATCACCCTGTATGACATGCAGCCATTGCTGCCCGAGTTTGCCCGCGAATTCAGCATTCCTCCGGCCCTGGCAAGCCTGCCGCTCTCCGCAGCCTGCTTCACCCTGGCAGTCGGCATGCTCCTTGCGGGCACCCTTTCCGAGACCCTTGGGCGCAAACCGGTGATGGTCTATTCGCTCATTCTCACCTCAATTCTCGCCCTGCTCACCGCCTTCAGCCAGTCGTTGGGTTCACTGGTTGTGCTGCGCTTCCTTCAGGGGATAGTCCTTGCTGGTTTACCGCCGGTGGCCATGGCGTACCTGGGTGAGGAAATTGAACCCACAACCATTGGTGCCGCCATGGGGCTGTACATCAGCGGCAACGCCATCGGAGGCATGTCGGGCAGACTGTTCACCGCCACGGTCACGGATTTTTCCTCCTGGAATACTGCCCTGATCCTGGTCGGTGTACTCTCTCTGGCGCTCTCGATATACTTTGCCCACAGCCTCCCCCCTTCCAATCAATTCAGCAAACGTTCCTTTGAGTATCGATACCTCTATACCTCCCTGCAGCAGAAACTGCGCGACCCCAGCCTGCTTTGCCTCTACGGTGTCTCCTTTACCGTTATGGGGAGCTTTGTCACCCTTTTTAACTATATAACCTTCCGCCTGATCGGACCCGAATACGGCCTAAGCCAAACCCTGGTCAGCCTGATTTTCCTCACCTACCTCCTCGGTGCCTACTGTTCCTCCGCGGTCAACAAACTGGTCAAACGACACGGCCGATTTTTCACCATTCGCTTTTGTTTATTGACTATGCTTGTCGGTCTCTTGATGACCCTGGCCAGCCATTTGTTGTTCATTGTGCTTGGAATCGCCGTCTTCACCTGTGGTTTTTTTGGCACCCATACCTGCGCCTCGACCTGGGTAGGGCAGCACGCACAAACCGCCAAGGCCCAGGCCGCGGCCCTTTACCTCTTCTTTTATTATCTGGGATCGAGTGTTTCCGGAACTGCGGGGGGATTTTTCTGGGCCGGTGCGGGGTGGAAAGGTGTGACCGGATTCATCGGCATACTTTTACTTGGCGCACTCGGATTGACTACAATACTTGCGCGACGAGAAGACACGGTTAAAGAACCTGCCTTGGCTGCAAAAGGGTAAAAGATTATCTTTCACCTAACTATCCGTAAGAAGAACATTTTTGCATCAAGTTGCATGCTGCGTGTTGTATTCAACCAATGGAATACCGAGGAATTCTTGCAGAGCGATCTCAGTTGGCAAGGGTATCAAATTCTTCGACCATGGCCTTGCCTTTGGCTATTTACAGGTTTTCAAAAGTGCCTTTTCGTCAAGCATTCCTGAGCGAGTTGATCATTAGGAGCAATAGGATCTCTCTATCTCGAAAGAGATTGATAAAAGCGGAAAGCACGCACTGCCAATTAATTTTTTTCCTCTACAACAAAAATAGGTAAATTTACCTAGACAAGTCAAGACGTGATCCTTTATAATGCTAAATTCGTTCTTACCATTCCTCACAATGAGGTCCGTTCAACCCCCTAGCTACACTCGGCCAACACTACACAAGAAAATCGTTCTCTCGGCAACCTTACAACAGCCCGCAAAGACACGATTTTGGGCTTCTCATCCTGGTATTTTTTCATGTTCGACCAGGTCTGTTGAGTTTGTTCACCAGATTCCCCTGTTGGCAGAGGTACTCGCCATCGGAGGAACAGACGTACCCATTCGATTGTGCGGCAAGTTGGCGGGGCCTCGTTGGAGTACAGTAGAGGTTCTGCAGACCGGGAAATCTCAACCTCTGGAGAGAAATTTCAGGGGGAAGCGAGAACCAACTGCAAAGGATGATGGCCCGTTCCCTGTGCCGTCTCATTATTTACATCTCAAGGAAGATACTTTTATGACGAAAACTCTTGTGCAAATGACTGCAGAAATCATTCAGTCTCAGATCACCAGCAAACAAATGTCGACAGACGAAATCAAGGCTGCACTGAATGAAACCTTCCGCACCCTGCAGTCACTGCAGAACTCAGAGACCATCTCAACAGCGGAGACCGATGGCGATGGAGCCGTTGAAGCCCCGGCCCTTGATCCCAAAAAATCCATCCAGAAAAACAAAGTCGTCTGTCTGGAATGTGGTCAGGAATTCAAGATGCTCTCCCCCAAACATTTGCGCTCCCACGGCCTGACATCCAAGGAATATCGAAAAAAATACGGTTTTTCCGCCCGCCAGCCGCTTTGCGCCAAGGCACTGTCGGAAAAACGCTCCCAGTCTGGAAAAGAACGGGGGATTCCGGAAAACTTGCGGATCGCCATTGAAGCACGCAAGAAAAAAACTGTCTAATTGACGGTAAATCGTGCTCACCTGAGGGGGAGGGGCCTGAAGACTCCCCCCCTCATCCTGCACGGAAACGGAGGTGAGATCCACCAGCACACCTCCGCCCATCGCGGCTTACGCTTCATCAGAGGCCAACCGAATTCAGATAGCTATTTCCCCCACGTCACCCGTACGAATCCGCACAACTTCATCGATGGTGGAAATAAAGATTTGCCATCACCGATCTTGCCTGTGCGGGCCGTCTCTTTGATGGTGTCAATAACCTTGGCAGCCATGTCTTCGGAAACCACGGTTTCAATTTTCACCTTCGGCACATAGGACGTTGCATACTCATGGCCGCGATACATCGCAACATGCCCTTTTTGCCGGCCATATCCCTTGACATCGCTAATCGTCATTCCGCTTATTCCCAGGGCATCAAGGGCCTCGCGAACAGGTTCAAGTTTGAACGGTTTGATAATCGCTTCGATTTTCTTCATCTCTTTCTCCAATCGGGTAGTTTATAGGCCCTGTTTCCGGTCTCGCATGCATGGCCCGCCAAAATGCGGAGGACTGAACAAGGCAACAGGTGAGCAGGGACCAAGCGAAATATTCGCCACAGACAGATAACAACAGGTGTATTGCCCTTGCTTTAAGCAATAGCGATGCCAGGTGACGCATCGATCACAACCGTCTTCCGATCAAAGAAAAAAGGCCTGAACGCCACTGTGGCGTTCAGGATTAAAATTGACATTGTTTCGCCTTAAACGATCCGAAGGCACCAGATACCCCTTTGTCACTACCGGTATGTCATAATGCTGTCAAAATTGGGCAAAAAATTTCCTCCCTAGACACGACCTGCCAATTTCGTAACAAACGATCTGGAAGTGTATACAAATTTCGCAAATACGGACAACAGTCCTCATGATTTGTTCATGCGGGACCGGATCCACTTTTCCAGGGAGATGACAGGAAAAAGTAACCCTGCAGCCACGAGAGCCACCCCGAGGTCAGCCGGAGAAAGCGATGCCGTGTGAAACACCCTGTGCGATAACGGCAGATAGATAAACAGGGCCTGGAGAAAGAGGACGACGCCGATGCCCCAGAAGATGATCCTGTTGCTGAACAGACCAATTGTACGCAGGGAATCGGTCAGCGACCGGCAGTGGATCATGTAAAAAATCTGAAAAAAAATCACATAGGTAACGGCAATGGTCTGGGCTTTCGGTAAAACCCGGTTCTCAGCAAGCCCGGCCTGCAACCCATGTGTGTAGGCGAGATCGAAAAGGTATATGGTTCCCGCGGTCATCAGCACCGAGACCAGCACCACTCGAAAAACGACAAAGGCACTGAACAGGGGGCTGTCCGGATTTCGCGGAGGCCTCCGCATAATATTGGGTTCCTTGACCTCAAAGGCGAGCGGTAGAGCCAGGGCAACGGCAGCCACCAAGTTGATCCACAAAAGTTGCGTGGGAAGCATGGGCAAAAGCAACACCTTGCTGACCGGATCAAAGGGAAAGAACATGATGCCGTAGATGAGAATCAATGCAAGGCCAAGATTGGTCGGCAAGAGAAAGGCCAGTGACTTGACCAGATTGTCATAGACCCGCCTGCCCTCTTCCACCGCCGCGCCGATACTGGCGAAATTGTCGTCTGCAAGGACGATATCCGCCGCTTCCTTGGACACCGCCGTACCGGTGATCCCCATGGCCACTCCGATGTTTGCCTGCTTGAGCGAGGGTGCATCGTTGACGCCGTCGCCGGTCATGGCCACGATCTGATTGTCGGCCTGCAGGGCCCTGACCAATTGCAACTTGTGTTCCGGCGCCACACGGGCAAAGATATTCCCCGCCAAAACCGCATCCTTCAGCCCGATCTCAGTAAGCTTTGCCAGTTCCGCCCCGGTGAGGGCCTTGGTTTCGCTGGTGAGATTGAGTTCCCTGCCAATAGCTGCAGCGGTGATTTTATGATCACCGGTTATCATCTTGACCACAATACCGGCCTGATGGCAGGCTTCGATGGCAGCAACAGCCTCGGCCCTTGGCGGGTCAATCATGCCGACCAGGCCCAAAAACGAAAACCCCTGTTGCGGAATATCCGCCGGCAGAGTTGGGCCTTCCCGCCACTCCATGCAGGCCAGCGCCAACACACGCATACCACACGCCCCCATCCGCTCGACTTCGCGGCTGATTTGCTCAAAAATCGCTGGATCTCCGACTTCCAGGCACCGTTTGATCACGACCTCGGGTGCGCCTTTCAACACCGCCTGCGGCAGCGCACCGCCCTGGAGGGTGAGCATGGCCTTGGCTTCCGAGGAAAAAGGAATCGCATCAAGCCTCGGAGCCTGTTCAAGGGCCGGCAAGGACCAAATCCCTGCCTTGGCAGCGGCCACCAAAAGCGCTGCCTCGGTGGGATCGCCGCTGATACGCCACTCCTCCTTTTCCCGATACAACGAAGCGTCATTGCAGAGCACCGAAGCGTGCAGGAGTCGTTCAATCTTGGGTGGCACCTGTTCCAACCGCTCTGCTTCAGCAAGAAACTCTCCCTCAGGCGCATACCCGATACCGCTGACCTTGACCCGCTGCTCCAGGGTTACCAGTTCGGCGACCGTCATCTCGTTGCAGGTCAAGGTGCCGGTTTTGTCGGAACAGATCACCGTGGTCGCCCCCAGCGTTTCCACTGCGGGCAGGCGGCGAATGATGGCATTGCGTTTGGCCATACGCTGAACGCCGATGGCCAGGGCAATGGTCACCACTGCCGGCAATCCTTCAGGAATGGCACCGACTGCCAGAGCTATGGCAAAGATGAGCGTTTCCTTGAGCGCGTCACCCAGCAAAATGCCCATATCAAGAGAACGCTTAACTCCAGCGGCAAGAATAATGATAGAGATAACGACGATCCCGATGGTGATCCAGGTGCTGATCTCGGCCAATTTCCTGGTGAGGGGAGTTTCCAGATCGACCGTGGTTTCCAGCATATCGGAAATGCGGCCAAGCTCGGTCTGCATTCCGGTGGCAACCACCACTGCTGTGGCCGTTCCCGCGGTGACCAGGGTACCGCTGAACACCATGCAGTTTCGATCACCAAGCACCGCATCCTCGGCCAACGCAGCTCTGTCCTTCTCGACCGGAAGCGATTCTCCAGTGAGCGCGGCCTCTTCCACCTGCAAATTTTTCAAGGAAACTACTCGCATATCTGCGGGAACACTCTCACCGGCCGATAAAAACACCACGTCTCCGGGCACCAGTTCCGTTGCCGGTACATTGAAGGTGCGACCATCGCGAAGGACCGATGCATTCTGCGGCACCATTTTTGAGAGAGCCTCAATGGCGCGACCGGCCTTGTGCTCCTGGATAAAGCCGATAATGGCGTTGATCACCACCACCGCGAGCACCACCAGGCCGTCGGTCATCTTTCCCAAGGCAACGGCCAGTGTCCCCGAGGCAAGCAACACCCAGATAAGAGGGTTGTTGATCTGGCGCCAGAGGAGTTTCAGCAGGCTGTCTTTGGATTTTCTGTGAATGGTATTGGGCCCGTAGTGGCCAAGCCGAATGCCCGCCTCGGAGGAGGAGAGCCCCTTCTGATCGGATTGCAGTGCAGCAAACACGTCCTCCGGGCTCAAGGTATGCCAGGCTTTGTTTTGGGACTGATCTCTGGACTTTATCGTTGCTTTCATCTGTAATTTTTCATGAGTAGGGACCGTTCATGGAAGGCTTGTCAAATCGGTCTGTTGCTCCACCCGGAACATCGGAGGCAACGTGGCATATCTTCCACAGTTTTGCCGGCCTTCAGTACATAGAATCGTAGCTGAAGAAGAAAGCTCTTCAGGACCATCTTGAAGTCACCCTCGGGCTTCTCCCATTTTTTTTTATGACTACCATTGCAATAAGCATCTCTTACTAACCTGCAAGTCAAAAGCGATACTCATCATCCCCCACTGCCTTGATAACCGCTTACGGAGTGCATCACAGGATGGAGGCCCATCCTCCTTTCCCGTGTTCTGGTCACTGAAGCAAAAGGATGCATAAACCGTGCAGCAAGGGATCACGCCCTGATTTGTTGTTTTCCCCTTTCACATGAGGAGTGGAAGATGATAAAAATTCGTTACGTTAAAATCAAATCGAGATTGAAGCCCATCACTGTTTTTCTAGCGTATGGCATGTGCAGTGGAGGGGGTTTCGCTCTGCCGTCCTTCCCTCATCCTCTCAGGGGACCACGATGCAACAGGCAAGCATGTCGGCAAAATCGTCACAACTCGTTGAAATCCTCCGGCCGGCAATCGAACGTCTTGCCAAGACCTCGGGGGTGGGGACGGCTGTTCTCAGTTGCAACGGGAGTGTGATTGTCTCCTCCAACTGGCCCTCTGCATGTACCGTCTCAGGCTGCAGCCGATCCGCCGATGACTGTTACGCCCAGCCTTTTCAAGAAAAAACAGCCTCCGAGCCTGTCTTGCAGTCCCATCTCTGCAAGGCCGGGTACCGGTTCGATTCCGCACCAATCGTTGCAGGCCATACGCGTATAGGCACCCTGCTGATCGGCCCCTATATCCTTTCCGATGCACCGACCAGCACTCCGGTTCACCTGCACGACGAGTGTACGGCGAAAGACGATATCTGCACCACCGACACCCGCCAGCAGCCCCTTATGCTGGCTCATCTCGAAACGACAGCGGAACTTATCGGACTCAAGGTGGATCTGAGAGGGCAAAAGGACGCCCATCGACAGATGCAGGAGAGCCAGGATCACCTCCAGGGCTTTTTCCAGGCAGCCCCGCTGGGCATGATCGTGTCGCACAACCTAACCCTGCTCAAGGTGAACAAAAAATTCTGTGAAATGACCGGATATAGCGAGGATGAGCTTCTGCAGCAATCCTCACGGCGATTTTATGACGACAATCAAGAGTATGAACGGGTTTATCGTGAGCTTACCCGCAGCATGTGGGACCGGGGACAGGTAGGAAAAGTCGAGACCAGGTGCGTTTGCAAGAATGGATCCGTTCGCGACGTTGCCCTCTTTGCCGCTCCCATTGACCCCAACAATCGCCAAGGCGGTGCAGTGGTTGTGGTTCAGGATGTGACCGAAAACAATCTTAACGAGGAGGCCCTGCGCCTGAGCCGGGATAAACTGCAAAGCCTCTTTCGCGCTGTACCGATTGGCCTTGCCATTATTCGGGAACGGCATTTTTATTCGGTCAACGAGCAGTTCTGCGCCATTACCGGATACAAGGCCGATGAGCTCATTCTCATGCATGTCCGCCAGCTCTATGCCACCCAGGAGGAATACAACTCGGTCGGCCAAGCACTTTACTCGACCCTCTGGCAAACCGGCAAGACCGAGATTGAAACGTGTTTTGTCCGTAAAGACGGGTCAATTCGCGAGATATATATTTCCATGACCCCGATTGACATCAACAATCGAGAAGCCGGAGTAGCCGCCGCCTGCCAGGACATCACCGAACGCAAAAAAAACGAACATATCCTGCAACAGCATCGATCAATGCTGCAAAGCCTGTTCAATGCCGTGCCGGTAGGGTTGGCGATCATCAAAAACCGGACCTTTGCCGCAGTCAACAAACCTCTGGCGCAAATACTTGGATACCCCGCGGAAACACTGGTCAACACCCCCACCCGAAAATTTTACCCAAACAACGACGAGTTTTATCGTATCCGCGAGGAACTCTATGAAGAGCTGTGGCGCCATGGCAAGCATCGGTATGTGGAAACACGGCTGCTGCGTTCTGACGGGAGTCTGCGCGATGTCTCCCTCTTTGCAGCACCAATCGATCCCCACGAACCCCAGGCCGGGGCTGCGGTTGCGGTTCAAGATCTCACCGAATCCAAGAAAAATCGAAAACAGCTGCTGGAAAACGAAGAGAGATTTCGCACCATCGCCGATTTCACCGGCCATCTGCTCTACGATTACGAAATTGACAGCGGTCGTATAGTCTGGTCGGGACGGACCGAGGAGATGACCGGCTACCCGCTTGCCGAACTCAATCGCCAGGGGATTACCGGCTGGAAGGAGCACGTGCATCCCGATGATCTGCCTCGGGTGCTGGATAGCCTGCAGGCGGCCCTTGAACATAAAGCGCTGTACCAATCAGAGTATCGCCTCCGACGAGCCAATGGCACCTATATCTATGTCGAAGATGAAGGCGTATTTCTCTACGGTGATACCCCCACCCCCCTTCACATGCTCGGTATTCTCCGTGACATCAGCACGAGAATGGAGGCGGAACAACGTCTCAAGGAGAGCGAAAACCGGTATCGCACCCTCTTTGCTGCAGCAGGCAATGCCATTCTCCTGATTCAAGACGACAGCATCATCGACTGCAATCAGCGGGCCCTGGAACTTTTCCACGGCTCCCGGGAACAAATTATCGGCAAAACCCCCTTGGATCTTTCGCCAGAAATGCAATCCGACGGCCGGAGCAGCTTTAAGAAAAAAGAAGAAATCGCCCTTGAAGTGATCTCCGGGAATCTACGCAAATTTGAATGGCTCCATCGCACATGCGACGGCGAGGAGTTTGAGGCGGAGGTCTACCTCAAGCCCATCGAATTCTCCGGGATGCAGTGTCTGCATGCCAGCTTGCGCGATATCACCGACCGAAAGAGAGCGGAAACAGCCCTACGGGAGAGTGAATTCCGTTTTCGCTCCTTCTACAACACCAATCCAGAGGGCATTATCCTCCTCGACTTTCAGGGGATGGTTCTCGACACCAACAAGACCTTCCTTCATGAGAGCGGCTATACCTCCAGTCAGTGCGTTGGCCATCATTTCAAAGAGTTCGTCATCAATGAGCAGGATCAAGGCAAAATTATCGAGACGATTCTCTCGCTGAAGGCCGGCGTTATCAGCTCCGCGCCCCTGGAGGTGTGCTACAGAAGGGCCGATGGTGTCATCGTTCCAGTGGCAGCCAAGGGATGGCTGGTGGTCGATAAGGAAAGCCGACCAATGTACATTGGCGTTTTCATCAAAAACCTGGCCCGGGAAAAGGCGCTGAGCAAGGAGAAGGCCGAACTGGAAAAACAGATCATACAGTCGCAAAAAAGCGAGGCCATCGGCACCCTGGCCGGTGGCATTGCCCATGATTTCAACAATATCCTTGGCGGGCTCATTGGTTACACCGAACTTGCCCTCCTCAAGATGCCCCAGACAGAGAACAATCCGCCGCGGCAATACCTGCAACGGGCGCTGGAAATCGGCCTTCGTGCCAAGGAGTTGGTGCAGCAGATTCTGCGTTTCAGCCGCCACTCCACCGCAAAAACGGAACCAACGAACCTTACTCCGATCATCAAGGAGTCGGTGCGTCTCCTTCGTTCGACCATTCCCACCACCATTGAAATCCAACAGAACATCAACGTCGAGGAGGACCGTATTCTTGGCGATGCCACCCAGATCCACCAGGTACTGATGAATCTGGCCACGAACGGGTACCATGCCATGCGGGAGAAGGGGGGCATCCTCACCATCTCTCTTGAACAGGTTCGGCTCGTGATGGCCAAATATTTTCTCACCATGGAACTTCAACCAGGCGACTACCTCAAACTCTGCGTACGCGATACAGGCAGCGGTATCCCGTCCGCGGTGCTTGAACGTATTTTTGAACCCTATTTCACCACCAAAGAGGTCAACGAGGGGACCGGTCTGGGCCTAGCGGTGACACTGGGGATCGTCAAAGCCCACCAGGGCCTGATCGAGGTGGAAACAGAACGCGATCGCGGCACCGTTTTTTCGGTTTTCCTGCCGCTGGCCCAAGGCGAATACGATCAACGGCAGGACGTCGACAAACGGCTAGCCCTCGGCCATGGCGAACGAATATTGATCGTTGATGATGAAGAATATTTTCGCGAGGTGATTAGCGAAGGACTCAGCCTGCTCGGCTATGAGGTGGCTACATATGCCAACAGCCTGGAAACCCTGGAGGTCTTCAAAAATAATCCCAAGGGTTTTGATCTGTTAATCACTGATCAAAATATGCCCTCTTTAACCGGAACGCAACTGGCGCAACGCATTCTCAACATCAACAGTCACATCCCGATCATACTCTGCACCGGCTTCAGCGAGACGATAACCGAAGAAAATGCTTCAAATTTTGGCATGAGCAAGTTACTGATGAAGCCAGTCAATCTAGAAGAGCTGGCCACGGCGGTTAACGACGTTCTCAAGGCCGCCCAAGCCGAAAAACCGTAACCCACACATCCATTGCCGGGCCCGACAGTGCGTCCTGTTTCCGGCACAGGCTCTCCATAGCCTGCATCTCACAGAGAACTCCCATGACTCAACCATGCGATACCGTTTTTTATAAAACCCTTGCCCTGGGCACCGATCAACCTCTTCGCCGCCGGTACATGGTGGTGGACGCCCCTCTCCCCGGCAACATGCGCTTTGGCCTGCTTTTGGAAATTCTAGACAAGGTGGCCGAGGAAGCCGCCCTGAACTATGTCAATCAGTTTCACCCCCAGGCCCGGGTGGTGACGGCAGCAATCGACAATATAGTTATTCGCCAAGCCGTTGACGTGAGCCGCGACCTCACCTTTGCCGCTACAATCAATCATATCGGCCGCAGTTCGCTTGAAATAGGCATCCGCGTCGAGCAACCCGGCGAAAGCAGCACCGATCATATCGCCTCCTGTTATTTCACCATGGTTGCCAGGTCCGGCTATGGCGAGGAGGTGACCAGTGTCGCCCTACCGCCGATGGATTACGTGGAGCCCCTGGAACGCCGCCGGGCAGGCAAGGCCCTGGCCAGACGGGAAGAGTACCGCCATCATCAGGCTGCCCTGCGCGAACCTCCCGGCCGCTCCGAATGGGAAATGCTCACCACCCTGCACCAGGCCCAGGACGCAGCAGATTTCAACGGTCTACTCTGTGGCCCGCTTGTCACCGATGCCTGGGAGCGGACCTATCCCGACCAGGAAAACGTACCCTTCACCATCTTCGGCGGCTATCTCATCCGACGCGCCTTTGAACTGAGCTCGATCTGCTCGGAGCTGGTGGCCCCGAACCGTTCGATCATAGCCGGGGTCAATCGAATCAACTTCTTCCATCCGGTTCGCATGGGCGACAAGCTGCACTTCACCTCGAGGGTGGTCTATACCAGCGAAAGCTTTATCTGCGTGGAGGCGGGTATCGAACGGATCAGCCGGGATCGGACGGCCAAGGCCCTGTCCAACTCCTGCCTGTTCACCTTTGCCAACGTCGACGGTGAGCTGCATCACCACCCGGTGCCCACGGTCTACCCGACAACCTATGCCGAGGATGCCCGCTATCTGGCGGCGCACCGCAGCCTGCAGAGCCTGCTGCGTCATACCCATCGAATTTGAAATCGGTTACGAAAAGCAGCAATTTACCCAGCCGCGTCATGGCGGCTGTGCATTTTTTGGTTCTTTTCCATAAACGGAAAAATCGTCCAGGAATGACTCCATTCTCTACTCAACGACATGAGAGGGCAGTCTTTCCCCGGCCGAAATGCTGCCCCCCTGTATGAGACCCACGGAAAGCTTCCGACTGATTTTCTACTCTTTTTAACCGGCTCATCTTCGAACCAGGACCCATCCTTACTCGGAGAGATCGCACCATGCGTGATTTGATGCCGCCTTTTTGTGAAGAGAGGATTTCCCTCTTGACCAAAGAAATCCAGCTGAATTGCTGCATCGAGGCCAATTTCCCATCTTGCTCTTTTTCTTCTATGTTTTATCATGCGTGCATGCGAGCCATGCGTGAGAGGTACTCTTCATGAACACGCAACTCTTCCGGGACCAAGATATCATCGAGGGACTGCAGATGCAGGCCCGATCCCTTGGCGCCTCCGCAACCGGCCTTCTCCCCACAGCAGATCTCGTGGTTGAAGCCCGTTTTGCAAACATGTGCGCCGGTCCCACTCCCTGCCCCAGTTACGGTCAAGCGCCCGGTTGCCCACCCCATGCACCGGCATCCGACACCTTCAAACGGTTGTTGCAGGATTTCCACACCGTGCTTGTGTTCAAAATCGATGCACCGGTAACGGAGCTGATGGGAGAAGGACGTTTACCTCTTGCCCGCACAATTCATCGCATTGCTGCTACCTTGGAGCGTTCTGCCGTAAGCAGAGGCATCGATAAGGCCAAGGCTATGGCGGCTGGTTCCTGCAAGGAACTGTTCTGCGGTGATGAAGAGGTCTGCGTGGTCTTGGCAAAAAAAGCCCCCTGCCTGCATCCGGAGTTGGCCCGTCCCTCCATTTCGGCAGTGGGGGTGGATTTTGCCGCGATGGCTCATCAGCTCGGTTGGCCTTTTGGCAAACTTTCCAACCACGACAAAACGACCCCGGAGCCTGCAATGGGTCTCATGGCCGGTCTTGTCCTTCTGGGCTGCGAGATATAACTACATACAATTAGGAAGGACGCTCTATGCATACAGATGAATATGAAATCTCCATCAACCGTGAACTCAACCACTGCATCAGCGTGGTGAAGAAAACCCGCTCCAATCTTGAGCAATTGCAGCAAAAGTATGGAATGGAATTTGAGCAGGCAGTGATTGCGGCCGGTGAAAACCGGCTTCGAATATCAGCCAAAGATCTGGCCAAGTGGCAGGATGATTCGGCGGCGTTGCCCCGGTGGGAACAGCGCCTCCAGGAATATCGCGTGGCCCTGTCGACCATGCGGATTTCAGCCTCGTAGACCAATTTTAGTTAACTTGAGGATGGAGAGCGATCTCCATCCTCAATCCTCTTTCAATGCCCTCCCGAAAAAAGCCATCTGCTTTAAAATACAGTACTTTACTCCTGAAAGTCTGACATAAACACTAATCTTTGTTGAGAATGCCTCGAGTTTGACAAAAACGCAGGATTTCTCCGGCTGACATCAGGGGAAATAAATTTTTTCATGAGTCGCTCTCTTTTGATTCTTTTGAAATGAGTGGTGATTTTTCATGCTGCAAAAGAAGCGGCTCATTTCATTTGGAGCATTGGGTTGCGGGCACTCTGCCCGCGTTAGCAGGCACCGGTTCCGCACCTCGAATCACTCAAATTGGCGCAAGAGAAATATCTCTCTTTGATTGTTTGCCGCCCCGCGCCATAAAAAAAAGTGCCGAACACCTTTTGGGGATGACGGAGCGAAGTCAGCAACCTACAATCGCCCTCTTCATGAGAAGAGGCTCCAAACCATCTTGGTGGCGATCACATAGAGAAAAAGGGCAAAGATGCGTTTGAGTTTATCCACAGGCAGGGCATGCGCCAGTTTCGCTCCCAAGGGAGCGGTGCACACTGAGGCGCAAACAATACCAGCCAAAGCCGGCAGATAGACAAAGCCGACGCTGTAGGACGGCAACCCAGCCGCGTGCGGATTGTTGATCATGTAGCCCAACGCGCCGGCAAGCGCAATTGGCAGACCAATGGCGGCCGAAGTCCCGACTGCCCGGTGCGCGTTGACATTGCACCAGACAAAAAACGGCACTGAAAGTGAGCCGCCGCCAATACCGACCAAGGCAGACACTACACCGATAACCGATCCCACACCAAACATTCCGGAACCAGCGGGCAGCTCGCGTGAGGCTTTTGGCTTTTTGCCAAAAAACATCTGGGTCGCTGCGGAGTAGAGAAACGCGCAAAAAAAGCCTTTGAGAAACCCGGTTGAGAGATGCGATGCCACCATAGCGCCGAGAAATGTCCCCAGAAGGACGCCGGGAACGATGCGGCGGAAAATAGACCAGTCAACGGCGCCTCGTCGGTTATGCGCCAACAGGCTCGATATGGAGGTGAAGATGATGCTGGCCAGCGATGTGCCGAGGGCCAGATGCATCACCTGCGCATGATCGATCCCCTGCAGGGGAAAACAGATGGCGAGAATGGGCACGATGACCAGGCCCCCGCCCACTCCGAGGAGACCGGCGATGACGCCTGCCACCGCACCGACGGCGAGATACATCGCCACAATTTCAAGACCCATAATGCCCTCAATACATATACGTGATTTTCATCCCTCATCATGACCGCCCGCGATGCGGAGCATGACCCATCTTCTTTCGCGCAAGGTTGAGGGAATGCTGCCTGCCCCTGCTGTCACCTGGAGCGGCTGATTCCTCTTGTTCACGATTATTTCAAAATATGGCCATTCTCATCCTCTGCCCCCTGTGGATGTTCTTCCTGTTGGTCGCAAAAGATGACCTGCTCAATGGCCTTGATATGGTTCTGCATGGCGGCCAAGGCCATATCCGCATCTCCGGCTTCCAGGGCATCGATGATGCGCAGATGCCCTTCAATGGAGGTTGAACGTCGGTCCTGGCTCTGTAGCCATTCCGAACGGCTCTCGTTGATGATCGACTGAATAGTGGTCATCACCCGCCCAAGGACCCTATTGGCGGTGGACTCCGCCAGGATGCGATGAAACTCAGCATCGAGTTCAGTGGCTTCCCGTCCGCTCATCAGCGCCCGCTGCTGATCGCAGGCAATAATTTTGAGCCGATCAAGGGTGGCAGAATCAATGCGCTTTGCCGCAAGTGCGGCTATCTGCGGCTCGATCATGTGACGAAATTCAATGATTTCATGGAGCACGTCGCCTTGCTCGCGAATCGCCTCAAGAATGGTATCCACGGAAGGCCCGCTTTCCATGGTGGTGAGCAGGTAGGTGCCGTCGCCCTGCCTGCTTTCAATGACTCCCCGCTCGGCCAGGGCCTGAAATGCCTGCCGCAGGGAACTCCGTGACACACCGAATCGTTCGGCAAGCTTCCGTTCAGGGGGCAATTTTTCGCCCGGAGTTATTTCTCCGGCAAGCATCATCGAATGAATACGCTGGATGATGGCAGTATACACCGTTCTCTTTTCCTCATTATTTCCGGCATCCATCGTCCTCTCCCCTTGCATGACTCTTGAATTGGTCAACCAATACAGGCGAAGTAGTCGTCGATTCGCTCTCTTTCAGATCAAACAAAGGAGAATCAATGGATCAGGCTCCAGACCATTTTTGTCGCGACCAGGTAGAGAAATAGAGCAAAAATTCGTTTGAGTTTATCCACGGGCAGGGCATGCGCCAGCTTGGCTCCCAGGGGAGCGGTGAATACCGAGGCGAGCACAATGCCGGCCAGAGCTGGTAGATAGACAAAACCGAGGCTGTAGGGCGGCAAACCCGTTCCGTGAAAATTGTTGACGATGTAGCCGACGGCTCCAGCTACGGCGATGGGAAAACCAATGGCCGCAGAGGTGCCGATAGCCCGATGGGCGCTCACATTGCACCAGAGCATGAACGGGACCGAAAGCGAGCCGCCGCCAATGCCGACCAGGGCGCTGACCACGCCGATCACCGAACCAACACCGAACATTCCGGGAGAGGCCGGAAGATTACGAGCCGCCTTGGGCTTTTTGTTCATCAGCATCTGGGTGGCCACGGTATAGAGAAACACACAGAAAAAACCTTTGAGAAAACCGGTGGACAGCCGCGAGGCGATAAAAGTCCCGCCAAAGGTCCCAACGAGGATTCCTGGAACGATGCCCCTAACGATGGACCACTCGACAGCCCCCCGTCGATGGTGGGACATGAAGCTGGAGATAGAGGTAAAGATGATGCTGGCCAAGGATGTCCCCAGGGCCAAATGCATCATCTGCTCGGGAGCAATGTCTTGCTTGGTGAAACAAAACACCAGCATGGGAACAATCACCACCCCGCCTCCCACCCCCAGCAGGCCGGCCAGCACCCCGGCAATCAAACCAACGGCCAGATACATCACAGCAATTTCAAGACCCATTCTTTCACTCCCTCTGCGTTTTTGGGGAACCGTTGCCCAGCTCATTGGAGACCAGGAGATCCCTGCCTTCGTTCTCCGCGCTGCCCCAGGCTGGCTCTTACCCGATTAATTGGTCAACCAATATAATACGATCATTCTTTTTCACAATATATTTATGAGATAACTGCTATAAAAAATGGATTACCAATGCAAATGGTATTTCTGGGAGAACAGAGGGTATGGTGCCGGGCGCCCTCAGCCTACTCTGTGGTAAAGAGCTTGTAACAACTCTTTTTTTCCCCTATTCTGAACCTAAGATGGCATCGTAAAAAGTCAAAAACCTGAATGTCACGCATTGTGAAATCAGCAGCTTACGAAGCTCGAAACGTCGTTCTCGGGCCTTTTTACGAGAACGACGAACTTCGCTTCATCTCTTCGATGATCGTAATCTCGATCATGGGTGCCATGCTGGAACACTCCCGCAGCAAGGCGCAAAACAGCCTGATCGTGCTCGCCAATCGTCTGCAAAAGGTCTCGCAAACAGATGAACTGACCGGCCTGCCCAACCGCAGGGCCCTGCGGGAAATTCTTGATGACGAGGTGGCCAGGTCCTATCGGATCAAGGGCGATTTCTCCATCGTGCTCTGTGATATCGACCACTTCAAATCGATCAATGACCGGTACGGGCATGCCATCGGCGATGAGGCGCTTCGCCACATTGCCGCAACCATGGAATCGGCACTGCGCAAATCCGATATCATCGCGCGCTGGGGCGGAGAGGAGTTCATGCTGGCGTTGTCGGGGGCGGCCATTGATGCCGGCATCATGATCGCCGAACGTTTACGGGCCAGGGTTGAGAACGAACAACTTGTTGCCTCCAGCGGTGACACCATCACCCTGACCATCAGTTGCGGGGTGGCCAACTGGCTCGATCACCAAGACCTGGACCACCTCTTTCGCCTTGCCGATGATCGTTTATACCGCGCTAACGCGGAGGGAAGAAACCGTGTGGTCGCCACCGGGGAACCGGGATGAAAGCCTTCTTGGCTGACCATCTTTGCTCGCCCTTCTCTTACGCCCCAACTGCCCCTTTCCACTCGCAGTTTTTTGTCTGAAGGGGTACCTTTCAAGGCTACTGACTCTTGATGGCTTCGCAAAAAAACAAAATTTGCGAAGTCACCGACTGGAACATCAGCACGTTACGAACCTTGATACGTATGTGACTATGCGATTGTCTGCACCTCTTTTCCAACACCTTCTTTTTTCCCTGGTCGGAGCGTCCGCACTCTGCCTGGTCGGATTCGGGCAAATACTCCTGTTCAACCTGTCGGTTCCTGCTCTTTATTATGTTGTGCCCTCCTTGAGCGGAGCCCTGGTCGGCCTTGTGTTGAGCCGCCAGCACCAGCGTAGCGTTGCCCTGGACCACGAGATCGCCCACACCCAGAAGCAATTACACCAACTCAAAATGGAGGGGGAAGATCGGTACCGCAGACTGTTTCAACAGAGCCAGGCCGTGCAGCTGCTCATTGATCCCGAAAGCGGCACGATCATCGAGACCAACGAGGCTGCCCGTACCTTCTACGGGTACAGTGAAGAGCAGATGCACTCCGTGACCATCTTTGATCTCAATATTGATTCGCGCAAGATCACGCAACACAACATGGCGCGTGCCCTTGCCTGCGAGCAGCTCTGCTTTTATCTCCAACACCGACTGCAGTCAGGCGAGGTGTTGCCGGTGGCAGTCTATACCGTCCCCCTGCCGCACAAGGGACGTTCCCTGCTCCATTTTGTTGTGATCGACCTCAGTTTGCAGGATCGGGCTGAATCGCATCTGCGCCGCAAAACCCTTGAACAACGTCTGCTGATTGATTCAATCCCGGTCAGCATCTGGTATCTCAAGGATCCGCAAACCTATGGGTCGGTCAACCAGGCCTTTGCCGATGCTGTCGGTCGTTCTCCCCTTGATATCGCCCATCATCGGTTGGACAGCGTCCTTGGTCCGGAAATGCTGGCGCTGGCCCTTGCCAGCAATCGGCAGGTCTTTCAGGGAAAACAGCCGCTGCACTACGAGCAGTGGACCCATTTCGGCAATAACGACCCCCGCTACATGGCCATCACCAAAACGCCCAAGCTCGACGAACAGGGACAGGTTGACTTTGTGGTCTGTACGGCTACCGATATCACCGGCATGCAACAGGCCAGAGAGTTGCTTCGCATTGAACGGGATCTGCATATCGCCTTGACCGCGGCTCATTCCCTCGAGGAAACGCTGGAACTCTGCCTGAAAAAGGCGATTGACATTTCCAGGACCGACTGCGGCAGTCTCTACCAGATCTCAGCAGCGGACGGCAGCCTGCAGCTGATGGTCCACCGGGGGCTTTCCCCTGCTCTTATCGACGAGACCGCTCGATATTTGTCGGATGCGGCCCAAGCCCGCAGAATCAAACAGGCCAGGCCCATCTATTGCACCTTTGCCGCCTTCAGCCAGCGTGTGAATAAGGACGATTTGCCTGACCAGGGGCTCAAAGCCATGGCCATCATCCCCATCACCTTTGAGGGAAAGGTGATCGCCGCTCTCCATGTCGCCTCACACGAACACAATGAAATCAACGCCTTCAGCCGCGCGGCCCTGGAGCGCATCGTCGCCCATCTCGGGACCTTCCTCAAGCAGAAAGAGCAGGCTGCCCAGATCCTGCAGAGCCGACACAACCTGGAGTCACTGTTCAATACCATCCGCGACATGGTCCTCATTCTTGATCTGCAGGGCCGCATTCTCTATCTGAACGCCGCGGCGGTCAGCCGGTTGGGCTATCATCCCGCAGAACTCCTGGGGCAGCCCATGCAGACGATTCACTCGCCAGCCCTCCACCAGGAGGTTGAAGAAATCTACCAAGCCATCCTTGACGGACAACAGAATTTTTACTCCTTGCCCTTTGTCAACAGGGACGGCGAAGAGATACCGGTCGAGACCCATTTGACCTTTGGCCAGTGGAGCGGACAAAAGGTCCTGATTGGACTGAGTCGGGATATTGGACAACGGCTTCAGCTCGAACAACAACAGCGGCTGTTGCTGAAGAATGAGGGGATGGAACGTATGGCCGGGGCCATTGCGCACCATTTCAACAACCTGATGGCAATAGTGGCCGGCAATGTTGAACTGGCTCTGGAGGAAACCGATATCAACGAAGAGGCCTATCTGTTTCTCGCCAACGCCCTTGACGGGAGCAGACGTGCCACGGAGCTTGGCAAATCGCTGCTCATCTATACCGGCCACTTATCGGAACCACCCGAGCAACTGGAAGTGACCCAACTATGTAAAGCCTATCTTGGGGAGCTGCAAACCACCCTGTCTGAGGGAATACAGCTGGACCAGAAATACCCCGCATCCGAGCTGTGGATTTCAGCCAACCGGCAGCAGTTGCATCAGGTGCTGTCCGCGTTGATCACCAATGCGGTTGAAGTCATCGACCAGGATCAGGGCCGTATTTGGGTTTGCGTCGATGCACTTGCCGCCGACCAGATCAAAATGGGACATCTCTTCCCCGCCGGTTGGCAACCGGAACAGAAACAGTATGCCTGTCTGGAGGTTCGTGACAATGGAGCCGGGATGACCCCACAGCAACTGGCAAGTATCTTTGATCCGTTCTATTCCGAAAAATTTATTGGCCGGGGGCTTGGCCTCCCCCTGGCCTTGAGTATTGTAAAGAAACTCGGCGGAGCCATTGCGGTGCAAAGCAAACCAGGTCTGGGCGCTATCTTTCAGGTCCTGTTTCCTCAAGCCCTGGAATGAGCCGGAGGCATGCTGGGAATTTTTCCTATAACCCATTTACTTGACAAAGATTTTTCTGATGAGACAATACGATTGTTTTGAAGAGAATGGCTCCACGCCAGGCAAGACTAGCTCCCCTTGGGTGGAGGTTCAAGCCGGTGGCGCAGCACGCAAATTTTTCTGTTCGCTAACTCTGCCGTACCGACCGTTTTTCCAGAGTACGGCAAAAAATCTCTTGTCGGAAAATGGCTCATATCCTCATCGTCGACGACGAACCCATGGTGTACGAGATGCCCCATGCCCATTATGCACCTGCAGATCACTCCGTCAAAACCGCACAGAGCCTGCGTGATGAGTACCACCTGAGCCCCCCGACCTCTATAGCCCCCCTCTTCTCCGATCTCCACCCCCCCGACGGCAACAGGCGTGAAGCCTTGCAACGTGTTGCTCACACGTTTTCCTGTCCGAAAATCCTTCTCCTGACCGGTTCAGCCGTCTCGAGCAGCAGTTCTTCACCAGGTAGACCAAGCTTTCCCCCTCGACAGACAACCTCCCTGGACAACAGCCCCCTTGGCGTCAATGGATACCTCCGCAATTCCCGCCGCTACGAAATCGGCGACAACATTCAATACCATGGGTGAAACAATGAATAACGTAAAATTGGCAACAAAGATTGGTGGGGGATTTGGTTTTATCCTTCTTCTGCTCCTTATTGTGGCTGGATTTGCCTGGCAGGGGCTCAACCAGGCCTCAACCGGCATTGGCGAGTATAACCGCAGGGCCAACAATGCGACCCTGGTGGCGGAACTTCAGGAGTACATGCTTGAAGTACGGTTGCAGGTCAAAGAGTACATGATCAACCACAAGGAAGAGAGCCAACGCAACTACCAAAATTTCATGACCAAATTGCAGGCATCGTTGGATGAGGCCAAAAGCCGCGTACGTAACAAGGAAAGAGCGGAGATACTTGCCCGCATTGGTCAGGATATCGATACCTACCGCAGCGCCTTTGAACAACTGATCACCGAAATCCACCAAAGCGACCGGATCATCGACGAAAGTCTCCGCTCTCTCGGCCCTGCGATGCAAACCGGACTCACGGAAATCAGCACTGCAGCCACCAGTGCAAGCGATGCGGCTGTCCTTGCCCAAACAGCGGCTGCCAATCAGCACATGCTGCTTGCCCGACTCTATGCGCAGCGTTTTCTGGCGACAGCCACCCCAAAAGATGCCGAACTTGTTGCCAATGAAAACGAGCAGATGCAGCAGATACTGCAAAAAATTATTGCCAGCGGTGAGCCGGTGCAAAGCCAGCGGGCGCAAAAGGTGCTGACAGATGCCAAGACCTATATCGAGGCCTTCAACCAAATGACAAAAGCCGCCTTTAACAGAAACAAGGTCTACAATGAGACCCTGAGTGCGATCGGAGTCGATATCGCCAAGATGGTTTCTGCAATTCATGAAACCTATGTCAACGATCAACAGGAACTGGGAAAAGCGTTGATTGCGTCCAGTCAAACGGCCATCCGCACCATGCTGATCATCGCCGCCGTTGCCCTGCTGGTCGGTTTCGCTTTCGCCGTGCTGTTGACACGCGCCATAACCGGACCGGTGCGCAAGACCGCGAGTTTTGCGGCAACCATGGCCAATGGAGACTTCACCACCAAACTCGAGGTTAACCAGGAGGACGAGATCGGGGTCATGGCCAAATCGCTCAATCTGATGGTTGGTCAACTCGGCAGCATGATCAAAGATATCGTTGCCGGCATCAACCAACTGTCCATGTCTTCCACGGACCTGGCAGCGGTCTCCCGCCAACTCTCCTCCTCGGCCAAGGATTCCTCGGATAAATCGGGTGCGGTTGCCGCCGCCACCGAGGAGATGAGCAGCAACTTCCAATCCGTTTCAGCAGCCATGGAGCAGTCCACCAGTAACGTCAACATGATCGCATCCTCCACCGAGGAGATGACCGCGACGGTGCATGAAATCGCCGAGAGCGCGGAGAAAGCGCGGATCATCACCGACAGGGCGGTGAAACAATCCCAGGAGACCACCACCAAGATGACCGAGCTGGGTGAGTCGGCGACAAAAATCGGCCGGGTCACGGAAACCATCACCGAAATTTCCGAGCAGACCAATCTCCTTGCCCTCAATGCCACCATCGAGGCGGCCCGCGCCGGAGAGGCGGGCAAGGGCTTTGCGGTGGTCGCCAATGAGATCAAGGAACTTGCCCGGCAGACGGCGGAGGCCACGGTCGATATCAAAAATCAGATCAGCGAGATGCAGTCGACGACCAACATGACCATCGAGGATATCGGCAAAATCTCCGAGGTCATTCTCGATATCAACACAGTCATCAACGCCATTGCCACCGCTGTGGAAGAACAATCTGCCGCAACCAGTGAAATTGCCGGCAATATCGCCCAGGCGTCCATGGGCATTGCCGAGGTCAACGAAAACGTCGCCCAGAGTTCGGTGGTGGTTGCCGATATTACCCGCGATGTGACCGAAATCAGCAGCCAGTCCACCCAGGTCAACGACGGTTCCTCCCAGGTGCAGAACAGCGCCCAGGCCCTGTCCGAGCTTGCCGATCAGTTGGAGCAAATGGTGAAGAAATTCAAGGTATAACTTTTCTGTCCACAAGTTCCGCTTTACCCAGACCGGCCTCCCCAGGGGGCCGGTTTATTTATTTCAGATCTCGAATTCGCGGTAACGCTGCCCCTGACTCGGTTTCTCTCGCCTTTTTTTGCCCTCTTGGTATAATTTTTTTCTTTTCCCCGAATTTGTCGTTCTCGTAACAAGCCTCGAGAACGACGTTTCAAGCTTCGTAACTTGCTGATTTTACGATGCTTGACATTTTTTTTGACTTTTTACGAAGCCATCACTTTTTACGAGTCCAGCAAATTTCATCACTTTGTTTGCTCAGATCTCTGGGCATAGGAACCATTCATGGGTATTGCCACTGATATTATTCTTCTTGTTGTTGCCGCCTTCTTTTGCGGCCTGCTGATGCAGCGACTGCATCAGCCGCTTATCCTGGGCTATATCCTTGCTGGCGTCATTCTCGGCCCCTACACCGGCGGTCTCACCATCACCGAGGTGCACGACATAGAACTCCTGGCGGAGATCGGGGTGGGTCTGCTCCTTTTTGCCCTGGGCCTGGAATTTTCCCATAAGGATCTCAAGCCGGTGAAATGGATCGCCCTGGTGGGGACGCCGCTGCAAATCTGCCTCACCCTGGCCCTGGGCTTGAGTATCGGCAAAATCATGGGCTGGGATTTCAAGGCCTCGCTCTGGTTCGGCTCCATGATCTCCCTGTCCTCGACCATGGTCATACTCAAGACCTTGATGAACCAGGGGTGGCTGGGTACGCTTTCAAGCAAGGTGATGATCGGCATGCTCATCATCCAGGATCTGGCAGTGGTCCCCATGCTGATTCTTCTGCCCCTGCTCAACGATCCTGCCGCCGGGCTGGTGCAGTTGGGCAGCGCCTCCATCAAGGCAACCTTCTTTCTGGTGGCCATGTTTGTTCTCGGCACCAAACTGCTGCCCTGGATCATGCGCCATATCGCCAAACTGGGGTCCCGCGAACTCTTTCTCCTGGCCATTGTCGCCATTGGTCTCGGCATCGGCTATCTGACCTATGTGGCCGGCCTTTCCTTTGCCTTTGGCGCCTTTATCGCCGGCATGGTGCTCAACGAATCCGATTACGGCCACCAGGCACTGAGCGACATCATCCCCCTGCGCGATATATTCGGCCTGCTCTTTTTCGCCTCGGTGGGGATGCTGCTGGATCCGCAGTTTCTCATCGACAACATCCTGACCATCATCACCCTGGTGCTGATCATCAGCCTGGGCAAGGGCATGATCTTCAGCCTCATGGCCTGGCTGTTCCGCTACCGCAACGTCATCCCCCTGGCCGTGGGCCTGGGGCTCTTCCAGATTGGTGAATTTTCCTTTGTGTTGGCACGCATCGGTCTCAGCAGCGAATCCATATCCAAGGAACTCTACAACCTGGTGCTGACCACCGCGGTTCTCACCATGATTCTCACGCCCATAGTCTCCGCACAGACCGCCCGCCTCTATGCCCTGAAAAAACGGTGGTTCAAAAAAGAGCCCCTGGAATCGATCAACATTCCCCAGCAAGGTCTGGACCGCCACGTGGTCATTGCCGGGGGGGGCCGTGTCGGACTGCAGATCGCGACCACCCTCCATCGCCTGGAACAGCCCTTTGTCGTGATTGAACTGGATCAGCGTCGCATCGAACAGGCCAAAGAGGCTGGATTTGCCGTGATTTACGGCGATGCCGCCCAGGAGATCGTGCAGGAGGCAGCTGCCATTACCAAGGCCGGACTCCTGGTGGTGACCATTCCCGGAATCGTTGTTTCGCAGAACATCGTCAGCCATGCCCAGCGTGCAAACCCGCAGATCGCAGTGGTCGCCCGTCTGTCCGACCCTGAATTTTTTTCGGTGTTCAGCGAACTGCAGGTCACGGACCTGGTCTACCCGGAATTGGAGGCAGGCTTGGAGATGGCGCGGCAGGTGTTGTTGACGCTCAACGTTCCGGTCACGGAAATTCAACGTCAAACCGAAACGTTGCGCAGGGAATACTTCATCTCCTCAATGAGCCGGAGCAAACCGTACCAGACCCTGTCGCAGTTCCGCTCTGCCGAACAGCAGTTTGACCTGGAATGGGTCTGTCTGTCTCGCCAATGCCGGTTGAACAATCTCACCATCGGAGATTCGGAGATTCGCAAAAAAACCGGCGTCTCCGTGGTCGGCATCCTCCGCGAGGACCAGCTCGAACCCAATCCCGGCCCCCAATTCTGCCTGAGGGAAAAGGATCTGGTGGCAATCATCGGCTCGGCTGAGGCACGGCAGAACTTTCACAACTCTTTTTTCAGCGAAGAGTCGTTGACCGCCCAACCGTTCAGCAGTGAAATTTGACTGTCTTTTTTGGTCGCGGGGCGAGAAAGGGGGAGAAAGGTTTGCATCGAGATCCAGGTTGTGGTACGAAAATGGTTCGCTTTTTTTTGACCACTGCCCAACATGCCGCTTACTCCAAGAAGAGCATCGTTTTTTCCACTATGCAAACAGAGCAGTAACCTTCCCGCCAACGCCTCGCCCCGGTTGTGGTTTCCAGGTTATTTCCCGCAGTTATCGAAGTACGGAATGATAGATGAAAGCTACCAATTATCGCGAAATACCCTACAATTTCACCTCGGCCGATGATCGGCTGATCATCAATCACCTGTTTGGTCCTGAACTGTGGGACGATCTCGAAGAGCTGCGCAGCCAACGCGTCACCGGTCGTTCCGCCCGTCTGGTTATGCGCTGTATCGGCGACCTGTTCATCCTCCACCGCAACCCCTTTCTCTATCAGGAACTGATCGACTCCCCGCGCCGTCGGCTGACCTTCTTTCGGGTGATGAAAAAGGATCTCGACATCATCGAATCCACGGCCAAGAAGGTGAACGTCGATTCGCACCGGACCAGCAAGGTCGTCAATCTGGTCCATCTCTGCCGCGACAAGGCCAGGCAACTGCACGCAGATATCAACGGGGCCGCGGCCTCGCGCAAGAATATTCGTAAAAAACTGGGCGCCATCATCGGCCCGGACAACGTCTGCTTTGATCCCTTTTCCCTGATCAGCCACGCGACCGACGCCACCGACTGGCGTCTGCACCTGCCGGTGGCCGTGGTTCGCCCTGCAAGCGAGGAACAGATCGCCCCTCTGCTCGAGGCCATTGCCGATCTCGGCCTGAAAGTCATCCCCCGCGGCGGCGGCACCGGCCTGACCGGTGGCGCTGTCCCGGTGAGCGAAGGCTGCGTGATGATCAACACCGAAAAGCTCAACCGCATCCACGGTATCGAGTATCGTCCCTTCAAGGACGACGAGGGCCTCAGCCACGAGATGGCGGTGGTGCGACTCGAGTCCGGAGTCATTACCCAGGATGCGATGCAGTACTGCGAGAAACAGGGGTTGGTTTTTGCCACCGATCCCACCAGTGCCTGGGCCTCCACCATCGGCGGCAATATATCCGAAAATGCCGGCGGCAAGACCGCGGTCCTCTGGGGCACGGCCATCGACAACCTGCTGGCCTACACCATTGCCATGCCAGGAGCGGGCCTGCTCCACGTTCGTCGGGCCAACCACCCGATGCGCAAAATCCTGCCCGACGATCAGGTGGTCTACGAGGTCTTTGACGCTCAGCAGCAGCTGATCAAGACCATTGCACTGCGCGGCGACCAGATTCGCAAAAAGGGGTTGTGGAAGGATATCACCAACAAGGCGCTGGGTGGTCTGCCCGGGGTACAGAAGGAGGGCACCGACGGCATCATCACCTCCGCGGAGTTCATCCTCTACCGGGCCTACGAGAAGAAGCTGACCTTCTGCCTGGAATTTTTCGGCGCGGATATGGACGAGGCCAGCCGAGTCATTGTCGAGATCTCCGAGCAGTTCGCCAATCAAGGGGAAGAGGCCCTGATGGCGCTGGAGCATTTTGACGAAGAGTACATTCGCGCCATCAACTACAAGTTCAAGGCAGCCCGCAGCGCCCCTCCCAAGGCGGTCCTGTTAATCGACATGGTGGGGCACACCACCGAGCAGATCATGCGCGGCAAGGAACGTCTGCTGCGACTGCTCGACCGCTACGGCAACACCGAGATCTTTGTTGCCAGCGATGCCGACGAGGCAGCACGTTTCTGGCGCGACCGCAAACGGCTGGGTGCGATCGCCGCCCGGACCAATGCCTTCAAGCTCAACGAGGATATCGTTCTGCCGCTTCCGGCCCTGGCGGAATTCGCCCGCTTTGTCGACCACACCAATATCGACGAGGATATCTACAGCCAGCAAAACGTGATCACCGAGATCCTGGCCTACCTGCAGACCGCGGAACCGATCGAGGACCCGGACTGGCTCGAGGCAAAGATGCCCAAGGCCGATGAAATCTGCACCCAGGCCCTGCGGGAACTCAAGGATCGCGATATCGATGCGGTTCGCGCCGAGGTCAGCATCAAACGGATGATGACCGATCTCTTGGAGTTGTTCCGCGGCTACAAACGAATCAGCGCCAATATCAAGCAGATTATCGAAGAGGTCCGTAAACGGCGCATCATCATTGCCACCCACATGCATGCCGGGGATGGCAACGTCCATGTCAACATTCCGGTCTTTTCCAACGACCGGGCCATGATGCAGCGCGCTGCGGAAACCGCGGACGAGGTCATGGCCAAGGCGGTCGCTCTGGGCGGGGTTGTCAGTGGCGAGCATGGCATCGGCATCACCAAGATGAAATTTCTTGATGAGCAACTGGTGGACGAGCTCTCCGTTTATCGCCGGGCCATTGATCCGCGCGGAGTGATGAATCCCGGCAAGCTGCTCGATCGGGATATCATCGACAAGGTGTTCACCCCCTCTTTCAACCTGCTTGAGCTCGAGGCACGCATTCTTCAGCACGGTTCCCTGGAAACCCTGGCCTCGATGATTTCCAAGTGTATCCGCTGCGGTAAATGCAAGGCCGACTGTTGCGTGTTCTATCCGGGATCGAGTCTGTTTTTCCATCCGCGCAACAAGAACCTGGCGATCGGGTCGCTGATCGAAGCCCTGCTCTACGATATGCAGCGCTCCCACTTTCCGCGATTCAACCAGCTCAAAAACCTCGAGGAAATCGCCGACCACTGCACCCTGTGCGGCAAATGCTTCAAACCCTGTCCGGTGGATATCGACACCGCACAGGTCTCCATTCTCGAGCGGCAGATTCTCAGCGAGCGCGGTTTCAAGCACTCGCCCCTGCCGACCAAGATGTCGCTCCATTATCTCAAGACCCGCAATCGTGCCTATAACGCCCTGTTCAGGAAGTCGGTGGTCGAATGGGGAGCCAACCTGCAACGACTGACCTCGGAAATGCTGCGCCAGGCCCCGCAGACGCTTAGTGAGAAAAAATGGCGGATAATGAGCATGCTCAAATCGCCGATGATGCCGCCGTCCAAGGAACCGCTGCGCGCTGTGCTGCCCGCCTGCACCCTGAGCGAGGCCCTGTTGATCAATCCGCCCGGGCCGATCAACAAGACGGTGTTTTATTTTCCCGGCTGCGGTTCAGAACGGCTGTATGCGGATATTGCCGAGGCATCGATTTACGCTCTGCTGAAAACCGGCACCCGGGTGGTGCTGCCGCCGGCAAACCTCTGTTGCGGTTTTCCGGCCAAGGCCAATGCCAAAGGGAAAATGCATTCCGACGTCACCCTGCGCGACACGATCATTCTCAGCCAGATTCGCGAAATGCTGGGCCACATCACCTTCGACGGGCTGATCATCAGTTGCGGCACCTGTCGGGAATCACTGCATGAGATGGGTGCGGAGGAGATTTTCGGCTGCGAGCTTGTCGATATCGGCTATTTTGTTCTTGAGCAGGCTCCAGATCTGTTCCAACAGGATAAGGGACGGCATTTCCTCTATCATGCGCCCTGCCACGACTCGCTCAAAGGCGAGGGCCCACTGATGCTCCACCGTCTGGCCGGCAAAATCGATGCCATCGACGGCTGCTGTTCCGAAGCCGGCACCCTGGCCCTCTCCCGTCCGGACATCGCCTGTGCCATGCTGCAGCGCAAACGGGATTATCTCATGCCGCATATCGAACAGGGCGGGGTTGGCCAGACCATTGTCACCAACTGTCCCTCCTGCATTTCAGGACTTGGCCGGAACCGGGGCCTGGGGGTGATGCCGCAACATCTGGCAGTGCTCTTGGCACAAACACTGGGCGGCGAACAATGGCCTGGCGAGTTGAAATCGCTTGTCAAAGGGACTGAAATTGTGACCTTTTAAGACCTTGCCCCATGCGCGTACAGGAATACGGCTCAACTTTCCTCTACCGCTCTTCGTCCTGATATCGTAGTATATGGAGTGCGCTTCAAGCATGCCTTGTGACTATGCACGGTCACACGGCATGCTTGATTTCCTGTTTTCCCCCAAGCAAGGAGGCACAGATGAAATTCAAGCAAACATTCCTGGCGATACTCCTCGGCCTTGTGGCGATCACCACTGATACCGCCTTAGCCGGGGTATCCATCAGCATTGGCGAACCAGGGTTCTACGGTCGCATCGATATTGGCGGATATGCCGCCCCCCCGCTGATCTATCCGGAACCGATCATTGTCCATCGGGTCAGGACCTGGTACCCTCCCATCTATCTGCGGGTCCCGCCGCTACATGCCAAGCGGTGGTACACGTACTGCAACCGCTATAATGCCTGCGGCCGTCCGGTCTATTTTGTCGACGATGGATGGTATCGCAATGTCTACGCCCCCCGATATCGACAGCATCATCCTCACCACCGGCCACCGCATGTGGTTCATCCACCACGCTATTATAACTACAAAAAATACGAGCACCATCCACCTCAAATAATCTATCCGCGGCGTGAACGCCATCATGATTCTCGGGATTATCACCGGGATGGCCGACACCGTTAACGCTCACGGCTACTGCACTTTCCTCTGCCGATGCCCACGAAACACATGCACCGAAAAACGCAGCAGCATGCCAGTGTTGCTGCGATTCTTTCCTTCCTGCTGCTCTTGTTCACCTCGGCAACATGGGCCAAGGACACCATCACCTGGATGGAAGTCAACATGCCGCCCTACATGATACAGACCGGTCCCTATCGTGATATGGGGTATGGCAATGTGGTGCAAGGCCTTCTTCAAGCCAACCTCCCCCAGTACACCCATGAGCGCCTGTCGACCAATGTGGTCCGCCATTTCGACATGTTCCGCCAAGGGAAAAAGGTCTGCAGCATTGGGTTGTATCGAACTCCGGAACGCGAATCCTTTCTCCACTTTTCCATTCCCAGCATGTTGACCATGCCACCGGTTCTCATTATACGGGCGGACAGATTGCATAATTTTGGCGGGAAAAATGGCTGCAGCCTGGTGGAACTGCTGCAAGATGAAAAATTCCGCCTAGGACTCAGCAGAGACCGCTCTTACGGCAGGATGTTGGATAAAGAACTGGGCAAATTTGCAGATCGGACGAATACGATCCGTTTTGCCGGGCAGGAGTTGGGGGAGAATTATTTTAAAATGCTGCTGTTGGATCGCATCGACGGGCTGCTTGGGCTTCCCGATGAGGCCATTTTTCGTGCCGAACAGATGGGTATTCGTGATCAGATAACCACGGTGATGCTGACCGAGAACCAGCAGAATTACGAGGGGTGGTATTGCGCCATTGCCTGCCCCAAGAACCAGTGGGGCAAACACGTTATTGAGCAGATTAACGACGTCCTGCTGAAAATTCGGCCAACCCCACCCTATCGGCAGGCGTATGAACGATGGCTGGATGACAACAGTCGCACGCGATATCGCACCGTTTACGACAAAATCTTTCTCAAGACAAGCCCCTGACCCTCTTCACCAGCCTGACTTCCAGTCACTCCTATGCCTCTCGAGGTGCCCCGTCCCGCCCTGATTACTTGCTCTTTCTTTTCGCTATTTTTTTGGAATACTGCCGCTTATACATCCGCATCGCCTCGTCGAGCCGCTTCTCACTCTTTTCAATCAGCAACTCCTGGGCCGAACGGTTCTCTCCCCCAGGGGTGGGCTGACGCTGGATGTAACTGCCATCGGATTGCATCTCCCAGGCGCCTCGCTGGTCGGCCATCTGCAAATCGAGAATTTCCCGCAGTTGCTTCTGCAAAGGCAGGGATTCGACCGGAGTAATGACCTCCACCCGCCTATCAAGATTACGTTTCATGATATCGGCCGAGCCGATGAAATACTGTTCCTGGCCGTTGTTGGCAAAATAGTAGATACGGGCATGCTCGAGGAATCGCCCCACCAGGGAAAGCACGCGTATATTCTCTGACAACCCCTGAATCCCAGGGCGTAACAGGCAGCTGTCGCGGACGATCAAATCGACCTTGACCCCTGCCTGAGACGCCTGATACAGGGCCATGATGATATCCTGATCGGTCAGGGCGTTGGTTTTCATCTGGATGCCCCCCCTGTTTCCCTTGGCCTGATGCTCTATCTCCCGTTTGATATAATCCAACAGGGTTTTTTTGAGGATCTTGGGTGAGGGCAACAGCTTCTGATACTTTCTGGCCGGTGCATAGCCCAGAGTGAGGAAGTTGAAAAATTCGGTGAGATCATCGCCGATCGCGTTGTCGCAGGTCAACAAACCGAGATCGCTGTAGGCCCGGGCCGTGCCCGCGTGGTAGTTGCCGGTACCAATGTGGGCATACCGCCTCAGCCCCTTGTAATCCCGGCGGACGACAAAAATGACCTTGGAATGGGTCTTGAGCCCTACAACTCCATAGGTCACATGGATACCGGCCTGCTCGAGATAGGTGGCCCAGTGGATGTTGGCCGACTCGTCAAAGCGGGCCATCAACTCGACAACCACCGCCACCTGCTTGCCGTTATGGGCGGCATCGAGCAAATACTGAATGATCTGCGAGTTGGCCGAGGTCCGGTAGAGGGTCATCTTGATCACCAGAACCTTGGGATCGACGCTGGCCTCGCGCAAAAACCGCTCAACGGAGGAACTGAACGACTCGTAGGGGTGCTGAAGAAGAAAGGGTCCCTCCTCTCGTATCAAGTGGAAAATGTTCGGAAAATCACCGGAGAGCTGAAAGTGGTCAAGCGGCTGATGCGGCAGAAAGTGCAGTTCCGGTTTGTCGATGGAGACTATTTCCATCAGATCACGCTTGGCCATGATGCCATCGACGGTGAACACATCCTTGCGTGAGTCGATGCCCAAATGGGCGGCCAGCATTCCCCGATGTTGGCGGGTCATGGTACTATCCACCTCAAGACGGACGATCTCGGCAAATTTGCGGTCCTGCAATGCGGTTTCGATCATCGAGAGCAAATCGACCGCCTGCTCTTCCCATCTTTCAGTGATGGCGTTGCGGGTGACGCGAAAGATCTCGCAGCTCTCGATGATCATATCCGGAAAGATGATTTCCAGATTGTTGGCAATGATATCCTCGAAAAGAACATAGCGATGCTGACCGTTTTCCACCGCAATGAAACGCGGCACACCGGTGACGCTGGTCGGCACCTTGATCCGGTTGAGAAAGATATGATCGCTCTCCCTGTGGCGTGTGGCCACGAGAAGATTCAACGACAGGTTGGAAATAAAGGGAAAGGGATGGGCCGGATCCATGCCCTGCGGGGTGAGGAGCGGATAGATATTTTCCCGGAAATAGGTGGCCATTTGCTGGCGTTCTCCGGCGTTCAAATCACTGTAGCGTAAAATGTGAATCTGATTTTGGGCAAGCAGTGCGAGCAGATCACGCTCGAGTTTCTCCTGTTCCTCCAAGAGCTCCCGAATCATTTCATAGCTCTCATCAATCTGCTGCTGCGGTGTTCTCCCGTCGCTGGAGAGGAGTTTTAATCCGGCGCCGACCTGCTGCTTCAGGCCGCCGATCCGTTTCATGAAAAATTCATCCAGATTGGAACCGATGACCGAAAGAAAAAAGACCCGTTCCAACAAGGGGTTGCGTTCATCCTTGCTCTCGTTGAACACGCGGCGATTGAATTCAAGCCAGGTTAACTCTCGGTTGAGATACCACTCCGGAGCAGTGAGATCAATTGCCTGTGCTTTCTTGCCATCTGCTTCCATATTTTGCTCTTTGTTCACCGGGTGCTCTTTTGCTTGCAAAATCGTCTTGCCCATAGCAACTCCTCGTTCTTTTGCCACTCTTTCAAGGGATTGTAGAAGCATACTGCATTGCACGCCCCTCATGTTAGCTCTTTTTGCATAAATCAGAGCTCAACACCAAGAAATTACACTTTTTTTGACTCGACAACGGCAAGATTTGCCGACGAGATTCCCGCGAAGACAGCACCGAAAGCATGGAGAAGCGCGGCCATGTTGGGAAAGCTCACCCTTGATGCACCTGACACGACTGAGGCAAGGTTATGCGGGAGGTCAAAGGCAACATTGTCGTTCTCGTAAAAAACCACGAAAACGACGTTTCTTGCCTTCTAACTGATCGATTTGACTAACCGTGATTTCTCGGCTTTTGACTTTTCACGAGGCTGTCAATATTGATGGCGTCGTAAAAAGTATTTCTATTTAACTGGTTAATTTTCCAGGATTAACGTCTGGATTACCATTGTCATTTTTCTCGCATTCTGTTAATATATTTGCGTAATATCAATTAAATGCGAGACGAGATAATGTTTCACGTGAAAAACCACAAACAGCTCAACATCCTCGACCCATGGGCCCATTTGGGACCCAAACGACGCGCCCTCCTGGACAACTCATGGGCAGGTCTTTTTCAGAAGCATATCCTGCCTGAACTCCCGGTGGAGTCCCTGCGCCACCATTATCATGACTACAATGGCCGACCCACCAAGGAACTGTATGCCATGATGGGGGTGATGATCCTCCAGCAAATGCATGATTGTACTGATCAGGAGGCGGTTGAGCAGTTCTGTTTCAATATCCAGTGGCACTATGCCCTCAACATCACCTCGTGCTCCGACGCGGCTGTATACCTCAGCCACAAAACGCTCTGGACCATGCGCGATCACCTGGCCTCGGATGCGAGCTATGCCGAGATATTTGATGCCTCCCTGGGCATCCTGGCCAAGTTGCTCAAGGCCGATATGAATAAGCAGCGCATGGACTCGGTGCATGTCAAATCCAACATGCGCAATCTGGGTCGTATCGGGTTGTTCACCAAAACGATCAAGAAGTTCCTCGTCAACCTGAAGCGACACCACCGGGAACACTTTGATCAACTCGACACGGAGTTGACCCAACGGTATCTGAGCAAATCGCAGGCGTCTTTGTTCGCCATGGTCAAACCCACCGAGTCCACCCGCACCCTTGATCAGTTGGCTGCGGATGTGCTGCTCTTGACCGAGCGTTTTGCCGCCGTGGACGAGGTCAGCACCATGCAGAGCTTCAAACTGCTGAGCCGGTTGTTCGCCGAACAGTGTGTCATCGAGGAAGACACCACCGCCGATTCTGGCAAGAAAGCCGTGGCCCGGCCGAACAAGGAGGTGCCCTCCGATTCACTGCAAAACCCCTCCGATGCGGATGCCGGCTACAGCAGTCATAAAGGCCAAGGGTATCAGGTGCAGTTGGTGGAAAACTACACCACCACCGATGAGCGTGGACCATCCCTGATCACGCAGGTGGCGGTGGAATCCGCGGATCAGCATGATGCCAATGCCCTCCTGCCCGCCTTGGCCCAACTGGAGCAGAAGGCGATGCTGCCGCAGCAAATGCTGGCCGATTCCCTCTACGGCAGCGACAGCAATTGTGAAACGGCCCTGCAGGAGCATCAGGTGGCAGTCATCTCCCCGGTCATGCCGGGCAATCAGAAGAAGTTCAACCTGACCGAATTCACCCTTGATGACCAGGGCAAGGTTCTCACCTGCCCCCAGGTCACGGCACCCGACACGGTGAAGAAATCAAAATCCGGCTACAGCGCACTCTTCCCCATCGCTGTTTGTCAGAACTGCTCCTCGTTTGACCGGTGCCCCGTCTCCATCGGAAAAAAGGGCTATTACTACCGCTACACCGACAAGGATATCCGCCTGGCCCGACGGCGACAGGAAGAAGAAAGCCCGGAGTTCAGGGAGAAGTACCGGTACCGGGCCGGCGTTGAGGCGACCATGTCGGAATTCGACCGGCGCACCGGTGTCAAACATCTCCGGGTTCGTGGCATGAAAGCAGTGCGGTTTGCCGCCTTCATGAAGGCCATCGGCTTGAACATATTGCGGGCCAGCAGGCACTGGGGCGAGAAAACCAGCCCAATGACGTCCTTTTACAGCCTATTTTTTTTCTTTTTGGCTTTCCAAACATATTTCAAAGAACTTTTTCGGGAAGACTTCTCAACAAGAACTCACGAAGGCACAAACTTTCAACCAGTCGCTTCTTTTCGAGCGGATTGGGCGGTTTGACTTTTTACGAGGTCATCAATATTGTCGTTCTCGTAAAAAAACCGAGAACGACGTTTCGAGCTTCGTAAGCTGCTGATTTCACGATGCGTGACATTCAGGTTTTTGACTTTTTACGAAGCCATCAACATTGTCATTCTCGTAAAAAAACCGAGAATGACCTTTCCGTCTGCGTAGTCACTCTTTCACACCGGCAAGAAGAAAGACGCTGAAACTTTGAGACGTTTGATGTTCGGCGGGTTTGACGATTTGCGTTGCGGTCTGGATGGTGATCTGTGAAAAACCGGCCTGCTGAAACTTCTGCCCCAGCAGGTCACGGTCAAATCCGAAGTGAAATACCCCGGTATTGTCTTTGTGAAAACGCCCTTCCTCGCTGTCGAGATCAGCCACGCAAATACGACCGCCAGGGGCTAAAATGCGATGGAATTGGGCCAACAGGGGCTCAATTTCAGCAACATGGTGCAAGGTCATGTTGCTGACGATGAGGTCATACTTCCCCGGCAGGGAATCGCCCTGTTCAATGTTGCATTGTAGTGTTCGAGTATTGGCCAGTTTGAGATTGGCAATTTTACTGTTGAGGACCTGGAGCATACCGGAGGAACTGTCGACCCCGGTTATGGAACGGACCAATGGCTGCAATTGGAGCGTCAGCAATCCCGTGCCGCAGCCAAAATCGAGAACGTCCAGGGACGTTGCCTGTGGAACCTGCCGCAAAATTGCATCGGCTACATCTCTTGCCAATTGGACCCGTTGCGGTCGTTCATCCCAATGGTCTGCAGCAAGATCGAAATTGCGGTGTTCCACACTCATCGGTCAATATTCCTCCTCTTTCATGGTCACTAAAAACGCAGGAATAAAATTTTGATTGCAACAAAACGTCCTCAACGGGGCAACCTTTGGTCGTTGAAGGTCGACAATACAGCTTCACTCCATTGACGTTTTTTTTCCCAAACAAGATTCGCACAGCGCTGTTGCAAGTTTTGCAATGAGCCAGAGTAATAAACCACAAACATAAACCATCTTTTGAGCAAAGACAATCCCTTGCCTCCACAAGGATGGCAAAGCACCCATATCGACTACGTTAGAAACGGATAATCGATGTAGCCGACGGGCCCGGGCTTATAAAAGGTATGGGGATTCGGCTGATTGAGTGGGGCACCGAGGCGAATGCGCTCCACCAGATCGGGATTGGCAATATAGGAAGTGCCAAAGGCCACCGCATCACATAGGTCATCCCCGATAGCTGCATTAGCTTCGAGAGGACTGTAACCAAGATTTGCAACGAGAGTCCCTGCATACCCCTTGCGCATGGGAGTCAAGATATCTCCCGTCAATATCCCCATGACATCTCCCCGGACGAGGTGCACATAGGCAAGGGGCAAGCTGTTCAAACGGCGCGCTAACCAGGAGGTCAAGGCAACGGGATCGCTCTCCCCCATGGAGTTGAAACTCGAAAGGGGGGAGAGGCGGACACCGACCCGGCCGGGGCCCCAAAGAGCACAGACAGCTTCGAGCACACTGATGAGCAAGCGCGCGCGATTTTCGATGGGGCCGCCATAAATCCCGGTCCTACGATTACATCCATCGCGAAGGAATTGATCAAGAAGGTATCCGTTTGCACCGTGAATTTCCACACCATCAAAACCAGCTTCGAGCGCATGAACAGACGCCATTTTGAACCCATCGACAATACCCTCGAGTTCCTCATCACCTAAAGGGCGTGGCACGGTGTACGGCACCTTCCCCTCAGGTATGTGGGCCATATCATTGGTAATGGCAACGGCACAGGCCGAAACAGGTTGTTGGCCGCCATTGATCCGCGGATGGCATGCACGTCCGCCATGCCAAAGTTGCACAAAAATACGGCCATCGCGCGCATGAACATGTTCAGTGACCTTTCGCCACGCTTCGACCTGCGCTTTGTTGTACAGCCCTGGTTCGGTTTGAAAGGCGGAAGTCTTGTCCATGACCATGGTCGCTTCCGCAATGATCAGTCCAGCAGTGGACCGCTGACCATAGTATTGCGCCATGAGCGGGGTGGACAGATGATCCACGGTCGCTCTGCATCGGGTCAGAGGCGCCATGAGGATTCGATTGGGCAGCAAGAGTGCCCCAAGTCGCAAGGGTTGCAGCAACTTTTCCATGGAAGAGCTCCTTCTCGAGTACGTTGAGCAGAAGACAGGCACGAGTCCATCAAAATATTGGATACAGGGAACTGAACAAACCCAATTTTTAGAGGATTCCGGTAAAGAATAAAAATTTTTAAATTTTCACTCAATCAAGATGATTTTATAAAAAAAACAATAAATACAAATAAATATCAACTAACACACCACCAGTGAATTGTAAATAGGTGTTTTTGGTCCTTGTTAGGATTGTGTGAGTATGGTAGGTTCGGTCCAAATTTTTATACCGATGGACATTGATATCATTTTTTAATTGTATACCAATATGTTAGAAAAAATCGACCTCTCAGAAGCCAAAAAAACTCTCTCTGACTGGCCATTTTTTGCATGCGCTCAAGTTCATTTACAAACCATTACAGGAGTACGCCTTACAATGAGCACCAAGACAACCTTATCTTTGACTGCAGCCTCTGTGCTGCTCTCCGCCGTACTGAGTGGAAATGCCCTTGCCGAAGAACAAGCCAACCCCCTTCAGTTTTACACCGCTGACAACGGCAGCTTTGCCAAAGTTACCCTGGAAGCCGATTTGGCCGTCTTCACCCAGAGCAACTCTTGGTTTGGAGATCCTACCATTGATTCTACGTCCTGGTGGGAATCTCTGGTACGCCCGGGATTTGAGTTCAACTATGTTCTTCCCGGCAGCCAGTCCATCTATGGTGTGATCGATGCGGTCCAGGCCAACACCTTTGGTGGCAATGACGCCGCTCTTTCCAACGTGGGTTATGATGAAAGCTCTCTGCGCATTGATCATGCCTATGTCGGCTGGAAATCCGGCAACCTGTTCAGTTCCCTGGGCGAAGACTTCCTCGATATTTCTTTTGGTCGTCAGGAGTATGTACTGGGCAATGGGTTCCTCTTTGCCAATCAGGGCGGTTCCGGTTTTGGTCGCGCTGCATTCTGGATCGGCGGACGGAACAGCGCTGATTACGCAGGCATCATCAAAATGAAGAGCGGCAACTGGTCCGGAGACTTGACCTACTTTGAGGCGGACCAGGACGATAACACTAAGGTCGGCGGCGGTAACGTTGAGTACAATGCAGAGGGGCTGGGTTTTGCCGGGGTTGGCCTCTACACCGTAGAGTCCGATACAGTCTCTCGCGACTCCATGATGATCTACGATATTCGCGGCGGGGTCAATCCGTTCGCCCTCATGGGCAGTGTGGATGCGCTCAAGCCACTCCACATTGAGATGGAATACGTCTACGAGGACAAGGATAACAACCTGCCAAGCGGTAACGCCTGGTATGTATCCGTCGGCTACGAGTTTGAAGACACCCCCTGGAAACCCGGCCTGACCTATCGATACGCCAGCTTTGACTCTGATTACGACTCCATGTTCTACGGTTCTACCGATTGGGAGACCTGGTACCAGGGTGAGATTCTGGGCGAGTATATCCTCCTCAATAAGGATCTTGACACCCACATGGTGAAACTCACCGTACAGCCGCTTGATGCAGTGACTCTTACCCTGGCCTACATCAACTATGACCGTCATAACTCAGGCAAAGATTACGCCCAAGAGTACAATGCCATTGTTGACTGGGCTGCGACCGAACATTTCTCCATGTCCGTTGTTGGCGGTCTCGCCACACCTGACGAAGCAGCCGAAGATGAATTTCGTGGAGCCGACGACAACTGGTCCTACCTGATGATCTTCGGTTCTCTGAAGTTCTAACCTGTTCCTTGGTACCCCATCCCGTCGTAATGGCGGGGTGGGGTTGCTTTATGCCGTTCTTGCCTGATCTATCGCCCTCCTCGTCAAGTGGATTGAGCTGGCAGTTGTTCAAGCTATTCCGATACGCTCCCGCTTTCCCCTGTCTTCAAATTTTTGTTTTTCATTTTTACTCGGAACTGCTCGTACAGATTCCTGAGCCTAAGGAAAAAATCAATGTCAAATGTTCGGCAACAGCAGGTTGGGACAGGATTCACAGAAAACAGGGAGCTATTACTCCGCTATTGACTTATTGAATGCTGAAAAGATTTGGAGAGGCGATCATTTCTTGAACCAGAAGGAAGCCGGCACTGTAGTCTTGAATGACTTCAATTGGTCCATTTATTATTTGACCATAATTGATTTGACCAGAGTTTTCTGGATATTTCCCATACTTTTCCCGATACTTTTCTCTACCTTCCTCTGAAAAAATATTTCTTGAAACCGTTCCTCTCGAGACAGTTTCAGTGCTGCTCTCTAGGTTGTAAAAAAAATCAATGGTTGAAGCTGTGCCATAATACGATTCACTGTCCCAAATGCCGAAGTTTTCTAAAAACCAGTTGGCACCTTCAAAATTCTCAGGAACCATCTCTTTACTATCTATCGCCTGCAATGATTGCAACAGACTTTCAACCTCATCCTTGGTAGCAAGCCGCCATCCTGGATTATTTTCGATGGCGTTTATATAGGGCATCCCTAGGGTTGTTGTTAACGGCAGCCACTTGAGTCCACTGAGATTGACTTTGACTGTCTTACTACAAGAGCCTTCAACGATGACAGCATTTCCCATAAAAAACCTCCTCAGTATTTTAAAAGAACTGACAATTCGGAGCTCCTCCAATTTCTTACGCTATCAGCAATAAATCGAAAAATCTACAAAATAGCACTGCATAAACGGCTGAATCCCCGTCCTAAATTCACGTCTTGCCGTAATGCCTTTATTACCAACGGTTACACGTTTTTTTCCTGTTTTTCGAAATTCAGTTTTCCAGCAAGGTTTGCGGGGAAGACCCAAGACAAATCCATTCACCCTTCATTGTAATTGCGATATACTGCTCTGCAGCGTAAATTAGCTCCCTGGTCTTGCAGGGCCCCTTATTTCAACCCGATGATGCTTCCATGGCCGACACACTCGTCAAGGTGCGCGCAGACCGTAAACAAAACAGGCTTCATATCACCATAGCCGGCAAGGTGGACCTGCATTCCCTTGAACAACTCTATACCGATATCCGGTTTTGCATCGCCGAACTCAACCCCGGATTCGAGGTGATCAACGATTTATCCCGCTGTCAACTCATCTATATCACCAGCCTGCCGACGTATAAAAAAATCATCGATTTTCTCCTCAGCCACAATGCCGGTCAGATAGTGCGAATTGTCGAGGAGCATGCTGTCAGCTACAAACAGATTCATAGTTTTACCGACCAGATCAGCTGCTACCAGCCCTTGTACGTCCACTCTTCCCAGGAGGCGGAACAACGGCTTGAAGAAATCAGACCGAGGGCAGGGATCCGCCTCAAGCTTCGCCACTTGAAATTGGTCTACGATTCTGCCGTTGGCAGTGGCGAAGCAGACATCAACGATATTTCGACCAGCGGCTGTGCGGTGACCAAGGCGACCCTGATCCTGCCCGAACAGATGGACTTTGAGGGGTTCATCGCCTTCCCCCCGCATCCGCCGCTCATTGGGCATGTACAGATGAAGGCCAGGGTCGTGAGATGCAGCGATACCGGCTTTGCAGCTAAATTTTTGGACGTGAGTGACGAATTTCGAGAAAAACTCTACCAACGGTTCCTCCACGAGGCCGGCCGGTCGAGTTTTGCTGGAGGCTGAGGGGAGAACCAGCTTAAAGAAAGACGGAACTGTTCTCATCAACTGGTCAGGCTACGATAGATCTCCGACATTCGAGCCGGCAGTTGCTTGATTTTATCGATAAAAATATAGTTGACCTCACCGTACATATGATCCATGTACTCGTGTGCCTGGCGATCAATGGTGATACAAAAGGGGTGAATCCCCTTGGCTTTGGCCTCCAAAAGGGCATGGCGGGTATCCTCAATGGCGTAATCACCCTTGTAATCGTCGTAATCTTCAGGTTTGCCATCGGAAAGGACGATCAACAACCGCACCTTGGCCTCGACCTGGGCAAAGAGCGAGGTCATATGGCGAATTGCCGGGGCCATGCGGGTGTACTCACGGGGGCCGATAGCTGAAAGACGGTCGCGGACGGTCTGTGAATACCGCTCATCCATGCGCTTGACCGGAAAGACCTCGCACCGCAGACGGCGCATGCCGGAAAAACCGTAGATGGCGTAACGGTCGTTCAACACCTCCATGGCCTCGCAGATCAGGACCAGGGCCTCTTTGATCGACTGTCCTACCCAGCCCGCGGTGGAGTTGGACATATCCACCAGAAAACACACTGCAATATCACGGTGCTCGCGCGCGAGGCGAATGAACAGCCGATCCGAAGGGTGCCGGCCGGCCTGCATGTCCGCCATGGATTCAATCACCGCATCAAGATCGATGTCGCTGCCCTCGCGCTGACGACGCACGAAACGTTCACTGGTCTGCAACCGTTCAAACTGATGACGCAGGCGGCGTATCTGTCCCCGGTACTGCTTCAACGTCTTTTCCATGAAGGAATTCTGCACTGGCTGGATCTCCTTCTCGGTCACCACGCACCAGTTTTTGCGAAATCCCTTGCGACGAAAATCCCACTCATCATAGACAATGGGCTCCATATGCCCATTGCCGGCTGCCGCATTGCCCTGCGCCTTTGCGGCAAAGATCTGCCCACCTTGTCCCTCGGTGGCGCTGACCGAATTATCCGCGGTCTTGCTCTGCCCTGGATCCCTGGACTCCGCACCGCTCTCATCCGGCAGGGCGGATTCGATATTCATCTGCGAGTGCATGAAGGGTGGCAGTTGCTCAAGGGCGGTTTCCATGTCAATGATCATGGCCGCATCCTGGCCCTGCTGCTGGCCACTGTTCCCCCGTTCCTGTCCTTGCTGCTCATTAAGTACCGGCGGCAGATGCACCGATTGCATCATGCGCAATTCCTTATCCATCTTGGCACGCAAGCCAAGGTTGCGCATCTCTTGAAGACGCAGCTTGCCCTGAAAAACCAAGGGGGAGGTCGATTCCAGATGCTCTTCCGGATCAATGAGCGGCATCAACTCCCGCACCGCCTCCAGGCTGGATGCGTTGCCATGGAGATCCTTAAGGCTCAGCGACGCGAGCAGAAGGCGCGCTTCGTCATCCACTCTGTGCATGCCTGGCTCCGACCAGCTGTCGTGCAACAACCCCTGTTGCAACCGGCTCAGGAGGGTAGACTCATTTTCGCCCACCACAATCCGGTCGAACAGCGGTCTCGCCTGGCGCATCAACCCTGGCAATTCAAGCTTCAGATAGCCAAGAATTCGTGCTGTTTCAAAATAATGAAAGAGACAGCGGGCGTTGGCAGGCTGAAGAAATTCCGAAAAAAAACAGTCCAGGGGATGGGCTCCCTTTTTCCGTTGAGGCAAATGTCCGGGGGCGGAAAAGGTACCCGCCTGGAGACAGGCCCACTGAAAACTGGCCATCAATTTGTAAAGGAGAAAATTTTCATTCTGTTCAGGAAAAAAGCCAATTTCACCGGGGAGGAAAATTGATTCACCGTCGGTTGAAGGCATATCGGCGGTGATGAGCGGCAACTCATGCCCGGCCAGCCCGTTGACATAGGGCTGCAGACGTCCGCGCACATCGATCAGGCGCAGACCGCCCTGGCCACGACGTTGACAGGCAAACTGCTGCTCCACATTCTCCATGAACAGCTGCGCTGCCCGTAGGCCACCGGTTTCGTAACGATCAAGCAGGGTATGGACCCAAAGAGAGAGTTCATCCGGAGCCAGGCAGCACAGAGCCGGGCCTGCAGCATTGAGATAGGCAAAGCAGAGCGAGTGAGAAACCGGCCAGATTGCAGGAATTTGGGAAAAAATATCCTCTACATATTTGGCTTCATCTTCCGCCAGCGGACCGAGGGCGTCCTCCACATCCCACTCGTTGGGAATGGCGGGAGCAACCATCTCATAAAACCGTTCCTTGAGGGATTCCAGATCCATAACCCCTTTTCCCCATTAGAAGAGCGAACTGATCATTTCATCCATGGCGGCGAGTAACTCGCGGTCATCGGTCAAGGCTTGGCTGACTGCGGCGCGACAGGCGGTTGTGATTGGAATACCACGGCCGATCAACTTTCCTGCTTGAATCAGCAGCCGGGTAGAGGCACCTTCCGGCAGGCCGGAGTCTTTGAGTCCACGGGTCATGCCTGCCAGTTTCACCAGCGACTTGGCCAACTCCCCTTCGACCCCCCCTTCCCTGCAGACAATCTCCGCCTCATTTTCTGCCTCCGGATAATCAAAACTCAGGGCCACAAAACGCTGCCGGGTCGAGGCTTTCAGATCCTTGAGCACGCTCTGGTACCCGGGATTGTAGGAGACCGCCAGCATGAACTCATCCGGGGCGGTGAGCAACTCGCCCCGCTTTTCAATGGGCAGCTGACGGCGGTCATCGGCAAGGGGATGAATAACGACCGTGGTATCCTTGCGCGCCTCGACCACCTCGTCAAGATAGCAGATCGCACCGGCGCGCACCGCCATGGTCAGGGGGCCATCGTTCCAGACCGCCTCGCCGGAACGAATGAGGTAACGGCCGACTAAATCCGAGGTGGAGAGATCATCATGACAGGATACGGTCACCAGGGGGCGCTTCAGTCGCCAGGCCAGGTACTGCATGAACCGGGTCTTGCCGCAGCCGGTCGGGCCCTTGAGCAGGAGCGGCGAGCCGTCTGCATAGGCGGCCTCGGCAACGGCAAGTTCATCTCCGGTGGCCAGGTAGTACGGTTCTTCTTCAATACGGTATTCGTCAATGCGCAGCTGTTGTCCTGACATTGCATCCTCCAATAAAAGCAAAAAGCCGTGCCGTAGAGATACGTACAGACAAAGACACGGGAAGATATTTTGATCGGCTCTCTTGGGAAAACGACTACAGAAGTCAATTTCAAGCAACCATAAGAACGGCTATCAAAAATGACAAGCATAGTTTTCCCGGCAATTTCATTTGGTTATTGCGCAATAGCAAGGCCGTGAGTACATTGCTCACTAACACCGGGAACAAATGTTCCCTCCTTGGGTGCATCCGGCCTGACTCGTTTTTTGTGTCGTTCACCTCAACAACCATCCAATCGTCCTTCCGAGATGGGACGCCTCTTGTTCGCCTTACCACCTCTCGGGATGCGGTTGGGCCCTAGCCATCACCCTGAATCGATGTGTATTGACCTGCATACTCATTCCATTTATTCCGATGGCAGTGCAAGTCCAGCGGAATTGATCGCACTTGCGCAGCAAAACGGCCTGCAAGGGTTGGCGCTGACCGATCACGATACCGTCGAGGGCGTGGTCGAGTTGATGCGGCTGGGGCAAGAAGTGGGTATTCCGGTGATAGCCGGGGTGGAAATATCAACCACCCTGCGCCAACATACCTTGCATATGCTCGGTTACGGCATAGATCCGACCAATCCAGAGCTGTTGGCCTGGCTTAAACCGCTGCAGGAGGGACGCGAGCGCCGCAATGCCGCCATACTGGAAAAACTGCGCAACCTGGGAATCGATATTTCAGCTGAAGAGGTGGAACGTATCTCCTGCTGCGGCCAGACAGGACGACCCCACATCGCCCGCTATTTGGTTGAACACGGGGTGGTAGAGAGCTTTGAGGCCGCTTTTCGCGAATTCCTCGGCCGCAATAAACCCGCCTGGGAAAAACGGTTTTCCTATTCGGCCATCGAGGCCATGGCCATGATCCATCGCTGCGGCGGTGTGGCCGTGATCGCCCATCCCGGCCAACTGGATCCGCAGATGAAACTGCAGCCGGCCATCATTCGTGAGCTGGTTTTACGCGGATTGGATGGACTGGAGTTGTACTATCCCACGCATACCCGTAAAATGAAGAAAAAGCTGCGGGCCATTGCAACTGAACACAAACTGCTGGTCACCGGCGGCAGCGACTTTCACGGCCAGACCAGGCCGACCCATCGCCTGGCCGGCACCTGCCATGATTTCTGCCCGCCCTGTTCCATCCTGGACGACCTTTACAACCGGCTCGCTACAAAAAACCGGTAACCCTTTTCTCTGGATCAAACGCCATGCATACCATTCTCATCGTTGACGACGAACCCAACTATCAAATCGTTCTTGCCGAACTGCTCAAGGACGAAGGATATGAGGTCTTCACCGCCGACAGCGGCAAGGCCGGGTTGCCCATCGTCTACAGCACTGATCTTGACATGGTGATTTCGGACATGAAGATGCCCGGAATGGATGGCATTGAATTTCTTGCCAAGATCAAGGAATACAATCGCGAGTTGCCGGTCATTCTCATCACCGCCTATGCCGAGGTGGAAAAGGCGGTTGAGGCCATGCGCCTTGGCGCCTTCACCTATTTGGCCAAGCCCTTTTCCAACCAGCAGCTGTTGGCCAGCGTGACCAAGGCGGTGGAACATTACGGCCTGGTACGGGAGATCAGGCGACTGCGGGCCGAGGCCACACCCCGCTCAGGATTCGGCGGGATGATCGGCAAGAGTCCGTCGATGCGCGCGGTGTATCAGTTGATCGAAAAGGTGGCGCCCACCCCCTCATCGGTATTGATCACCGGCGAGTCGGGCACCGGCAAGGAGTTGGTCGCCCGGGCCATTCACAACCTCAGCCCACGCAAGGATGCCCCCTTCATCTCGGTGAACTGTGCTGCCCTCTCCGAACACCTGCTTGAGAGCGAGCTCTTTGGCCATGAGAAAGGGGCTTTTACCGATGCGGTGATGATGCGCAAGGGACGTTTTGAACTGGCCGATACCGGCACCCTTTTTCTTGATGAGATCGGCGAGATGCCGCCCCAGTTGCAGGCCAAGTTGCTGCGGGTTTTACAAGACAAAAGCTTTGAACGGGTTGGCGGCACGGTCACCCAGAATGTGGATGTGCGCATCCTTGCCGCCACCAACAAGGATCTCAAGGACGAGGTCGACAAGGGACATTTTCGCGAGGATCTCTACTACCGGCTCAACGTCATCCACATCCATCTCACCCCGCTGCGGGAACGGGTGGACGACATTCCGCCGCTGGTGACCCATTTCATCGAAAAAAACAGCCGCAGCCTGGGCAAGGAACTCGACATCAGCCCCGAGTCCCTGCGGCTCTTGGTGAGCCTGCCCTGGGAAGGCAACGTGCGCGAGCTGGAAAACACCATCGAACGCGCCGCCATCCTCTGCGACGGCAACCGCATTGAGCCCGAAGACGTCCAACCCGATTCCAGCGAACTGATCAGTGCCCAGGAGTGGAGTACTGGTCTGGAACTGAGCCAATTCATTCCCGACAACCTCAGCCTGGCCGAGGTGCTCAACGGCATTGAAGAGAAGCTGGTCCGCAAGGCACTGGACGACAACTTCTATGTCCAGGCCAGGGCAGCGGAGCAGTTGGGCATCACCAAGAGTCTACTGCAGTACAAGATGAAGAAATACAATCTGCAGCGACGCAAGAAATAAAGATGCCCCGATTGGGTTGCATTCGCCTTTGATTTTGTAAGAGCGGTGCAGCCTTACGGGCAAATCCTGACTCATCGTCCGGGAATTTTTCACTCAGCAGCATCTGACCCGAAACAACCTGCAAAAGGAGGGTACAGTCGCGTGCGACGAAAACAGCAAATCCGCTCTGTCCTCGCCCCCCTTTTCATCGCCATATGCATCGGTGCGTTGTCCGGGCTTGGTGCGGTCTTTTTCCGCTGGCTGATCCACCGCTGCACTGACCTCTTTGCAGCCCTCCCTCAGTGGTTGCAGGTTGCCCCCGCCCACTCCTGGTGGTGGCACCTCCTGCTCCCTGCCCTGATAGGGTTGCTCCTCGGCCCGATCATTGTCCTCTTTGCCCCGGAAACCCGTGGTCCGGGGGTACCCGAGGTCATGGAGGCACTGGCTTTACGTGGCGGTCATATCCGCCACCGTGTCACGCTCTTTAAAACCGGGGCCACTGCCCTGTTTATCGCAGCCGGTGCTTCAGTGGGCCGGGAAGGTCCCATTGTCCAGATAGGGGCCTCGATCGGTTCCAGTCTCTGCCAGATCCTCAAATTTGACCGGAGTAAACGACGTCTGGCCGTGGCCTGCGGCGCGGCTGCCGGTATAGCCGCCACCTTTCAGGCACCTATGGCGGGCATGCTTTTTGTGGTGGAAATTCTGCTCTGTGAAATCGAGGCGATCTCGCTGAGCAGTCTCGTGCTGGCCTCGGTCACCGGCACCTTGGTCAGCCGCGCCTGCTGGCAGGGAGCAGCTGTGTTTCATATTCCCGCCTTCAGCATACAGCATCCTGCCGATCTGCTGCTCTATTTGACCATGGGACTGTGTTGCGGCATGCTTGCCCTCCTGCTGATGGCCGTGGTTTTCGGCCTGCCCCGAATCCTGCAAAAAACCGGTCTTCCCCTGGGGTTTCAACCAGCCCTGGGGGGCCTGGCAGTCGGGTTGATCGGCTGCTTCTGGCCCCAGGCCCTGGGGCTTGGTTATTCCACCATCAACCAGGCCCTGACCGGCCAACTTCCCCTGACGCTGGCAGCCTCGCTGGTTGTCATTAAAATCCTCAGCACCGGAGTCTGTCTGGGCAGCGGCATGAGCGGCGGCATCTTCGCCCCATCGCTCTTTATCGGCGCCATGGTGGGAACGGTCTTTGGCAATATTGCCCAATCCCTGTGGCCAGCCACCCATGAACTGACCGCCCATTTCAGCCTGATTGGCATGGGGGCGCTGGTCAGCGGCACCACCTTGGCCCCCATCACCGCCATACTCACCATTTTTGAGCTGACCAACAACTACGAGGTGATTCTTCCGTTGATGGTGGCCTGCATCCCCAGTGTCCTGGTGGTTCAGCTCGTCCATGGGTATTCCGTCTATGAAACCAATTTGCTGGGCCGCGGCATCAATATCGTCCGCGGCCACGATGTCAACCGGCTTCGCAATATGCTGGTTGCCGGTTATATGTGCAGTGAATATGAGGCGGTGGCGGAAGATCTGCCTCTGGGACGGGTGGCGGAACAGATGGCGGCTAGCAGTTTTCCCCACTTTATCGTGGTGGACGGCAAGAAGGAGTTGACCGGCGTGCTGACCCTGCGTGATCTGCGAGTCCTTTTGGGGCAAAGTCCCCTGGAAAACATCTCCTGGACCTCTCCGGCCTCAGCGCTCATGCAGACAAAGGTGATCACCCTGCTCGAAGGGGACTCTCTGGAAAAAGCCTTTGATCTCTTTGCCCATCACCATTTTTCCTTTCTCCCGGTGGTTTCGGATTCCCATCCGCGTCGGGTGGTGGGTGTGCTGAAAAAATCCGATCTGGTGGCCGCCTATGACCAGCAGGTGCTCAAGGATCAGATACTCCCTTCCCCCTCCTGGTTCTTTCCCTTGCAGAAACAAGTGCGGCCGCCCAAAGAGAGGCTCAAACTCCATTAGAAGAGCGAAAAAACACGCTAAGGTTCCCCCTCCGACAGAGAGGTTCAAGCTCACCGTAGTCGGGGTTAAATTGGTAATTGATGAGGATCTCGCACCTTCGATATGGCAAGGTTAACGGATGAACAGCTTGCCGAGCAGGTAATGAACCGCCATAGCGGACACGCACGTCGGTTTAAGAGCAAGGGATCCGGTTATTGACTCCGACAGTACGTTTGGTGATGATATCAGTGGCTGGACAATGCATCCGGAGCTATCAGCATAGGGAAGGGTTGTTTCTCGTCGCCTGGTACGGCAAAAAATCCATCTCATATTACCCATTGAAAACGGTTCATTGTATACTTTGCTCGGTAAACGTTGCAATGAACGCCTTGGAAAGGCTCTCTTTTAGAGATGTTTCGAAATGTCGTTCTCGTAAATAGCCTCGAGAACGACATTTCGAGCTGCGCAACATACTGATTTCAGAATGAATAATTCCAAAGTTGGTGACATTTGTCGAGATTGTCAATATTTAATGGATGGCCATGCATCAGACCTATATCATCTACACCATAAGAAAGATGATTGCTTGGAGAGTCTTCATTCTTGTCGCTGCTTTATTGGTTCAATGCGCTGAATGCTCCGCCACTCCCCCCTCTCAGGAAATTTTGAATCAAGTGGAGCGTGATTGGCTGGCGAAGCATCCAACAATTCGCCTGGGCGTTGGTGTTGCATTTCCTCCCTACCAATGGGTGGAGCAAGACCACAATAACTATACATTTAAAGGCGTGGTTTCTGATTATGTGAAAATTTTAGAAGCCAGATTGAAGGTTAAAATGGAGGTGGTGTATGGTTTGAATTTTAATCAGGCTCTTAAATTAGGCGAGAAAAAGAAAATCGATCTCTTTCCATGTCTCGCCCAAACTCCTGATCGCTTAGAATTTTTATCTTTCACTCGCTCCTATATTTCTTATCCTTCAGTGATCATCACGAGAGAAGACGCACCATTTATTGGCAATATGAGTGATCTGGATGGGAAGAAAGTGTCGTTGGTAAAAAACCAGTTTATTTATTCACTGATTAAAACGAAGTACTCTAACTTCAATTTCAAAATCATAGAATCTGAGAACGCTGCCGAAGACATAAAGGCTGTATCATTTGGAAAAGCAGACGCTTGTTTGATGGATTTGGGCGTCGCTAGTTATCTAATACAAAAGTTACGCATTACTAACTTGAAGATAGCAGCCCCTACAGAACTTGAAAAGATCGAATTGGCTATGGGCGTTCGTAATGATTGGCCAATTTTTCAAAAAATAATCCAGAAAACATTGGATTCGATATCAGTTGAAGAAAGGGAATTAATTAATCAGAGATGGATCAAGCTCAAATACGAACCCGGTATTTCTCCTGAAATAATTATAAAATGGGCATCTACAATAGGAATCTTTATCATTTTTGTGTTGAGTGTACTCTTTTTCTGGAACAGAAGTTTACAACATGAAATAGTTACTCGCAAAAAGATAGAGGCTGAGCGCAACAAGCTTATAACTGAGTTACATAAATCACTTCAGGAAGTAAAAACACTCCAAGGTTTTTTACCCATCTGCTCAAAGTGTAGAAAAATCAGGAAAGATTCAGGGTATTGGCAACAGATTGAAACGTATATCCAGGAACATACAGACGCTAAATTTACCCATGGGCTTTGTCCAGATTGCATGCGAGAAATTTACCCGTCTTTGGCTGATAAAATTTTAAAAAAATTACCCAAATAAACACGGTTTTCATTACACAGAGATGGGCTCGTTTTCTGGATAGAATCGGAGCATGATTAAGGTGAAAACTGGCAGTATCAATCTCTTTTACCCAGGAAAGGCTTGAGTCATTCCAGATTCCCCTGAATCGGAGAGCAAAGATAGCAGCTGTTCTGATGCAATTTGCGAATAGGCCAGGCTTGCACAACCAGGTAAGCTCAGCGCACGATTCTTTTCGTTTCGTGAGCAGGTCCCTGTTCTGGGACGGAGAGGCGTCATCATTCGCGGCATCACAGGCAGGCGATACCGCGAATGAGACGAAAGAGAAAAAGCCTGTCAACGGGTCAGTTTGGCGACAGCCTCTTCGTAGCGGGTTTTGGTTTTTTCCAAAATTTCAGCCGGCAACGGCGGAGGTGGCGGCTGCTTGTCCCAATCAAGGGAGGACAGATAATCGCGCAGGAACTGTTTGTCGAAACTCGGTTGCCCCTTGCCGGGGGTAAACTGGTCAAGCGGCCAGAATCGGGAGGAATCCGGGGTCAAAACCTCGTCGATCAGAATCAGCTGATCCCCATCCATGCCCATTTCGAATTTGGTGTCGGCAATAATGATCCCCTTGCTGAGAGCGTAATCCGCGGCCCGCTGGTACAGCTGAATGCTGGTGGCCGCCATTTTTGCGGTCAGTTCCTTGCCCACCAGTTCCTCCATGTGCGCAATGGAAATGTTCTCATCGTGCAGGCCCTGTTCAGCCTTGGTGGAGGGCGTGTACAGCGGCTCGGGAAACCTGTCCGACTCGAGCATCCCCGCAGGCAGGGAATAACCGCAGACGGTGGTGTCCTTTTTGTAGGCCGACCAGAAGGAGCCGGAAATATAACCGCGAACAATGCACTCGATCGGCACCACCTGAGTCTTTTTGACCAGCATGGAGCGCCCTTCGAGTTGGTCACGGTACTGGTGGCATACCTCGGGAAACTCGTCCATGTTGGCGCTAATCAGGTGGTTGGGAATGATATCACCCAACAGTTTGAACCAGAACAGGGAAATTTCAGTCAACACCTTCCCCTTCCCGGGGATAGGCTCGGCCATGACCACGTCATAGGCGGAAATGCGGTCGGTGGCAACCATCAACAGCTTGTCCGGATGACCTGGGATTTCATACATATCACGGACCTTGCCGCGGTGCAGTAGGCGCAGATCCGGGCAGTCGGTGGCAATAACAGCCGTACTCATGTTTTTTTACTCCTGAAACTAAGGTTGGTTCCATTGACAAAGCCTGGGCTATTGTCGTTGTTTTATGCTGAAAAAGCAACAGCGTTCACAATGGGCGCTTCTTCTTGACAAGCGCTCTCCAGCAGCTTTACTTTATATGATCATTAACCATTTTGACCGCAAGGAGGTGCAGTATGTCATTTATTCGATTTGTAGACCGCCCGGCGTTTCGCAATCCCTGGGCAGAGTTCGAACGAATCCGGCAGGGCTTGGACGAACTGTCCCGCTCCTACGGGGAAAAAGGCAAGGCTCAGGGACGGGCCAACGTTTATCCACCGCTCAATATCTACGAAGAACCGGACAGATTGATTATTACCGCAGAACTTCCCGGGGTCAAGGTCGAGGATCTCGAGCTTTCCATTGAGGGGGAAACCCTGACCCTGCAGGGAAAACGCGACAACCGGCAGAGCTATCCCGGAATTTCCTACCATCGGCGAGAAATTGAATCCGGCAGTTTTAGCCGTGCCGTTGCCCTGCCGGTCAAAGTTGATGTGGAACGGGTGGCGGCAAAGCTCGTCAACGGCGTACTGGCCCTCACCCTGATGAAGGCCACAGAGGTCACACCACGCCAGATCAAAGTTTCCGCTGACTGATGGAGGTCTGCCCATGTCTGCCCAAGAACTGAAAATACAGGAAAAAAAGGCGGTGCAACCCAACGGGGAAACCACCAAGACCGACACCTATTTTGCCCCCCATGTCGACATCTACGAAACCGAACAGGAGGTGGTTGTTCTCGCCGATGTGCCGGGAGTCCTGCCCGGGGGGATCGACCTTTCTTTGGAAGACAACATCCTCACTATCCAGGCCCAGCGGGAAGCGTCCAAACCTCTTGGCCGGCTGATCCTTGAGGAATACGAAACCGGCCATTATCTGCGCAGGTTTACCGTGGCGGAATCCATTGATCAGGAGAAGATTCAGGCCTCAATGACCAATGGCGTACTCAAAGTTTGTCTGCCCAAGGTCGGTCCTGCTCAACCCAAGAAAATCGAGGTGAAGATCGGCTGACATCTACCCGCCGCTCATTTTTTCCGAACCCGCAGCTCCGGACAGGCGGAATTGGCGTAATCGACCAGTTCCGCCACCAGGGAACCCACCACTATTCGCGAGTGAATCTCCACCGGCACCCGGCAGCGGTCGTCGGTGAGCCACAGCGTCGTATTTCCGCTTTTCTCATACAAACCGCGAAACTGCATTTTCGGCTCGACCTGCATCGTCTTCAGTTTACCGAAAACGGTGCGACGGGTTTCCCGACGGGTAACCGCCACCTTGACTTCGTGGCGTTTTTTATCGGCAAAGGTGGGCACGACAATCTCGACCTGACCGATGAAGGCCAAGGCCCGGGTGATAATAAAAGAGGCAAATTCGTTATAGACCTTGCCACTGACCGGGAACGTCATGAATTTATTTTTATTTTTCTGATAACGAACGATACCAGCCTGTTGGTCATAAAGACTGAGCCTGGTAGTTTTGTGTCCGCCATGCCCTTCTTTCTGCTCCACTTCATAGCGGACAGGGAGTTTCATCGGACCGTCGACAAAACAGCGAAAGTGATCATCAACCGGGTAAAACACGGACAACGGCCCGTAGTCCTTGACCTTTGCCGCAATCACATAACCGGTCTCCGGTTTCTTCTGCGGGCGGATCTGCAGGTAGATATCGCCAATCTTGACCCCACCACTCCAGGAAACGACATAATGCATGGTCTCGTCTCCCGAATAGATGATATCAAGTGTCTCCTGGAGAAGCTCTTGAGGCTGGAGCTCGGTTGGCTGGGCCGTGTTCTCTTGGGCTCGGCTGGCGGTCGCTTGCGCAAGACCAACCAAAAGGATTACCAGGAACAGATGCTTGGACCACATTTCAGTTTCCTGTGGCCAGCGACAGGCAGGTGGCACAGAAAAGGGTCAGTGCGATAATCCCGTTCATCGAGAAAAACGACTGCCGGATACGGGAAAGGTCCTGGGGGCTGACGATAAGGTGTTGGTAAAACAGGGCCGCGGCGGTGATTCCAATTCCCAGGTAATACCAGACATTAAGCTGCATCAGAACGCCGGTGAAGGTGAAAAGGACAAAGGCCAGGGCATGAAAGAAAACAGCAATGCGAAAGCTGTTCTTTCGTCCCAAAATTGCCGGCATGGAGTAGAGACCTGCTTTCCGGTCAAAATCGGCATCCAGGCAGGCATAGATGCAGTCAAAACCCGCCACCCAGAACAGCACGGCAAGAGAGAGAATCCAGGGATACCCTTCAAGGCTGGCTGCGGCTGCGACCCAGCCTCCCAGGGGGGAAAAGGCCAGGGCCACACCGAGTACCACGTGGCAGAACCAGGTAAATCGTTTGGTCAAGCTGTAAAAGAGGGTTAGGCCCAGAGCGAATGGCGCAATTTTCAGGGCTAGCGGGTTGAGCATGAAACAGGCAAAGAAAAAGAGCACACTTGCCGCAATCATCATCAACCAGGACTGGGTCAGGGTCACCTCGCCTGCCGGCAGGGCACGGCCGGTGGTGCGCGGATTGGCGGCATCGAAGCGCCGGTCGGCAATACGATTGAAGGTCATGGCGCTGGTACGGGCCCCGATCATGGCGATGACCACCCAGAAAAAGACCGAAAATCCAGGCACACCACGTTTTGCCAGAAAGGCACCCATCAGGGCGAAGGGCATGGCAAAGACAGTGTGCTGGAATTTTATCATCTCCAGCAGAACAGCAATTTTTTTCCACATGGTCAAATTCCCTGCCAACGTTTGATATGTGCTGAAGAAACGGGCACACCAAGCAGATCACAGATACGGGCTGCGAATTGCCGGGCCAGATCCTCTAGAGTTTGCGGTTGCTGGTAAAACGAAGGCATCGGCGGGCAAATGACGGCACCGGCCTCATGGGCTGTGAGCATATTCTGCAGGTGGGTCCGATTGAGCGGTGTTTCCCGCACCGCGAGAATAAGGGGGCGGCGCTCCTTGAGGGTCACATCCGCCGCACGGTGCAGCAGGTTGCCGCAGAATCCTCCGGCGATGGCGGCTAAACTGCCAGCGGTGCAGGGTAGCACCACCATGGCATCGTAGGCGGCGGAACCGGAGGCCGGGGGGGCGGCGAAATTGTCGGCTGCATACCAGCGGCTCACCTGGATGAGGTCTTCGGGTTGCACTCCCAACTCAAATTCGAGCACCTTGCGGCCGGCATCGGAGATGATCCCATGGATTTCGACCTTGGCGTTTGCCAACAGAGCGATCAGCTGCGGAACATAGAGCATACCGGTGGCACCGGTGATGCCGAGAACAAGGCGTCGACATGCTGCCATGTTTAATCCTTTACGCCGCGATAAATGGAGACAATGCCGAAGGTCAGCGGAATGCGCGAAACCCGATTGAACCCGGCCTCACGCATCATGGACATCAGCTCTTCCGGTTCATAGAATGCGGCAATCGAGGAGGCCAGATACTGATAGGCCTCCTTGTCTCCGGATATCAGACCGGCAACAGCCGGAAGAATATGGTTGAGATACAAGGTGTAGATAGGCTTGATGATCGGGTTGGTCGGCCGTGAGAATTCAAGAATCAGCAAACAGCCTCCGGGTTTGAGGATGCGATGCATCTCCTTGAGCCCCTGAAGGGTGCGAGAGAGATTGCGTACGCCAAAGGCCACGGTGCAGCCCCAAAAACCCTCGGATGGGGCGGGCAGGACCTCGCCGTCCCCACAGGCCGGATAAATACGGTTTCTGCGGTCGTCGTTGGGCAGGTTTTTCGCGCCGGCCTTGAGCATATCCTCGCAAAAATCCACGGAGAGGACATTTCGTTTGCGCGCCTGGCGCGTGAGTTCCAGTGACAGCGGCAGGGTGCCGGCGCAGAGGTCGAGAACCCAGCCTTCAGGGAACTGGCGCAACAGGCGGGTGGTGCGCCACCGCCAATAGCGATCTATCTGCAGAGAAAGCAAAGAGTTGAGCAGATCATAGCGGCCACTGATGGAAGAAAACTTTTCCCGGACGAACTGTTTCTTTTCCTCTGGGGATGGTAGGTTGTTCATTGCATACTCGTTTTCCCGTACCCGGGCTCTTTCTTTGATTAGGAAAAAATTTTCAGCGGCAATACTCCTGCCGGAGCCTCCCCGCGGTCCATCAAATACTGAAAAAAGCGCTCCAGCGCCTGAATTTTGATTGGCATCAGATCGTGCTGAATACCCATGAGGTAGCTGGAGCAGGCCTCACAGTCCATGGGGATGCGGCGGGCGACCCGATCGCAGATCTCACCCATGCGCAGGGCCCCTTCCTCACGGCAGTCAACCAGGGCCTGTCGCACCTGGCGAGCGGTTTGCGACTGCTTCTTGAGAAAAGCTTCACGTACCGCACAAACGGAAAAGACAAAGGGCAACCCAGTGGAAGCATGCCAGGTTTCCCCCAGGTCGAGCTGTACCGGGTAGCGTTTTTCGACATTGAGCCGCAGGGCATCATCACCGATCGCCAGCACTGCGCTTGCCTGCTCCTTCGAGCGCTGCGAGGCATAGACCTCGCCGATTTCATAACGGGGGCGTACCCGGTAGAACTCTTCGAGGATGATTTTGACCAGGCGAATGGAGGTGTCCGACTGGCCGGTGAGGATGACCAGCTTGTCATCCAGTTCCTCCGGCGGCAGATGCGAGAACAGAAACACCGATCCCACGGGTCCGGTTGCACTGATGGAGAGGTCGGCTAAAATTTGGTATTTCTCCGGGGCAATGGCATAGGCATAGGAGGAAACAAAGCCCAGGTCTATGGAATCCTCGGCCAGCAGCACATTGAGCCGGCTTGGCTGATCCTCGACAACCTGCCAGTGGGCAGGAAAGGATTTTTCCTTCCACACCTCGTAAATAGGTGCAACATTGATATAATTCACCATGCCGATGCGAACCATGGCCTGACTCCTTAGACAAGTATCCGTGTGGGTTGAACTCTGTTCTCTGCGGTCGCCAGATACCGCATAAGTTGCTGTGGACTGTCAATTTCTGCGGGAACCGGTATGGCGAGGATATCGGCATTTTTGCCGCGAGCAAGGGTCCCGAGCTGTTTGTCGATCCCCAGTGCCTCTGCCCCGCCCTTGGTGGCCATGGCAAAAATCTGCGCGGGATCAACGTAAGGATAATCTGTTGCAATGATGGCCATTTCCCGCCAAAGTGAGAGCTCGGGATTACTGGCTACGCTGTCTGTTCCCAGGGCCGGGAGAATTCCGGCTGCAAGGAACGCTTCCAGCGGTGCCTTGCCCACCTGTAAAAAACGGTTGCTTCCCGGGCAAAGGCAGACTTTTCCCCCCTCGCCTGCAAGGATACGAATTTCCTCATGGTCAAGATGAACCGCGTGTACGCAGAGAGTGTGCGCATCCAGCACATCCAACCCATACAGATAACGGATCGAACCGCGATTCCCCGGCACCTCAAAAGAATCGTCCCAAAAACCCCGATCGCGAACAAAGTCAACCATCTCTCCCCTGCCCTGGGCAAGCATCTCCCCTTCGGCCAGGGGCTCGGCCACATGGATCGGAAAAATATGGTTGCAGCTGCGGGCTCTTCGTTTGAGTGCCTGAATCAGCTGAGGATGGGTTGAATAGGGGGCATGGGCCGAACAGCGCACATCTTCGGGTTCTTCCCGGAGGCGGGTGAGGTTTTTTGCAAGGGTAAACCCGGCCAGGCCGAGATACTCTTTATGAGCAACAAGGTCACCGGCAAAATTCTCAGCAAGATGATGGCCGATACTGGTGTTGCCGATGTCGGCCAGGACACTCGTTCCCTGCAAGTATTGCCGTTCGGCGCAGCGAGAGGCAGCCTTTTCGACCTCCGCCCCGGTTACGCCCAACCTGTCACGAAGCGACAACAACTCTACGATCCAACCGGTAAAGGTGGTTGCCAGCGGAGTTGCCGAGAGCTCCGCCAGATGGGATAGCTCCAGATGAATGTGGCCGTTGATCAGCGCAGGTGTGAGGGCTACCCCTGAATGCTCAATCACCTCTGAACAGGGATATTGCTGCGCAACCGCCGCAAAGGAATCGACGGCAACAATTTTCCCCTGGTCAACGGCAATGGCACCATCACTGAGAACAGCACCATCCACCGGGACGACCCACAGGGCTCTATGAATACGAGGACCGGACATCAGACCGGTGTATAATCCATCAACCGCTGTTGCGGAGAAAAGCCTGCATCACGAACCAGGTGGCGGATTTCCTCTTCGGAGAGTCGAAAGCGGACACCTGCCGCTGCCACCACGTTTTCCTCAATCATGGTCGACCCGAAATCATTGGCGCCAAAGAACAGGGAAAGTTGGGCGATTTTCGGTCCCTGAGTGACCCATGAGGCCTGAATGTTGCGGATATTGTCAAGAAATATCCGACTCAACGCCAGCATTCGCAGATAGTTGATCGCCGTGGTCTTTTCAATCTTGCGGCTTGCTGCTAGCGGAGTGTGATCCGGCTGAAAGGGCCAGGGAATAAAGGCGGTGAAACCGCCGGTACGGTCCTGCAGGTCACGAACCCGCTGCAGATGCTCCAGCCGCTCCTCCATCGTCTCGATATGGCCAAACATCATGGTGGCGGTGGTGCGAAGGCCGAGCCGATGGGCTTCCTCCATGACATTGATCCATTGATCGGCACTGCATTTCCGCGGCGCCAGTTCGTTGCGGACCCGATCACAGAGTATTTCCGCACCTCCCCCGGGGATCGAGTTGAGCCCTGCGTCGATCAGACGTTTGAGGACATTGGCAACTGACAGGCCGGAGAGTTGGGAGAAATGATACACCTCAGGTGGTGAAAAACCATGGATATGAATACCGGTGGATTTCATGAACCGGAGCATATCTTCATAAAATTCCAGAGGTTTATCAGGATGCAGCCCCCCCTGGAGCAAAATTTGGGTACCGCCGACCGCCTGGGTCTCACGAATTTTTTCCAGGAGTTGCTCGCGGCTCAGTACCTGGCCGCTGCTATCTTCCGGCGATTTGAAAAAGGCGCAGAATTTACAGGCCGAGATACAGATATCGGTGTAGTTGATGTTGCGGTCGATGACATAACTCACCACCGGTTCCGGATGCATCCGGCGGCGAATGGTATCGGCAAAAAAACCGAGTTGATGCAAATCGGCTTCGTGCGAAAGCGCAAGAAATTCTTCACCGTTGATCCGCTCGCCTGCCTCAAGTTTTTCTCGTATCGCTTGCATGGTCAGAAGGTGGCGAGAACGTTGTAGAGAGTATCGCGCTGAATCGGCTGGCGTCCAGCTTCCTGGATCAGGCGGATCAAGGTACGGTGACCGAGCGCCTGTTCGGTTTCCGCTCCGGCCATATGGGTGATGACCTCTTCCTTCACCGTGCCATCCATATCGTCGGCACCAAAGGACAGGGCCACCTGAGCAAGTTTGGTGCCGATCATGACCCAGTACGCCTTGATGTGCGGGAAGTTATCAAGCATCAACCGGGAAATGGCAATGTTTTTCAGGTCATTGATACCGGTTGTGTTGGAGTGTTCAGCCATGGCCGTATTCTTCGGATGAAAGGCCAGGGGAATAAAGGCGAGAAATCCGCCTGTCTCATCCTGGGTTTTACGCAGTGCATCAAGATGCTCAAGCCGCTCCTCAATGGTCTCGACATGGCCATAGAGCATGGTTGCGTTGGTTTTCAACCCTTTTCTGTGGGCGGTCTTGGCGACTTCTATCCAGCCGTCGCCGGGAAGCTTGCGCTCACAGGTCAATTTGCGGATACGAGGGCTGAAAACTTCGGCACCGCCACCGGGAAGGGATCCGAGTCCGGCTGCGATCAGTTCGTCGAGGGTCTGATCGACAGGTTTGCCGGCCAGTTGTGCCAGATGGTGAATTTCCACGCAGGTAAAGGCCTGGATATGAACCTCAGGACGAACCTCCTTGATGCCTCGAAGCAGGTCAAGGTAGTAGGAAAATGGCAGATCCGGATGGATGCCACCGACCATGTGGATCTCGCTGATGGGCTCATCCAGTCGTTGGCGGACCTTTTCCTTGACCTCGTCCACGCTCATCTCATAGGCCAGAGGATGGCCCTTTTCGCGGCCAAAAGCACAAAATTTGCACAGATTGGTGCAGATGTTGGAATAGTTGATGTGCTGGTTGTAGATAAAAAAGGCCTGGTTGCCGTTTATCCGTTCGCGCACGATGTTGGCCAGAGCCCCAAGAGCAAGGACATTTGGATGCTGGTACAGTTGCTCTCCGTCTTCCAAGGATAACCGCTCACCTTCGCGAACCTTGGCGAGAATCCGCCCAAGTCCTGCCTGCTCGATATATGCATCCATTCCTGTCTGCTCCCGAATTGATGCTTGAAACACGGGTTTTCACAAAAAAACACGCTTTCAAGGAGTTGTTAAGGCAGGCAACGTTCCGCCTGCCAGGCCGATAAAAACAAAGAAGCCCCTTTAGACAACAAGGGGCTTCACATAAAAAGGTATTTTACTTGTATTAGTCAAGAAAGAAACGCAATTTCTCCCTGCGGCTTGAGTGCCGGAGACGATTGAGCGCCTTTTTCTCTATCTGGCGAATACGTTCACGGGAAACATTGAACCGCTTGCCGATTTCTTCAAGCGTGTACTCCGCTTTTTCGCCAATACCGAAACGAAGACGAATAATTTTTTCCTCACGTTCGGTCAGGGTAGAGAGCACCTCGGTAACCCGATGGGCCAATTCCCTGTTTTGCACGGCATCGTAAGGCGATTCGGACTCCTGATTTTCCAGGAAATCCCCTAGGGTTGAATCATCATCACCAACCGGGGTTTCCAGAGAAATCGGTTCACGCGAGGCTTCCAAAATGGCCAGGATCTTGTCCATGGGCAAATCGGTCATCTTGGAAATCTCAACCGGGGTCGGTTCGCGGCCAAGTTCCTTCAAAAGCGAATAAAATGCCTTGAAAAACTGGCTGCGCAACTCAAGAAAATGCACCGGAAGACGAATGGTGCGGGTCTTGTCGAGGATGGCCCGGGTGATCGCCTGACGAATCCACCAGGAGGCGTAGGTGGAAAACTTGTTGCCTTTTTTGTAATCGAAACGAAATACTGCCCGCATCAGGCCCAAGTTGCCTTCTTGAATCAAATCGGCAAGGGTCAGCCCCTGATGCATATAGCGCTTGGCAATGGAAACGACCAATCGCAGGTTTGCCCGGATCATGGAATCCTTGGCAAATTCTATGGATCGGTTATAGGCTTCAATCTTTGTTGCAAGTTCAAACAGCTCTCTGATATCCTCATAATTGCGGTTGGCGATATTGACGCAGTGCCGCATGTAGTTGAGCTGTTGTTTCTTGGGCTTCAGCGTCGGATCGCGACGCTGCCAGAGGTCGATCCTGTCGACCAGCATCTTGATTTCGGGAACACCTGAGGTATCCTCGCGAATAGCCTCAATAATGGCGTCGAATCCTTCACGTATCGTTTTGGAATACTTTGCTTCTTCCTCGGGGGTCAGCAAGTCGAACTGCCCCATTTCCCGAAGATACGTTGTGGTGGTTTCTTCCGACTCGTGCTCTTCGCTGTCAGGCAAAGTATCGCTGGAAGAATCATCCTCGCCGTTTTTCTTTCCGGTCCATTCTTCTCCGGAAAGGGTCTTCCTTTTACCAGATTCTTCTTGGGTGACAATTTCTATGTTGTTTTCCCCAAGAAAATCAAATAACTCTTCAATTGCTCCCGGATCTTTCACCTGATCGGGGAGGAGTTCGTTGAGATGCTGAAATGTTATACAGCCTTCATCCTTTCCGGCCTCAAGAAGGTCATTTTTTATACCAGCGAGCACCGCCTTCTCCTTTAATCTGTGCAGATCGCACATTGTTTTTCAGGGTCAAAAAGAATATTATAGTCTACTCTCTGAAGAAAATAATGCAAGGGAAGAGTGCGGTTCACGCAAAAAAAGATGTTATACGAGTGAAATTGCCGAAAAAAAGAGTTGCATGAAACACGCAGGGGCATGAGAGCACGCAGGGCATAGTTTCTTAACAGGAGTAGACACATGAATAATTGTACATCGATAAACACTCTCCGACAAAGATCAAGTGGTATTTTACTGCCTCTTTTTTCCCTACCCGGTCCGCATGGTATCGGCGAGATCGACCATGAAGCGCATGCCTTCATTGATTTTCTCAAAAAATCCGGGGTCAGTTGCTGGCAAATACTTCCTACCGGGCCCATATCCCCCATATTCGGTAACTCGCCGTATATGAGCTTCTCCGCCTTTGCCGGCTCCCCGCTGTTGATCGGCACCCACACCCTCCTGCACCAGGGGTTGATACTGGCCAGGGATATTCCCGAAGTGTGCCATTCACCCTACCTGATCGACTATGCCCAGGTAAGCCGCTATAAACAGACGCTCCTACAGGGGGCCTGGCAGCGTTTTTCTGCGGTTCCGACAAACATGGACCATCTGCAGCAGTTTGCCACAGAGCATCCCTGGGCCCTGAAATACGCCCTCTTTGTCGCCCTCAAATCCAAGTTCAAGCAGGCGCCTTGGTATGAATGGCCGAAGCCCCTTCGCCAGTATCAACCAGAGGCCTGCAAAAAGGCAATGAAGGAACTGGAGCACTCCGTTCACTACCACCTCTTCACCCAGCACCTCTTCTTGCAGCAGTGGCGCAAACTGCAACTTCATGCTCAGACCCAAGGTATACACCTCATTGGTGATCTGCCAATTTATGTCGCGCACGACAGTGTGGACGTCTGGGCCAATCAAGCAATATTTCAACTTGATCCGGCCACCGGCTCGCCCACCAGTGTTGCTGGCGTACCACCGGATTATTTCAGTACAACCGGGCAGCGCTGGGGAAATCCGCTCTATCGCTGGTCAACTGACGCTCCTCTGGTGCGTAAGCAACTCTGGGATTGGTGGGAACAACGTCTGCGCCATAATTTTTCCATGGTCGACGTGCTGCGCATTGATCACTTTCGCGGGTTCGAGTCGTACTGGTCAGTCCCTGCGGAGGAAGAAACTGCGATGAACGGCTGCTGGAAACCAGGGCCGGGTGTCGAATTTTTTCAGGAAATGCAAAAACGCCTGGGGCAGATGCCGATCATTGCCGAGGACCTCGGCTTCATCACCACGGAGGTGGACCACCTTCGGGAAAGTTTGAACTTCCCCGGCATGAAGGTGCTGCTCTTCGCCTTTGACGGTAACCCTGAAAACAGCTACCTCCCTTACAATATCGAAAAGCAGAGCGTGATCTATACTGGTACCCACGACAACGACACGGCTGTCGGCTGGTACCTCAGCCCAGAGGTCTCGCCGGAGGCCAAACGACGAGCCAAACAGTTTGCCAACCGTTTTGATGACAACGCCGGGAACTTTCATCGCGAGCTTGTCTATTTGGCGTTGTCCTCACCCGCCAACCTGGCCATTCTCCCCATGCAGGATGTGCTCGGTTTTGGCAACGACTGCCGGATGAACACCCCGGGAACAACCAGCGGCAATTGGCAATGGCGCTTAGCGAACAAGTTCCTTTCCGAGGATATCGCCCTCTGGTTGCGGGAACAGATGGCCCTGTTTGGCCGGATCCCGCAGCCGGTTCCAGTACAGAAGAACGCGGCTTTTACCCCGCAGATCCCGCAACCGGACTGAGCTGCGGACTTAGCTGTAAATAAGGACCATGGTCCCGTCGTTGAACGATATTCGCAAGCGGCCACCATGGTTCCTTCCATACACCTCCCAACCGGGCTCTCCTTTGATCTCGCAGTGGAGACACTGAGGGGAATGGATGTTACGCGTCCTGTCAAACCAGCTGATCAGGGTATATTCTTCACTCTCATGGCCAGCCAGACAATCGCCGAGCTTGCGGGCAAGGGGAAAATCCAGTAGCAGGCCATCAACATTCAATGCAATATGTTGCATAATGAAACCTCTTTTCCAGGGAACGCGCGAGAAGGGCGGAGCAAACACGCCCTTGATAATATTGAGCGATGATTGATCGGTATCAATCACTTTTCCAGGAGAGGAGATGCCCCCTCTGCTGTTCAAGATTTCTCGTCCCGATCAACATTCTTTTTGATAGCGATTCTTCTCTTTGCACCTTGCCTCCATTTTCGTCTATACTGACTCAAATCAAGATATTCCATCGAATCGACACAATCTGATGGCATCGTAAAAAGTCAAAAAATAGAAAATCACGCATTGTGAAAACAGTGTATGACGAGGCTCGAAACGTCGTTTTCTGGACTTTTCCATAAACGATAAAATTTAATGACCAAGGAGGATCTGCTGTGAGGAAAACATTGTTCCCGTTACTGCTGTGTATGTCACTTGGCCTGTTGGCAGGAGGTTGTGCTGGAGACAAACCTGAACAGACTTCGCCCAGTCCTGTGAGTCAGGCTGCGAAGGAGAGCGGCACCTACGCTGGTGTTGTTGCCGGAGTCTCCGAACGCGCGCAATCATTGTCCCTCACCCTTGGTAAGGAAGATGAAGGCGAAAAGCAAGTCATGATGTTGAAATTTGACGGCAACACCAAGGGGATGAATCTGGCCGCCAAAGGAAAACCGGTCAAAGTGACATACGAACGCAGGGGTGGGGATCTTTTCGCCACCGAAGTGGAACTGAAAGTCGCGAAACTTCCTGAGGGTATCAGTGAAATCAAGACTGATGAGCTCAAGAAACTCATTGATGGCAAAAAGAACCTTTATTTGGTCGATTCACGTCCAACCGGCCGTTTCAACCAGGCACACCTCCCTGGAGCCCATTCCATTCCCCTGCCTGAATTGAAAAAGAAGCAGGCGGCCGTGCTTCCTAAAGATAAAAACACCTTGCTGGTCTTCTACTGTGGTGGCATCACCTGTCCCCTCTCCCCTGCTTCGGCTTCCATAGCCAAGGATTTGGGCTACAAAAACGTGCAGGTCTATCATGAAGGGGAACCGGTCTGGTCCAAGGCGAATCTGCCCACCTATTCCACGGCCGAGTTCATCAAGAACGGCAATGTCGTCCTGATCGACATTCGCCCCACGCAAAAGGCGATTAAAGGCCGCATCAAAGGGGCCTATTCGGTCCCCTATGCGATGCTTGAGGATGAACTTGACGACGTGCCGCGCAATGCGCCGATCGTCCTCTACGGTGACAAAGAGGTCCTCGATGCCGTGGTCAATGTGCGAGAGGAAGATTTCAACTTCGTCTCCCTGGTTGAAGGCGGCTATAAAGGCTGGGTGAAATCAGGAGGCGAGATTGAAAAGGGGCCGATATACAACACCGAAATCAAATGGGTGAGGAAACTCGGTAAAGGAGAGGTTTCGGTGGCCGATTTTCGCAAGGCTGCCTCCGGAGAGGACAAGGACGCCATCATTGTCGATGCTCGTACCAAGGAAGAGGTTGCCGAACTCGGTACCTTCAAAAACACGATCAATATCCCCCTGGACGAGATTCCAGCACGTATGCAAGAGTTGCCCAAGGACAAAAAAATTTATGTTCACTGCTCAACCGGCGCCCGCGCAGATATGGCATACAATGAGCTGATCAAACACGGCTACAATGCCAAGTTCCTGCTGCTGAACATCAAGGACGCAGCCTGCGACTGCGAAATCATTCGCCCCTAAGTGAATGGACCTTATTCGTCCTATCAAGAAGTCATCTCTTGATAGGACGAACCCCATTATTCAATTTACATATCCTGTATCTGCTGCAACAACGCATCCATCTCTTCCAATTTTGCTCTGGCAACTGCCACCGATCCGTCCCTTGCCTCTGCCTCCATGGCGAGGGCAATCGCGCGAATTCCCTCGATTCCCAGACTTGCCGACGAACCTTTGAGGCTATGCGCCGCACGAACCACTCCTGGAGCATCATCGGCGACAATGGCCTGCCGCAGTTGTTCCAGATCCGCGGCCGAGGATTCCTTAAACAGGGTCATCAATTCTTCAAGCAACTCTTCATCTCCGGCGGTCTGCTCCAGAGCGAACTCTTTATTCCATTGTAAATCAGCCATCTATGCCTCCATCTATAATCGAGTCGTTGCCTGATTGTATGCCGCTGCCACCTTGAGCACCAGAGAAAAATCAACTTTTCCTTGGCGAAGACAACAGAGATTCCTTTCCCTGATCTCGACCAGGGTAGACCCCTGGCCGCCGGGTGTTTTCCCGCCGTCGATAATCAGATCAACCAGTGTCCCGAAAGTCTGGTGTACTTCGAGTGCGGTGGTCGCTGCCGGTTGACCGGAAATATTGGCGCTGGTTGCGGTGATGGGACCGGAGAAGGCGGTGAGAAGTCTATGGGCCAGCGGATGCGGTGATTGCCGAACCGCAATGGTCCCGGTACCACCGGTCAAGAGTGACGAACACGAGGATTGTGCCGGAAACACGAGGCTCAATGAACCGGGCCAGAATCGACGAATGAGTTCCTGATAGAGGGGTGGTATGGACCGGGCCACCATCGGCAGTTGGTCGGTGTCTCTGATCAAAAGCAAGATCGGCAGGTTACCCGGCCGTTGTTTGATTTGATAAAGACGGCTTACGGCCTTCTGCTGAAAGGGATCAACCGCTAATCCATAGTAGGTTTCAGTGGGAAAGGCAACCACTCCTCCAGAGCGCAGCACTCGTGCTGCGCTCTGGAATTCGGCTTCAGAGACAAGAGTGTCCGTGCTCACTCCTGAAGGGCCCTGTTTTTGGCGGTAACCTGTTCTGCCATTTCCTGGGCATGACGGATCAATTTTGCATGCAGTCCGTCATCACTCAACCCAAGAATCCGCAGGGCAAGCACCGCGGCATTTTTTGCCCCGGCCTTGCCAATACCCATGGTGGCCACCGGGATCCCCGGAGGCATCTGCACCGTGGAAAGAAGGGCATCAAGGCCATTGAGTGAAGAGGCATCCAGAGGGACACCGATGACCGGAAGGGTGGTATGGGCTGCCATTACGCCCGCCAGGTGGGCAGCCATCCCTGCCCCGGCGATAATTATTTTCAGGCCTCGTTCGCGGGCGGTCTGCGCATAGCTGGCTGCGTGCTCGGGTGTTCGATGGGCGGAGGTGATGAGCATTTCATACCCCACCCCGGCTGCCGCCAAAAAATCGGCTGCGGCCTTCATGACCGGTAGATCCGAATCGCTGCCCATGACGATACCGACCTGCGGTTGCGGTTTCTTGGCCAGGCGGGAGAGAGCCCGATGTCCGATATCCCGTCGATAATAACAACCAGACCAGGAAATAACCGCCACTGCCTCATAGGCACGATCAAGCGCCGATTGAATATCATCGCCTATGGCGGTAATCCCCAGGACCCTACCACCGTTGGTCACAACCTGCCGTCCCTTGGAGGCGGTTCCGGCATGAAAGACCTGCACATCCTCCAATTTTTCGGCTTTCGCCAAACCTTTTATGGGGTTACCGGTGGTGTACTTCCCGGGGTAGCCATGGGATGCCATGACAACGCAGACCGTAGGACGGGGATCGATATCAAGGGTAACCTTGTCAAGGGTGCCGTCGATACAGGCATCAAACACCTCGACCAAATCGCTGTTGAGTCGCATCAACAGCGGTTGGCATTCGGGATCACCGAACCGGCAGTTAAACTCAAGCACATTGATATTGTCGCCGTCGATCATCAGGCCGGCATACAGCATGCCCCTGTAGGCGCGACCTTCCGCAGCCATTCCCTGCACCGTCGGCAGCATGACTTCTTTCATGACCCTGGCCGTCAGCGCTTCGCTCATGACCGGAGCAGGCGAATAGGCGCCCATGCCACCGGTGTTGGGACCTTTGTCCCCTTCGAAGATGGCCTTGTGATCCTGTGAAGACGGCAACGGCAGCACAGTTTTGCCATCGGTAAAGGCGATAAAGGATGCTTCCTCGCCTTTGAGAAACTCTTCAATCACAACCTGGCTTCCGGCGCTGCCGAATGCCTTGTCTTTCATAATCAGGTCGATGGCCTGTTCTGCCTCAGCAATATTTTGGGCAATGATTACGCCCTTGCCGGCCGCCAACCCGTCGGCCTTGACAACACAGGGCAGGCCAATGCTTTGGACGAATTTTTTGGCAGCACCCCGTTTGTTGAATGTCCCGTACTTTGCCGATGGAATGTTGTACTTGGCTAAAAAATCCTTGGTAAAAACCTTGCTCCCTTCCAGAATGGAGCCTTTGCTGTCCGGACCAAAAATACGGAGCCCTTTTCCAGAAAAAGCGTCGACAATCCCCTTGGTCAGCGGATCTTCAGGACCGACGACGGTTAGGTCTATTCCCTTTTCCAGGGCAAAGGCCAGCAATGCGTCAACGTCTCCCGAAGAGATGTCGACGCATTCGGCTAGGCTTTTCATTCCAGCATTTCCCGGCGCACAGAAAACTGTGTCAACTTTGGGGGATTGTTTCAGCTTCCAAACCAGTGCATGCTCTCGGCCGCCGCCGCCGATAACCAGAACTTTCATTAATTTTCCTCCGACCTTTGAGTAAGTGCAAACCCTTTGTAATGAATGCCTTCTTTAATAAATAATTCCAACCCTCGTCCAGAAAAATGTCAGGCGGTGTGTTTTAGGTCTCCATGATAACCCTGCTATTCGACCGCCATTCTTCTTGACATACACATCCGCAAGCTGGTAACATTCGGAATGAGGACTCATTCATTTTTCACGGCATTTGCCTGTTAAATCATACTCAATGAAATCACCAGACAAGCATCGTAAAATCATACGTGCTGCCACCAAAGTTTTTGCAAAAAAAGGCTTTTTCAATGCCCGCATCTCGGACATTGCCAAGGAAGCCAAGGTGGCGGATGGAACGATATATCTCTACTTCAACAACAAGTTCGATATCCTGCTCTCCGTCTTTGAACAGGAAATTGGCAAACTTATTGATCAGGTCATAGTGCTGTTGGAGAAAGAGGACAATCCACAGCTCAAGCTGCAGATCTTCATCACTAACCATTTGGAAGAAATGAAGAAAAACAGGTACCTGGCAGAGGTTATCCACATAGAACTCCGGCAGACCAGCAAACTGATTCGCGAATACCGCAAAAATACCTTTAACGAGTATTTGGCGATAATAGCGCAAATCGTTTCCGAAGGCCAGGAGGCTGGAATATTCCGCAAGGAGATACATCCCCAAGTGGCCCGGCAGATGATTTTTGGCGCACTTGATGAAATCTCCCGTTGCTGGCATGTAGGCAGTGACTGCTCCCTGACCACGGATGAAATGAGCCGGCAGATGACCAGCCTGTTCCAGACCGGTTTATTGGCGCAGCCCAGCTGATCTTCGCTTCCTGCACAGTCTTACCAATAGAAAAGGACACCCGCTAAGGGTGTCCTTTTGCGTTGACCTTCGCTGAAGTCGTTTATTTCGTTGTTGAGGCGGTAATATCGATCACCTCAAATTCCCTCATCCCGCCGGGTGTCTTGGTGACCACTTCGTCGCCGGCCTCTTTTCCGAGTAGAGCTCGGCCCAGGGGCGAGAGCACGGAGATTGAACCCTTTTTGACATCAGCCTCTTCCGGTCCCAGGAGCTGATAGGTGACTTCCTTTTCAGTTGTCAAGTCCATTAATGTGACAACGGTGCCAAAGACGGCTCGATCAGTGGAAACTTTCGAGCAATCAATAACTTCAGCTCGACTGAGCTTATCTTTGAGCTCGAGAATTCTTCCTTCTGTCAAACTTTGCCGTTCTTTGGCGGCATGGTATTCCGCATTTTCGCTCAGATCACCATGCGCACGCGCAACCTCGATTGCCTTGACGATTTCAGGCCGCTCTACCCGTTCGAGCCGTTCAAGCTCCTCACGCAGCTGCCGATTTCCTGCCAAGGACATCGGGATACGTTCAACCATGTCAACTATCCTCCGTAATCATTATTTACGTGCCTGTATTTGCGGGGGCACAAAAGAGAAGAAAGCGTTGAGTGGGCACTCAACGCTTTCAACTGCATGCTGCAGATATTTGTCGTTTTTACGTCGTTGGCGTCAACGACGAAAAGCTTGCTTAGGGTGATACCAGAGACACTCCAGATAAGCAAGCGGAACTGAATTCGTCAACCGGCGTTGTAGAAACGGCCAATGGTCGCTACCACATATTCCAACTGTTCCGTGCTCAATTCCGGATAAATCGGCAGGGCTAGGGAATTGGCCGCCGCAGCTTCGGCTACGGGAAACGACAGATCCCTGTACCCATCCGCCTGGAGGCATTCCTGCTGATGGAGGCAAAGGGGATAATAAATCTCGCAGCCGACTGAATTATCAAGCAGGAATTGTCGCAGTTTATCACGCTGCGGCACATGGATCACAAACTGGTTGTAGATATGATAGTTATGCGATTGGGCACCTTCAGTTTCCTGATAAACCGCACTGGGCAGAACGACCGGATTGTTGGCCAGGCCAGTTTCGGCAAAAAGACGGGAATAGGTGGCCGCGTTTTCGCGCCGGGCCGCATGCCAGCTTTCCAGGTGCTCAAGTTTGATGGAGAGCACCACCGCCTGGATGGGGTCGAGGCGGAAGTTACCCCCTACCCGGGAGTGAAAATACTTGGGTTCCGCTCCATGGTTGCGGTTAGAGCGAAGAACGTCCGCATAGGCCGCATCTGAGGTGGTGACCATGCCGCCGTCACCGATGCCGCCCAGATTTTTGCTAGGGAAAAAAGAAAAACAGCCGCAAAGGCCCATGCCACCGGCGCGCCGCCAGACAATCTTACCGTCCTCTGCAAAGGGAAATTCGGCACCGATGGCCTGGGCCGCATCCTCGATGACCGGGACGCCGTATTCGGCGGAAAGCGCCATAATCCGCTGCATGTCGGCACACTGGCCGTAGAGATGGACCGGGATCATGGCCCTGATGCGCCCCTGCCCCTGCCGATCAGCCTTCAATGCTTCAGCGGCCAGAGCTGGATCCATATTGAGACTTTGGGGTTCAACGTCGACAAACACCGGTTTGGCGCCGACGCGAAGGATGGTCCCCATCGTGGCAAAAAAGGTGTAGGGCGTAGTCAGAACCAGGTCGCCAGGTCCGATATTGAGCGACATCAAGGCGTTGAGGAGGGCATCGGTGCCCGAGGAAACACCGACGCCAAAATTGGCATCTGAATATTGGGCAATTTTTTTCTCGAGCTCGGTCACTTCCGGGCCGAGAATATAGCCGGTGGAATCGAGAACACGGGTCACGGCCTCCAGCATTTGAGAACGCAGGGGGGCCAACTGTGGTTTCAGGTCGAGCAATGGTACTTTCATGGGAACGACGATAGAAAAGGTTGGGAAAATGTTGAAAAGAACGAGGAGGTCAGGACACCTGATCTGTCGGTCCAGCGGCAAGGATCACCCCGTCACCGCTGAGAAAATCCTGAATATCAGGCATTTCTTTTTCGAACTGTTTACGTAATTTTTTAAGCAGGTTCGCTTCGATCTGCCGGACCCGTTCACGGGAAATATTGAACTCGTCAGCAATGGTCTGCAGGGTCTTGGGTTCGTCGGAAAGCAGGCGAGTTTGCAGGATGACCAGTTCTTTCTCATTAAGCCGGGTACTGAGATCGGCAAGGATGCTGGCGAGCCGCTCGCGCATCTCCTGACTTGCAACGACTTCCTCGATCCCCGGTCCTTCACTGGGGAGAAAATTTTTCTGCTCATCCTCGGAATCGCTGCGGACGGGTGCCTCGAGTGAGACGTCCCAGTTGTCCATCCGCTGCCCCATTTCGATGACTTCGCTCTCCTTGACATTCAAACGCTCGGCAAGCAATTTAACTTCAGGCTTAAACCCTTGGGACTCAAGAAGCTTTTTCTCTTTATTGAGGCTGAAAAACAGCTTACGCTGTGCTTGCGTGGTCCCGATTTTCACCAGGCGCCAATTATCCATGATGAACTTGAGGATGTAAGCGCGAATCCAGTAGGCGGCATAGTAGGAAAATTTCACACCGCGGTAGGGATCAAATTTTTTAGTGGCCTGCACCAAGCCGACATTGCCTTCCTGGATCAGATCCATGAAGTTCTGCATCCAATACTTTTGGAAGTCCATAGCCACCTTGACCACAAGACGCAGGTTCGAAGAAACCAGGCGGTAGGCTGCGTCAGGGTCACCGGTCTCCTGAAAGCGCACGGCAAGCTCTTCCGTCTCTTCGCGGCTTAACAATTCATACTGGCTGATTTCCTGGAGATATCGATGAAGGGCCGGATTGCTTAACGCCGGCAGGTTGTCGTCACTACTGGTCAGCATCAAAGCGTGCTGCGGTGCCTCATCTGCCTCCACACTGTCGATTTCGCTCTGATCTCTCATTAATCTCTGGTATATCGTTGGAAAACATAACCCTGCAAGGAGATGACTCGCATGCAGGGCTCATGGGGTAAGTCTACCCGAAAATTTCAAAAAAAACACTTTAATATGACAATTCCAGGTTGGGGAGTTTTATTTTCGCCCGATCTGTGCTAAGGATACCGGGCTCTCCTCTGGTGTCTATTTTTCTTTTCCTCTTTTTTGCTTCCGATGAATAATATACGAAATTTCAGCATAATAGCCCACATTGACCACGGAAAGTCTACTCTGGCCGACCGCATGATCCAACTGTGTAAAATGGTTACTGATCGTGAATTTAAGGATCAGTTGCTCGACAGCATGGATATCGAGCGCGAACGGGGAATCACCATCAAATCGCAGACAATTTGCCTGCCCTTTGTGGCCGATGACGGAAAAACCTATATTCTGAATCTGGTCGACACACCGGGGCACGTCGATTTCAGCTACGAAGTCTCCCGCGCCTTGGCCTCCTGCGAGGGCGCACTGCTGCTGATCGATGCCGCCCAGGGCATTGAAGCCCAGACATTGGCCAACCTGTACCTGGCCATGGAGAACGATCTCGAGGTCATTCCGGTGATCAACAAGATCGACCTGCCGGCTGCCGAACCGGAAAAAGTGGCCGCGCAGATCGAAGAGGACCTGGGGCTTGACGGGACAACGATTCAGAAATGCTCGGCAAAAACAGGAGAAGGAGTTCATGATCTGCTCAATGCGATCGTCCGTTATCTCCCTCCACCCCAGGGTGATCCTAACAAGCCCTTGGAAGCGCTCATCTTTGATGCCAACTACGACCCGTACCGGGGAACGGTTATCTCGGTGCGCATTGTCAACGGCACCGTGAAAACTGGAGACCAGATCGTCTTCATGTCCAACGGCGTGGATTACCGGATCGAAGAGCTGGGTATTTTCCGTCTGCGGCGCGAACCGCAAAAACAACTCTCCGCAGGTGAGGTCGGTTACATTATAGCCGGCGTCAAAACCGTTTCCGACACCCGTCCCGGCGATACCATCACCCTTAGGGACTTTCCCTGCCCTGCCCCGCTGCCCGGCTTCAAGGAGGTGCAGCAGGTAGTGTTTTCCTCGCTCTATCCCATCTCGACCGACGATTACGAGGATCTTGCTGCGGCCCTGGAAAAACTCAAACTCAACGATGCCGCCCTCACCTTTCAAAAGGATTCGTCCGCGGCACTGGGCTTTGGGTTTCGCTGCGGTTTTCTTGGTCTGTTGCACCTTGAAGTCGTTCAAGAGCGATTGGAACGGGAGTTTGACATTTCTCTCATCCTTACCGTGCCCACGGTCAAGTATATCTTTTACCTGCAGAATAAGACCGTGGTCGAAGTCGACAACCCCTCCTATTTTCCCGATCCCGGTTCCATCGCCCGAATTGAAGAGCCCTACATCCGGGCAACAATTCATATTCCCGAGCGATACATGGGGGTGGTCATGACCCTCTGCATGGAGCGCCGGGGAGAGAACACCAAGTATCACTACCCCATGCCGGGCAGGATCGAATTCATCTGCGAGCTGCCGCTTGCCGAGGTCATTTACGATTTTTACGACCGGCTGAAATCCGTTACCCAGGGCTACGGCTCCTTTGACTATGAACTGATCGATTACCGCCAGTCCGATCTGGTCAAACTCGACATCCTCGTCAACGGTGAGCAGGTGGACGCACTCTCCCAACTTACCCACCGCAGCAAGGCACGCGAACGAGGCTTGAATGCCTGTGAGCAGCTGAAAAAAGAGATCCCGCGGCAGATGTTCAAGATCGCCATTCAGGCCGCTATCGGCAGCAGTATCATTGCCCGGGAAAATATCTCGGCGTTACGCAAGGATGTAACCGCCAAATGTTACGGTGGTGATATTTCCCGGAAACGGAAGTTGTTGGAAAAACAAAAGGAAGGCAAGAAGCGAATGAAGACCGTGGGCAACGTTGATATTCCACAACGCGCCTTTCTCGCAGTGCTCAAATCAGATCAATAAGTTCGGCGCTTCGCTTTCTTGGTCAGGGCTGACCAAGGCTGCAAGACGCGCACGCAACGCGTCGAGCCCCTGCCCTGTTCGGCTGGAGAAGACGATACGATCCTTGGCGGTTAAGGTGAGGCCGGCATCGAGAATGGCGGCATTTTTGAACTGGTCGTTCCGGCTCAGCTTATCCGCCTTGGTGTAAATCGGCAAAAAAGGCTTGTTCAGATGGCGAAGCCAGTCAATCAGGTCGCGATCCAGGGCTTTGAGCTCGTGGCGCAAGTCAATAATGACCACGACGCAGCTGAGGGTCGCCCTGGTTTCCACATACTGGGTGATCAACCCTTGCCAGCTTTTCCTGACCTGTTGCGACACCTGGGCAAATCCGTAACCAGGAAGATCGACCAGATACAAGGCCTCGTCAATGAGGAAATAGTTGAGACTTTGCGTTTTCCCGGGTTTAGAACTGGTCTTGACCATGTTGTTGCGGCCGACCAGTTTGTTGATCAGGCTCGACTTGCCGACATTTGAGCGTCCGGCAAAGGCGATATCAGGGTAAACGGGGTCAGGAAGCTGGCCAATGGCGTGGGCGGAGAGCAAAAACTGCACTTTTCTAAAATCCATTTTTTTGTTCTCCTCCCCTGTCAAACTATTTGTCCTTAAAATCAGATAACCTTGTTCAGGGAATACTCAATAATTCCCTCAGCCCCGTTTTTCTTCAGTTTGGGCACCAGATCACGAACCTGATGCTGGGAAATCACGGTCTCCACCGAAAACCATTCCTGTTTGTACAACTGGGCCACGGTGGGTGCATGCAGGCTGGGCAGCATGGTGATGACCGTATCCAGGTTTTCCTTGGCAACGTTCATCTTCAGGCCGACAATGCGATCCGCACGGAGCGCGCCCTGGAGGAGCATGGCGATGTTCTCGATCTTATCCCGTTTCCACGGATCCTGCAGAGCCGCCTTGTTGGCGATGAGCTGGGTGTTGGACTGCATCATCTCGTGGATGACGCGCAGACCGTGGGCGCGGATGGTGGACTCCGTCTCGGTCACCTCGACGATGGCATCGCACAATCCAGAGACGGCCTTGGCCTCGGTGGCCCCCCAGGAAAAGGTGATATCGACCTTGAGACCACGCTGGTCAAAGAATTTCTGAGTGACGTTGACCAGTTCGGTCGCAATTCGTTTGCCATCGAGTTGCTCGACCCGGGTAATGTTGGAATCACCGGGCACGGCGATGACCCATCTGGTCGGTTTTTTGCTCACCTTTGAATACACCAGGTCGGCAATGACCTCGATATCGGATTCATTTTCCTGAGTCCAATCCTTCCCGGTAATACCGGCATCGAGCATGCCGGACTCCACGTAGCGAGACATCTCCTGGGGACGACAGATAGAACAGGAAAGCTCCTGATCATCGACCTCGGGAAAATAGTTGCGGGAGGCCAGTTTAATCTGCCAGCCCGATTTTTCAAACAAGGCGATGGTCGCATCTTCAAGGCTGCCTTTGGGAATGCCCAACTTCAATAAACTCATGGTTTTTCCTTCACGTGAATGCAATTTTGATGGTCTCGTTCAAAAAACAAGAACTGTGGTAACGTAAAAAACAGAATGTTGAGGATCTCGCAAGAAGGCGTTCTCCGCTTTCATGCGCAAGGTACGTGCAAGCTGCGATGCAACCTACAGCGTCCTTTCTCCCTTGTTGCGAGCGGGATGTTTTTATTTCGATCCGTAAACCTTTTGAGGATCAAAAACCTTTTCAGCCTCGGTCACAACCAGATGGTCTCCGGCCACCTTTCGGTAAAAGCAGCTTCGATAGCCGGTGTGACAGGCTGCGCCGCCGAGTTGCTCAACCTTGTAGACAACCGTGTCCTGGTCGCAATCGACCAATATTTCCTTGATGAGCTGCACGTGTCCGGATGATTCGCCTTTCAACCACAAACTGTTGCGGGAACGGCTCCAGAAATGGGCCTTGCCCGTTTCCAGTGTTTTTTCCCAGGCCAACTGATTGATGTAGGCAAGCATCAACACTTCACCGGATGCATGGTCTTGTACAATGGCCGGTACAAGACCGTTGCTATCTTTAGCAAAAGCAAGTTCTATCATAGTACATTGTTTTTAAAATGGATTTGTTAAACGTCAAACAACGACAACCTGTGCATCGGCAAAACGGCTGGCAAAGAGGAAACACAATCTCGTCTCCGCGGCACATGGCGAAAACGACCATCTTGGAGTTGACCAACGATTGAGGACGCCGAGGAGTTCGGAAGGACAGCCGATATGCGATAAATAAGAACGGAACATACCCTATCCCGGTGATGCACATCTTTTTTATTTGGCGATAGGAGGTTACCACATTTATGCTGTTACGTCTGCTTTGTCAAGTCTTGCGTGCCAAGAGCGCTGCTTGTCAAAAACAAACGCTTTGGGTATATTAATCGTTCTTGTAAAAAAGCCCGAGAACGACGTTTCGAGCTTCGCAAATTGCTGATTTCACGATGCGCGACATTTAGGCTTTTGACTTTTTACGATGCCATCAAATTTCCCTTTACCTCAACAACACACGGACTATTTTTTAATGAGACCTGTTCAACTTTTTGATACTGTTTCCGTTAGTTACGTTGCAAAAACTCCCTCCGGAGAAATCGTTGAAAGTGTTCCCGAAACAAAGCCGATTACCCTGAGTATCGGCGAGGGCCGCATTCTCAAGGCGGTTGAAGCCTCCCTCATGGGTATGCAGGCCGGGGACAGCAAGACGGTGAACATCCAACCAGAAGACGCCTACGGTCCTTACCACAAGGCGTTGGTTCACGAGATTTCACGATCAACCTTTGAAGGCCGCATTGACCCCAAACCCGGCATGATACTCTCATTGGCCCTGGAAAAAGACGGCGTTCAGCAGCAGGTGCCGGCGACTGTCCTGGCAACCGGCAACAATACGGTGACCATTGATTATAATCACCCCTTGGCCGGTCTGGTGATCACCTATACGGTCAAGGTTCACGCCATCGCCTCGTAACACTCTCGTAAAGGGCATTTTTTGTTCTGAGTAGGAGGTTCATGGAACCTGCTACTCAGGTCGTCATTTGCTGTTTTTCCCAATCATCCTGAGGATATCCTCAACCACGGTCGGATCGACAAAAATCTCGTTTCCCAACCGTTCGTTCTTTTCATCAGAATTTTCACCGAGTTTCTCTTCCCCTCTCCCTGTCACCTCTGCAACAGACCGCCATTCCTCTCGCCCGTAACAAACCGATGAGAGACCTAACAATCGTATTATCGGCAAGATCGCCTCATCAGGTGAAAAAAAATGACTATGCATTCGGTTTCCCTCTTCTCCTTTCCCGCTGCCGACAACCCGCCTGAATGAGTAGATATTCAATGGTTCCAAAGAATAACCCCCATCCGAAAAATATCTGTACAATCATCTTCCGGCACGTACAATACTGGTAAGGTCGAGGGCCGTGGGTGCTTTTTGGGTGTGCAAGCCCTCCACCGCGATCTCGTTGGTTGAAGACGACACCATCTCATTGAGGGAGAACCGTTTATGTCTATCGAAGATGATGAAATATTGCAGGGTTTTATTGAAGAATCGCTTGAGCATCTGGCAGATATCGAAAACGATCTCCTGGCGATTGAAGAGAGAGGCGCCGATATCGACGTTGAATTGGTGAACAAGGTGTTCCGTGCTGCCCATTCGATCAAAGGTGGTGCGGGATTTATGGGGCTGACCGTGATTCAGGATCTGGCCCATGCTGCGGAAAACGTTTTAGGACTCATCCGCAGTGAAAAACTTGTTCCTAACCCCGATATTGTCAATGTACTGCTGCTTGCAGCCGATGAACTACAAAGGCTGATAGAAGATGTTGGCAACAGTAATTCCGTTGATATATCCAAACATACTGCAGCATTAAACGCTATTTTCGAAAGTGGCGAAGCGCAGGCTTCCGCCCCCAAGGCTGCAAAGCCTGCCCCTGTATCCCCCCCCAAAGCCCCTGCCGAAGTTGTTGCGGAAGTGATCGAGGAAGTGGTTGAAACTGCTCCGGAGGAAGAGGAGGTCGTTGAAGAAGTGGGGGGAGAGTCGGACGACACTGCCCAGGATCACGACCTGGAACTCAAAGATGCAAGTCCGGTCGGGGGCAGTCAAGGTTCGCGAGCCAGAAGCTCTAGCTCCAGCCCGCAGAAGACAGATACCTCCATCAGGGTTACTGTGAGCTTGCTTGATCAACTCATGAATTTGGCCGGCGAATTGGTTCTCTCGCGGAATCAACTTCTGCAGACGATTACCTCCGGCGATGTTCGCAATGCCGAGGCTGTGGGCCAGCGCATTGATTTGGTGACTTCCGAACTCCAGGAGGCCATCATGCTGACCAGAATGCAGCCCATTGGGAATGTCTTCAATAAATTCCCACGTGTTGTCCGTGATCTTTCGAAAAAACTGGGAAAACAGATCGATCTGACCATAGTCGGCAAGGACGTTGAGCTTGACAAGACCATTATCGAGGCGATCAACGACCCTTTGACCCACCTGGTGCGAAATTCGGTTGACCATGGTGTCGAATCCCCGGATGAACGCATCAAGAAAGGCAAAGATGCCAGAGGCCTGATCGTGCTCAAGGCCTATCATGCCGCCGGCCAGGTTGTCATTGAAATCAGTGATGACGGTAAGGGGATTGATGGCGATGTTCTTGCCGAAACAGCCATAAAAAAAGGGCTGATCACCTCTGACCAGGCCAAAGTCATGTCGGAGAAGGAACGGATCAACCTGATCCTTCTACCCGGCTTTTCTACCGCCAAAAAGGTTACCGACGTTTCAGGACGTGGCGTCGGCATGGATGTGGTCAAGACCAATCTCGACCAGCTTGGCGGCTCGATTGAGATTGAATCCGATGTCGGCAAAGGATCGACCATCAGCATCAAACTGCCACTGACCCTGGCGATCATTCCCTGTCAGATTGTCATGACCGGCGGTGAGCGCTATGCAATTCCGCAGGTAAATCTGGAGGAACTTTTGCGCATCCCCGCCTCCAAGGTCAAGGAGCGGGTCGAGCGGGTCGGCGATGCCGAGGTTGTTCGTCTGCGGGGCAATCTCCTGCCCCTCATTCGCATGGCCGAGGTTTTCGGGATTGAACCGACCTACTACGATCCGGTTCAGGATGAAACCAAAACCGACAGGCGGCGGAACATCGCGGATCGGCGATCAAAATCTACACCGCTGTTCAAGGAGGAGGCACCTGCTTCGACCGGAGAACGGGATAAGAAAAACGAGCAGGAACGCGAAAAGGGGGAAAGACGGCAAAGTGCCTCCAGCGCGCTCAATATAGTTGTCGTGTCAACCGGAGCGATGAAATACGGTCTGATTGTCGACCGTCTGCACGACTCCGAGGAAATCGTCATCAAACCCCTGGGTAGACACCTGCAACAGTGCCAGGGATATGCCGGTGCCACCATCATGGGCGATGGCCGTATTGCCTTGATCCTCGATGTCTCCAACATTGCCCGCATGGCGGGTCTGACCTCGCTTGATGGTTCCGAACGCGCTGCCGAATTGGCCGAAGCGGCCAAGGACGCTATCACCAAGACCCGGGACAAACAGGCACTGTTGACCTTCAGCAGCGCCGAAATGGAACAGTTTGGCGTACCGCTCAACCAGGTTGAGCGGGTCGAAAAGATCAAACGTCACCATATCGAGGAAATCGGCGGTCGCCGAGTCATGCAATACCGAGGAGGCAGCCTGCCCTTGATCAGCATCGACGAAGTAGCTTCCGTGATGCCGCTTGACGATCGTGAAGATCTGCTGGTGATTGTCTTTCATATTGCCGGCAAAGATGTGGGCCTGCTTGCCATCGGCCCCATCGATGCCATTGAAATCAGTGCTGACATCGATGACGTAACCCTGAAACAACCAGGCATCATGGGGTCAGCCATTATCAGCGGAAAGACCACCATGCTGGTCAACATTTTTGAAATCATGCAGATCTCCAATCCACAGTGGTTTGAGGATCATGCCGCCTATGCGGAAATCAGCGCCGAAAATATCACGGTGCCTACCATTCTTATTGTCGAGGACTCAAACTTTTTCCGCAACCAGGTCAAAGGTTACATGGAGGAGGCGGGCTTTCATGTCCTGGAAGCCGAAGATGGGCTGGTTGCCTGGAATGTCCTTGAGGAACAGTCCGAAGAGATTGCCATGGTGGTCACAGATATCGAAATGCCCAACATGGATGGGTTTGCTCTGACGGAGAAAATTAAAACCGACAAGCGGTTTCGGCACCTGCCGGTGATTGCACTGACGACTCTCGCCGCTGAAGAGGACATTGCAAGGGGCAAGGCTGTCGGTGTGGATGAGTACCATATCAAACTTGATAAGGAACGTCTCATGGAAAGCGTCCACCGCTATGCCAAGGCCGCAATGGAAGCCTGAAAAACCTTTTGGAAGAGATTGCACCTATGTCCATGACCCGTGTCAGTATCAAATGGAAGATTCTTGTTCTCGTTCTGGTTGGCCCAGCCGTTGTCGGATCGGTGCTTGCGTGGCGATGGATCAGCGATATTCGCCAAGGGGCGCATGACGCGATCATCTCCAAAAGTGCCGGAATTATTCTTATGGCTGAGGCCACCCGTGATCAGATGGCCAACAAACTGAGGGACGGAGTCATCCGTCCCTTTGAGGAACTCACGTCGGCCAACATCATGCAAGCCGTACCGGTGATTAGCGCGATTGAGGCGGCCGCGTCCAAGGCGAAGGAAGCCGGATTTGAATTCAGAGTTCCCAAACTCGCCCCAAGAAATTCCAAAAACACCCCGACTGATTTTGAAAAATCAATCCTGGAGGAAATCAAACGCGACGGACTGCAAGAAAAGATCGTTGTTGAGGAGAACCAGATCCGGTATTTCCGTCCCATTCGCTTAAGCAAGGAATGCCTGTACTGCCATGGTGACCCCGCTGGCAGTCGGGATGTGACGGGCGGGACCAAAGAGGGATGGCGTGAAGGGGAAATCCATGGCGCCTTTGAGCTCATCAGCTCCCTCGAAAACGCCAACAAGGCTGTCAACAATGCGAAAGTACATGTCATTTTGATCGTTTTTGCAATCCTTGCGGTGGTTTCCTCGGTTTGCGTGTACCTGGTACAGACAGGCATTGTTCGTCCTGTTTCTTTAGTCAATACCTTTATCGATCGTATAGCCCATGGAGATTTGCAGGGAAGCTTGAAGGTCAATACCGGCGATGAAATCGGAAATATGGTCGATAAGCTCAGCAGCATGACACTTCAACTGAACCGTATGATCAAGGATATCACCAGTGCCAGTGAGACACTGACCTCATCCTCCGATCAACTCGGCACCACTGCCGACAATTTTTCCCTCAATGCCAATGACACCTTCAACCGTTCCCTGACGGTGGCGGCGGCAGCGGAGGAGATGAGTATGAACATGTCGGCTGTTGCCGCGGCTACGGAAGAGGCTGCCACCAATATTTCCATGGTGTCGACGGCGACTGATGAAATGACTTCGACTATTCGAGAAATTGTCAGTAGTACGGAAAAAGCCCAGGAGATCACCGAAGAGGCCGTCCGTGAGGCCGAATCGGCCTCAGAGAGAGTGGATGAACTGGGACGGGCAGCGGTTGAAATCGGCAAGGTCACGGAGGCAATCACCGAGATCTCCGAACAAACCAACCTGCTCGCCTTGAACGCCACCATCGAAGCGGCCAGAGCCGGTGAGGCCGGAAAAGGTTTTGCGGTTGTTGCCAACGAAATTAAGGAACTGGCCAGACAGACCGCAAACGCCACTGGTGAGATCAAGAATCGGATAGATTCCATTCAGGGAACCACGGAAGCGACCGTTCGCCAGATTCAGCAAATCACCCAAGTCATAGCTGAGGTGAATACCCTCGTCACGTCCATTGTTGCTGCCGTTGAGCAACAATCGGCGACCACCAACGAGATTGCCACCAATATTACCCAGGCTTCCATCGGTATCCAGGAGGTGACTGGGAATGTGGCTCAGGTGTCTATGGTTTCCAACGACGTTGCAAAAGATATCGTCGAAGTCAGCCAATCTGCAGACACCATCACCAAGGGGAGTGCAGATGTAAAAGGGAATGCGCTTGAACTCTCGCAAATGGCCCAACATCTGCGCAATTTGGTAGGTCATTTCAAGATCTGATTAATACTCACACTCACTCATCTCCTTCATCGCAAAAATGGAGAGCGATTATGGCGGAATCCAAAAACAGCACCAAAAATATTATCGAACTTGCAACATTCTATGTCGGACGGGCACTGTGTGGCATGGATATCCTCAAGGTTCAGGAAATCAATAAACTGATGGAAATGACCAAGGTGCCCCAGGCTCCCGACTATATGGTGGGAATTTTGAACCTTCGTGGCCAGATTGTGACGATCATTGACCTGGGGCAAAAACTTGGCCTTGGCAATGTCGAGGTGACCAATGAATCGCGCAATATCATTGTCAACACCCCTGGAGAGCATGTCGGCCTGCTGGTGAGCCGTATCAGTGATGTGGTCATGGCTGATCCGGACAAAATAGAACCTGCGCCGGCCAATATGAACGGTGTTCAAGGAAAATTTTTCACTGGTGTCTATAAAACCGAAAACAAATTGATCGGCATACTGAATATTAAAGAGGTGTTACGCCTTGAATCCGATAACCTTAGCCGTGGAATTGAACGCTAAACCAGAATTTTCCACAAAGCAGAGTCAACTATTCATTCATGATCGGAAAAAAAATCAAAGTACTTGTCGTTGACGATACCATCGTCTATCGCAAGGCGGTCAGTGATATTCTTGGCGAAATGCCTGGGGTGGAGGTAGTCGGTGTTGCGCATAATGGCAAGATAGCCGTAGCCAAAGTGAACTCGCTTAAACCTGATCTGCTGACACTGGACATTGAAATGCCAGAAATGAACGGTCTTGAAGTGCTTCAATACCTGCAACTGAATGCACCTCAGGTCTCGGCAATTATGGTTTCCACGCTGACCAGCGAAGGTGGGGACATGACCATGCGTGCCCTGGAGCTGGGCGCCTATGACTTTATCCTCAAACCTACGGCGAAAAATATACTGGAGAGCAAACAGCAACTGCGCTCCCTGCTGACACCATTGATCAAGGCCTATCAAACCGGACGCACCACCGTGGGTTCGCTTCAGGCTGGGTCGCGGCGTGTTGGCGGGCGACAGCAGACCTCTGTCGGCTTAAGGACCGCGCCTAAAATCAGCCCGGCTTTACCAACCAATAAATCAGGGGCCGCGGCGATTGCACCTGTACGCAGGTACGGTAAATCGGAAATTATCACCATCGGTATTTCTACAGGCGGTCCCAATGCCCTGGCGCAGATGATGCCGATGTTGCCAGGCAATCTCGGTGTTCCGCTGGTGATAGTGCAGCACATGCCACCGGTCTTTACCAAATCACTGGCAAACAGCTTGAATGCCAAGTGTGCGCTGACCGTAAAAGAGGCGCAGGACGGCGAAGCAATACAACCAAATGTTGCATATATCGCTCCCGGTGGTAAACAGATGAAGCTAGTGGCATCGACCGATGGGACCAATCGCCTGATTAAAATTACCAATGATCCTCCGGAGAACTCCTGCAAACCCTCGGCTGACTATCTTTTTCGTTCTGTTGCAGATTACTACGTAGGACGTACCACTGCCGTCATTATGACAGGGATGGGATCGGACGGCACTAAAGGACTGCAAGTATTAAAACAAAAAGGAGCATTCATCATCGGACAGAATGAAGAGAGCTGTGTTGTCTATGGCATGCCCAAAGCTCCGGCAGAGCTCGGTTTGACCGATGTGGTAGCGCCGCTGGATAGGATCGCCGGTGAAATAATCAAATCGGTAAAATAACGGAATCTCTAGGACGGCAGGCCCCATGCTTAAAATTTCCCCTGAAGAGATCAAGCTTATCACCAAGTATATCTACGAAATTTCGGGTATATATCTGGATGAGAGCAAAAAATATCTCCTGGAAACTCGACTGAATTCGATCGCCGAGGAACAGGGATGCTCCAGCTACCAGGAGTTTTATCATAAGGCGAAGGCGGATGCCAGCAAGACGCTCGAACGGTTGATTATCGACGCTATCTCCACAAACGAGACGCTGTTCTTCCGGGACACCGGTCCTTTTGAGTTATTGCAGCACAAAATTTTTCCTGAATTGATTGATGCCCGCGCCACAAAAACTCCCATGTTGAAAACCAACTTAAGGATTTGGAGTGCAGCCTCCTCCACCGGTCAGGAACTGTACTCAGTAGCCATTGTTCTTCAGGAACTTCTTCACGATATCTCCAAATACAACATCAAGTTACTCGGTACCGACATTAGCGATGCCGCGGTGGCGCAAGCGAGTAGTGGAAAATATAACAAATTTGAGATAGAGCGTGGGTTGGCCAAGGATAAACTCACCAAATACTTCACCTCAGTGGGGCAAACCTGGAAAGTGAAAGATCAGTTGCGGGCCATGGTCAATTTCCGTAAATTCAACCTGATGTCACCTTTCCTCGGAATCGGCAAATTCGACATAGTGCTCTGTCGAAACGTAGCCATATATTTCACCCTTGAAGATAGGAAAAAATTATTTAATAAAATCGCTGATGTGCTTGAACCTGACGGCTATCTCCTCATTGGCAGTACAGAGTCGCTGACCGGGGTCTGCCCCCGGTTCATTCCCAAACGGCATCTCCGTTCAATTTTTTACCAGCTAAAATGATTTGAACAAGCTTACAGCCCTGAGTCTGAGGATGTACGCCTATGAACAGCCTGTCGATTCTTGTCGCCGACGATAGTCCCGTCATCCGCCGCTTGTTTGAAAAGCGACTCAGTGACGAAGGCTATAAGGTTACCGTTGCGGTCGATGGAACTGAAGCCGCCCGATTTCTTGCCATCCCCGATATCACCGGGCATAACCGATTTGGTTATGCCCGGTGATATCGGGGGGTTGGAACTGCTCAATCTGGTCAAGGAAAAAAATGCCAATATTGAAGTTATCGTCATAACCGCCCATTCTTCCGTCAACACGGCTGTGGAAGCCATGAAAAAAGGGGCGGCGGATTATCTGGAAAAACCTATTAACTTTGATGAGTTGTTTCTTCGTCTGGAAAAAGTTGCACAGGTGAAGGCACTGATGAAAAATGCAGGAGATCTTCGCGAGGCCATGGATGTGACTGAACATTCTGCTGCCCAGACCATTCAGAAGCTGGAAATGGCCAATGCATATCAGGGTGAAATGCTGGATCAACTCGAACAGGTTCTTGGGGACCATCAGCACGACGAAGCGTCGCGTATCGATCAGGCCCTGCAAATCTTAGAACAAAGGTAGTCGATACAATGGAGTTCCCCTCCTCACCTCAACCACCACCAACCCTTCCCCGTCTGCTGGAGATAATCGCCACTCTACGCGGGGAAAATGGGTGTCCTTGGGATATCAAGCAAACTCCCGAATCGCTAAAAATATATCTCCTCGAAGAATGCCAGGAGCTTATCGAAGCCATTGAGGCCGATAACGAACAAAACATCTGCGAGGAACTTGGGGATGTCTTGTTTCTACTGGGCTTTCTCATCTCAATGTACGAGCAGCAAGGTGCATTCACAGCATCTGATGTCCTCGGCGGTATCATCGATAAGATGATTCGCCGCCACCCCCATGTCTTTGCCGGCCAGAAAATAACTGACGAACAGTCTCTGCGCGATCAATGGGATCGTATCAAAGTACAAGAAAAAGAAAACCGCTAAAAACCCCTCGGTTTTGCACCTTTTCCCTTGACTTCACCGCTGCTTTTCCACTAAAAGGAAAAGTTCAACTATAACCTTCTCGCTCTCACCGTTAGGATTGAAGCGAGGGCCACTAAGACCATGAGGAGGAATCATGCGCCATTACGAGACAACGTATATCCTTCGCCCGAACCTGGGAGAAGACCAATTTACTGAAATTATTGATCGAACCAATGCGATCATTACCAACGATGAGGGGGGCATCATCACCCTGGATCGTTGGGGAATGAGACGCCTTGCCTACGAGATCAATAAAGAAATTCAGGGTTACTATGTGTACCTGAATTATGCTGCTCCCGCAAAAACCGTTGACGAAATCGAACGTATCTTCCGCATCGATGATCGCGTTCTGCGTTACCTCACCATTAAACTCGGCGATTCCATGAATGCAGAGGCCATTGAGGCTGAAAAACAACGCATTGCTGAAAAAGCCGCCGCTCGTGAGAGAGCCGAGGCAGAGGCAGAGGAAGGCGACGATCTCGACAACGATGACATGGATAACGACAGCGAAGATTGATTCTCCGCCGCTTAATCAGCATAGAATAAAGGAGTAGCACAATGTCCCAACCCAAAAAAATATTTTCTCGCCGTCGCGTTTGTCGCTTTTGCACCGACAAAGAAATGACCATTGATTATAAGGATCCGAAGACTTTAAGAAATTTTGTCACTGAGCGGGGGAAAATCATTCCTCGTCGTATTTACGGCACCTGCGCCAAGCACCAACGTGAGCTGAATGAGGCTGTTAAGCGGGCTCGTCAACTGGCATTGCTGCCGTACATGGGTTCAACCCAGGGTTAAGGTTACCCCGCGAGAATGAGATTTTTAGGGCTGAGCCGGGGGATGGGATCAATTCCCCCTGTCCAGCTGGTAGGCCTGAGCATCGTTTTTTTTCTGCCGGTCGTTGCACCGAGCCTTTTTGGCTGGGTTAACGGTTTTCTCTCTGTGCCGGTGCTGTATGTGCTGCTCGCCTATGGGTATGCCTCAGGGGGCGCGAGTCTTCGCGTAAGCCTCTTTTTCGTCGGCATAGCCTCGTTGCTTATGCAACGACTGGATATCTTTCTGTTCACGCTTACCATGGTCCCCCTTGGGATCTCGCTCCATGCGAGTGCCTCTCAAAGGGAGCAGGCTGCAACCAGCGGGCTGAAAGGAGTCTTTGTCCTGACTGTCAGTTGGTTGATTTTCTGGACAGGATTTGGGATTGCGACCGATACCAATCCCTATGTTTCGCTCATCAAGGCCCTTGATCTTGGCTTCCAGCAGACCTTGGCACTGTACAGTTCCAAGGATGCGGGCTTGACGCCGGAAATGGTGTACAACCTGCAAATCTTAACCAATAACTTGCGGGAGACTCTCCCCCGTCTGATGCCGGGGCTTCTGGCATCGGCTGTATTGATAACAGTATGGGTCAATATGGTGTTGGGCAACCGACTTATGGCCCGGACACACGCTGCCCCCTGGGGATTTTACGATACCTGGAAGCTACCGGAACAACTCGTCTGGCTACCGATCGCTGCCACTGTTGCAGCGATGGCCGGACAAGGCGTCATCCTGGATACCGGACTGAACCTGCTCCTCGTCAGTGCAATCCTGTATCTCTTTCAAGGATTGGCGGTGTTGTTTGCGCTGCTCAAACGGTGGCGGGTTCCCGCCTTTGCCCGCGCTTTACTGTATGGTTTTTTATTGATACAGAGTTACAGTCTTCTCCTCCTGGCAGTGCTGGGATTATGCGATGTTTGGTTCAACTTGCGACATAAATCGAATGAACGATGAGATACGCCCTCTCTTAACCGCACCCTAAGATGAGGTACTCTCAGTATCGTGACACAATGAGACGATAGAGAAAAAGAGGATTTTTCAATGGAAATTATTTTACGCGAAACAATTGAAACCTTGGGCCAGGAAGGTGAAATCGTAAAGGTCAAACCTGGTTATGCCCGTAATTTTCTTATTCCCCGGCAGAAGGCCGTCTTGGTGACCAAGGCATCCCTGGCGCGTCTGGAAAAAGAGAAACAAGCCATCGCCACTCGCCTGGCCGAGCAGAAAAAGCAGGCCGAAGGGCTTGCCGCCCAGCTCGAGGGAAAAGTTGTTGCCATCAGTAAACGCGTCGGCGATGAAAACCGCCTGTTCGGTTCCGTGACCAGCAGCGATATCGTCCAGGCAGTCTTGGAAGCCGGAGTCACCATCGATAAAAAATCGGTTGTGCTTGCAGACGCCATCAAGGCCATCGGCGAATACAAGGTTGCCGTCAAGACCGGGTACCAGACCACCGCCACGGTAACGGTACAGGTCGTTCCCGAGACCATCGGCGACGCCCAGTAATTCCGTCCCACCAAATTCACCGGTCGTACTGGCCAAGTGCGTACCGAATGAGAGGGGCGATTTCGCTTTCCTCTGTGAGAGCATGCACCGTAAGTGCCTTTTCTGACATCAGAAAAGGCACTTTTATTTTGGACGTGCCATTCACCGGCCGCCAAGGTATAGTGCACCTCTAATCGAACATCTTCCAACGAGTCTTCCCATCATTCAGGCATGCAACAGCACACTTCCTCAGGTCCAACAACCATTTCCCCCTCCATGATACCCCCGCAGAGCATCGAGGCGGAGCAGGCCGTACTTGGGACCATTCTGTTGCAGGACAAAGCCATGCTCAAAATCGTTGAGCTCATCAACGCCGACGATTTTTACCGGGACGCCCATAAAGCGATCTTTGCGGCCATGCTCAATCTCTTTGAAAAGCGTGAGCCGCACGACCTGATCACCGTTACCAGCCTGCTCAACGATCAAAACAAACTCGAACAGGTTGGCGGGGCGTCCTACCTGGCATCACTGACCGATATCATCCCGTTCACCGGCACCCTTGTGCACCATGCGCAGATCATCCGCAAAAAATCGGTCCTGCGCAAGCTGATTCAGACCACCTCCGAAGTGACGGCCCGCTGCTACGACACCCAGGACGATATCGACAACCTGATCGACCAGGCAGAAAAAACCATTTTCGAGATTGCCCACTCCAACAAGAGCCAGGGCTTTCAACCCATGTCGTCCATTGTCCCCCGGGCCTTTGATCGCATCACCAAGCTCTTTGACAAGCAGGAGCATATCACCGGTGTGGCCACGGGGTACGACGAGCTCGACCGCATGACCGCAGGTCTGCAGGCTTCGGAATTGATCATCCTTGCAGCCCGACCATCCATGGGCAAGACCGCTCTTTCGATGAACATCGTCCAACATGCCGCCCTGATCGGCAAGGTGCCGGTGGCGGTCTTCAGTCTGGAGATGTCCATGGAATCACTGGCCCTGCGTATGCTGTGCTCCATCGGCAGGATCGATTCCCAACGCATGCGTACCGGAAAACTGCACGACAATGACTGGCCCAAGCTGACCAGAGCCACAGGCATGCTGGCGGATGCGCCGATCTTCATCGACGACACCGCTGGGTTGAGCGTTCTGGAAATGCGTGCCAAGGCCAGACGGCTCAAATCAGAGCACAATCTCGGTATGATCGTGGTCGACTATCTGCAGTTGATGCAGGGCAAAAGCAACTCCGAGAACAGGGCCCAGGAGATCTCAGAAATTTCCCGTTCCCTCAAGGCCATGGCCAAGGAATTGGAAGTGCCGGTCATTGCCCTGTCCCAGCTCAACCGCAGCCTGGAGAACAGAACCGATAAGCGCCCGCAGCTCGCTGACTTACGTGAATCCGGCGCCATTGAACAGGATGCGGACGTAATCATGTTCATCTACCGGGACGAGGTCTACAACCGGGCAGAGGATAATCCAAACCGCGGTCTTGCCGAATTGATTATCGGCAAGCAGCGCAACGGCCCTACAGGCATGATCAAGCTGACCTTTCTCGGCGAGTACACCACCTTTGAAAATTACACCAGCCGTCTTTCCGGCGCCACCTACCAAGGCGAGCCGGACATGGCAGCCGAGGTTGATTTCAATTAACCAATCAAAATTCTAACTCTTTGTGCACATTCGTCATGCAGATCAACGACAAATACGATTTCAAGGATATTGAGCAACGTTGGCAGCAACGCTGGGAAGATGAGAAGACGAACAAGGTGACCCACGAGCCCGGACGTCCCAAATACTATGTTCTGGAGATGTTCCCCTACCCCTCCGGTCGCATCCACATGGGGCATGTGCGCAACTATTCCATCGGTGACGTTATCGCCCGCTACAAGCGGATGCAGGGATTCAATGTGCTTCATCCCATGGGGTGGGATGCTTTCGGCCTGCCCGCGGAAAATGCGGCCATGAAACGGGGCATTCATCCCGCCTCATGGACCTATGACAACATCGACTATATGCGCGGTCAGCTCAAAGCCATGGGGTTGAGTTATGACTGGGATCGCGAACTGGCCACCTGCCGCCCCGAGTACTACCGCTGGGAACAAAAGCTCTTTCTGCAGATGCTTGAGCGCGGCCTCATCTACCGCAAGGAGACCACGGTCAACTGGTGCGACGACTGCCAAACCGTTCTCGCCCGTGAACAGGTTATCGACGGCACCTGCTGGCGTTGCGATCAGCCGGTTCTGCCCAAAACCATGTATGGCTGGTTTTTCAAGATCACCGATTACGCCGAGGAACTGCTCGCCGATCTCGACAAACTCAGCGGCTGGCCGGAAAAAGTCGTGACCATGCAGCGCAACTGGATCGGCAAGAGCACCGGCCTTGCCTGCGACTTCAAGGTGGAGGGCAGCGACGAGACCATCACCATTTTCACCACCCGCCCCGATACCATCTTCGGAGTAAGCTTCATGTCGCTTGCGGTTGAGCACCCCCTGCTCAAAACCCTCACCCAAGGGAAACCGCAGCAGCAGGAAGTCGAGGCCTTTATCCAGGAAACACTCATCGCCAAGCAGCGCTCCTCTCTGGAACAGGAACTGGATAAACAGGGGGTTTTTACCGGCAGCTACTGTATCAATCCCTTCACCGGCGACAGGGTTCCGATCTACGCGGCCAACTTCGTGCTCATGGAGTACGGAACCGGTGCGGTCATGGCGGTCCCGGCCCACGATCAGCGGGATTTTGAATTTGCGCACAAGTACGGGCTGCCGATCAAAGTGGTGGTTCAGCCGGAAGGTGAACCGCTTGATCCGGCCACCATGACCGAGGCATCGGTGGATCCCGGCGTCCTGGTCGACTCCGGTTCGTTCACCGGCACGGAATCCGTCCAGGCCAAGCAGGACATCATCGATCATGCCCAGCAAGCCGGCTTCGGCCGCCCCCTGGTGACCTACAGATTGCGCGACTGGGGTATTTCCCGCCAGCGCTACTGGGGTGCCCCCATTCCGGTCGTCCACTGCGAACACTGCGGGATCGTGCCTGTGCCCGAATCCGAACTTCCGGTGGTGCTTCCCGGAACCGGTGCGGCAACAGGTAACCACAGTCCGCTGCACCAACAGGAAGATTTCATAGCCACGACCTGCCCTGCCTGCGGTGGGCCGGCCCGGCGGGAAACCGATACCATGGATACCTTTGTCGAATCCTCCTGGTACTTTGCCCGTTATACCAGTCCACGTAATGAATCCGATCCAGTGGATAGGGATTCGGCAGGCTACTGGTTGCCGGTTGATCAGTACATTGGTGGCGTTGAGCACGCTATCCTCCACCTGCTCTACGCACGATTCTTCACCAAGATGCTCAGAGACCTTGGCTACCTTCAGGTGGATGAACCCTTTACCAACCTGCTCACCCAAGGCATGGTGATCAAGGATGGCGCCAAGATGTCCAAATCCAAGGGCAACGTCGTTGACCCCAACGACCTGATCGAGCAGTACGGATCGGATACGGTGCGCCTGTTCTCGCTTTTTGCCGCCCCCCCCGAGCGGGATCTTGAATGGAATGCCCAGGGTGTCGAAGGTGCTTCGCGCTTTCTCAACCGGGTCTATCGCATGGTGGTGCAGAACCTGGAGTGCTTTGGCCAACAGAGCGAAGTAGACCTCGCCTCCCTGGACGAGCTCTCCCGCAATCTGTACCGGAAAACGCACCAGACCATTCGCCGGGTCACGGAGAGCATTGAGAGCAACTTCCACTTCAACACCGCAATCTCCGGTGTCATGGAATTGGTGAACCTGGCAGGATCCACCTCCGAAGAGAGCATCGATCCGGCGGTGCAGAGGGTCACCTTGGAGACCATCCTGACCCTGCTCTTTCCCATGGTTCCCCATTTCTGCGAGGAGCTCTGGGAGATTTCCGGCCATGAAGAGCAACTCCATTTCTCAAGCTGGCCCAGCTACAATGTCGAGGCGGCCAAAGAAGACGAGTTGACCATCGTGGTCCAGATCAACGGCAAGGTCCGCACCAAGCTGCAGGTCCCCCCGGATATTGCAGATGCGGATCTCCAGCAACAGGCACTCAGCGACGACAAGGTCAGCAAATTTATGGATGGCAAAACGGCCAAGAAGATTATCGTCGTCAAAAAGAAACTGGTGAACATTGTTCTCTAAGTTTTGTTCGCAAATCACTTTCAATGCATGCAACGGACAACCATGACAAGAAAACACACCGTGTCAATCGGCCTCATGCTCGCCTGTTTGCTGTTTCTGGGCAGCTGCGGCTACTATTTTCCCCATGTCTATGAGGGCCCGCATCGGGTCGTGTATATGCCATCGTGGAAAAACCGGACCAGCAAGCTGAACCTGGATATGAAAATTTATCAGTCACTTGCCCGTTGGTTTCAAAAGGCCCCAAACGTAGACCTGAGCAAAGAAAAATCCGGTGCAGACTATGCCCTCTCCGGTGAAATTCTTGCCATTGACTTGCCCACGGTTTCCTGGAACACCAATGCGGATGCAACCGTGACCAAGGTGAAGCTCTATGTCCGTTACTCCCTCAAGGATCTCAAGAGCGGTAAAATTCTCTGGGAAGAGAACAACAAACTGTATACCGCCGATTATTCGGTTCAGGTTGCCAACACCGCTGCTGATAACGAGGCCTTAACAAAAATTATTGCGGATATGTCGGAAATCATCTATCTCGGCACCTTGAAGCAGATCCGCAAACAGACGATCCACTGAGGGGGGCGTCCTCAACCGGGCTGTTGCCCCTTTGTTGAGGCTGGTCTCCCGTCTGCGGCAACCACCCACATATTCTTCTTCCGGGCGTCAGAGCCTTCCTCGACGCCCTTTTCGCTTGATACTCCATGGAGCATCGACAGATTTTTTATCCACCACTGGCCATCGGCACGGCTGAACTCCCCTCCTCTCTCCTCCTGGCCCCCCTTGCCGGTTATACCGACCTGCCCTTTCGACTTTTGTGCAAGGAAAACGGGGCGGCACTCTGTTATTCGGAAATGATCAGCTGCCATGGCCTGCTCTATGAACAAAAAAACACCTTCGAACTGCTGGAAACCGTCCCAGAAGAGCGCCCCTTTGCGGTCCAGCTTTTCGGCAGCGAGCCTGAATTCATGGGGCGGGCAGCGGCCATGGTTTCGCGGATGCCGGTTGATATCATCGATATCAATATGGGGTGTCCGGTACGCAAGGTCATTAAAAAGGGATGCGGGTCGGCACTGATGAAGGATCCGGAGAGGGCTGCAGCGATCATTCGCGCGGTGTGCGCCAACACCTCCTTGCCGGTAACGGTAAAATTCCGCAGTGGCTGGACTCATGAGACCATCAACGCCCCGGAATTTGCGCAAATGGCCGAGGCCGCCGGAGCGCGAGCTCTTACCATCCATGGACGGACCTGGTCACAGGGATTTGGCGGTAAGGCCGATCGGGCAGTCATCGCGGCGGTCAAGACTGCGGTTTCCATACCGGTCATCGGTAACGGCGATGTCCTCTCCTACGAAGACGGTCTCTCGATGATGGAGGAGACCGGTTGTGATGGCGTGATGGTCGGTCGTGGTGCCTTGGGCAACCCCTGGCTGTTCAGCCCCGAGGGAAAACCGGCAACGCTCGGTGGACGCATGCCGGTGATTGAACGATATTTACAGTTGGCCGAACAGTTTCTTCCCCTTGACAAGGTGTTGTTCAAGGTCAAAAACCATACCGCCAAATTTCTCAGCGGCATCATCGGCGCCTCCACCTTGCGCCACGCCCTGTACAGCTGTGAAGATGTCCATGCGATCAGGGCACTTCTTTCAGGTCAGCTTCGAGGACACGGTAACTGAGACCGCGCTAACCCGGGGTCTGATCACCGGGGAGAATTCCGAACCGCCTACCGCTGAGGGGGCTTATCCGGGACAATGGGTTTGGGCTTCTTGATATTTTCCACCCGTCGGTAGAGGTCAAGTGAGATGGCCTGGGCCTGATTGAGCTCTTCCCAGGACATATCCGCCATGAGATCATTGCGCTGAATTGCAGCAGTGGTGTTTCCCCGGCTGGCGGCAAGCGAGTACCAGGCATATCCCTTGGCACGATCGATATTGGTGCCCGTCCCTGTGGCATACATCAGACCGGTGTTGGCCTGGGCCAGAGGCTCTCCCTGGAACGCAGCCTTTTCGTAGAGAGAGAGAGCCTTGGCATAGTCAAGCTCGCCTCCGAGACCATGAAAATACATGTAGGCAAGGTCGGTCTGCGCCGCCATATTGTTGCCGGCAGCTGCCCGACTGAGCCACTTTTTCGCTTCAAGGAAGTTTTGCGGTACGGTGAGGCCCCGCAGATACATCGTGCCGATGATAGCCAGTGACTCGGGCGTTGTTTTTCCTCCTTCGGCCGCCTGCATCAACCATTTGAATGCGCCCCGTTTGTCGACATCCGTCCCTTGCCCCTGGTAGAGCATGCCTCCATAGATGTACTGTGCCTCCGCATCCCCCCGTTCCGCCGCCTGTCGGTAGAGCTGCAGGGCCCGTTCCAGGTTGACCGGCTCATTGACCCCATAATAGGCCCGGTATGCCAGAGCTTTGAGCCGGATGATCAGTGTTGCCTCGGGCGACACCTCGGGCTGGGCCTGCACGGGACAGGCATTCAGCCAGAGGTTGAGCGACAGAAGCAATATCAATACATAACTCGTTGCGCCGCGGGACCTGCTCATTTACCGAAAATACCCTGCAGCAGCTTTTCCGGAGACGACTTCTGCCCCGACTTTTTCTGTGGCACCGCGGTTTTGCTGGGACTCGCCTTGCCCAAGGCGGCCTGACAGGGATCACTGTCGGCAACGACCTTCCCCACCAGGGCCTCACCCAAGGTTGAAAGCCCGCCTGTAGCCACACCGGCGCCAATGGACGCTGCTGTCTTGAGGGACCCGGTGGCATCCAGCCCAATGGAGGGCTTGGCCAGGGTGCCGTTTACCCGGACCAGTCCGGCCAGCGGCGTTGAAAGGGACAGCCCGACCCCACCCCGGGCATGGGGCTTTATCCCCAAATCAAGTCGTTCGTTGCGCAGATTCACGGTGCCAGAACCAATGACGTCTACCTTGTCGGTGCGCATGGCAATGCCATTATTTGCGGTGGCTATGCCATTGTTGATGACAAATCGGACCGCAGCACAGCTCATTTGGGTGTAGTCTTCACTTTTGGCAAAAGGATTGATGCTGCCCAGGACCTGGAAGAGCAAATCTCCAGCGGCCCAGTTGACGGCCTTGTTGGCCAGGCGCCCTCTGCCCACGCTTAACACCGTTTCACCGTTGAGCGAGGCCATGAGGGTTCGAACGGAGTGACCGTTCCCCTTCAGATCGACCTTGAGATCGCTTTTACCTCCGGAAAGTGCCCCTTTTTCCTGCAGTTTCCCCAGCTCAAAGCCCTTCCCGTCGACCAGCATCGTTAGAGTCGGTGTTTTTGCGGAACCGTCCAGCTGAACCTTTCCGTCAAAGGTACCGCCCGCCAGACCGAAATGGAATGGTGCCACGGCGAGCACTCCGTTTTTCAGACTCAGCGACACCTGGAGATTACTGAGCTGTTGTGGGTCAAGAATCAGTGTGCCCACCTGCAGTTTCACATCGACATCGACCGCCTTGGGTACGGAATGCGGCAACAGTGCATCGGAGAAGAGACGGCCGTCGTTTTTGGCCCCGGCTTTTTTGCCTGCAGCCCCATCTTGGTCTTGGCCTTTTGATGAGGTCTTTACCGTAAAATCAGCAAGGTTTATCGTGGTTGCCTTCAACTGCCCGGTTATCACCGGTCGTTTACCGAGCTGCACCTGCGCATTTCCTGCAAGATCACTCTTGTTGGCAGTCATGTTCAACCCGGAAAGACTCCAGGTGTTACCGGTGCCTTTAACCTGCGTGGCGAGAGCGAACGGCCCCTTGAGCGGAATATCTGCCCCGGCAAGTGGAGCCAGTGCAGCCGGATCGGTGCTTTCGACCTGCAGTTTCAGATCAGGGCTGATCTTGCCGGCGAGATCCGATATCGCCCCCTGCGCCTCAATCTCGACCAGCTCTTTTTTGCCAAATTTCAGGATGATATTCTTCAAAAAGAACTGATTGCCGCTCTCACTGAGATCGGCGGCAAGGAAAAACGGTCCGATCGAATCAGGCAACTTGGGAGCCTGCTCCCCGGCCAATCGAACGACATCTGCCAGCTCCTTGCCCTGGGCCGAGAGGTGGATATTGATGCCTTGTGCGGCCTGCAAATCGGCAACCGTTCCCTGCGCCTCAAGAGTTGCCCCTGGAACAAGGGCTTTGAGCTGAAGGGGCCATGGTTTTCCGGCAAGGACCGTATCAACGCCGCCGAGGGTGCCGCCAAGCTCGATCTTCTGACCGCGAACCGTGGTCACAAGGCGCAGATCCAGCAGGGCGGGATCTTTTTTATCCGGCACGAAACTGAGCGAATCAATATTAATCTGCTCAGTCTTCTTCGTCGCGCGGTCATACAAGGTAAATTTTCCCTGGTCGATCTTCAATTCGTTAAAGGCGATACTCAGACTGCTCCCACTGGCAACCGTTTCCCCACCAGCAGGCTTTGCCTCTTCTTTGACCACCTCAGGAGCGGTAAAATCCAAATTCCCAGATCCTTTGGGATCGGTTTCAACAACAAGGTCCGGTTGGGTGAGGATCAAACGATTCACCATCACCTGTTTTTTAAGCAAAGGGACAATGGCGATCTCCATCTCAAATCGCTTGAGTGTTACCATTTCCGGCCGTGTAGACCCCGGAGGGTTGGAGAGGCTGACGTCGCTGACCACCACCCTGGGGACCAGCCCGAGTTGGATTTCCACCGGCCCGTTGATCGCCAGAACCCGGCCGGTGCTCTTCTTAACTTGGGCGGCCAAAACCTCCTTGATCTGATTGGTATCGATTGATTTCACGGTCACTATCGCGCCAACCGTCAAGAGCGCGACGAGTACCGCAAGCACCACGCCAACTTTGATCACGATTCCATTTTTCATTGTCGCTCCTTTTGCTCGAGAAAGGTGATGAGCATTGCTCAGGTCGTCTCAAAGACGGCTGTTCAATGCTTGTCTACCATCCGCCAAGGGGGATACAAAAAAGAATCCGGCAGCCCAGAGGTAGCAGTCTTGATGTGGGAAAAAAACCTTGAATGTCTCCTGGATCATTTTGAAAAGATAGTCGATGCTTCATCAAGAGGCCGGCCACAAAACGCGAAAGTCGTTCTCCTTGTTTGTCCGAGAACGACAATCTTGTAGCTTTTATTGAAAAGGAATAATAACACTTGCTCTAAAGTGCAAAGTCATTTTGGCAAAAGATTCATTTCAATTGTCCCCATTGCTTCTCTCGTACGACAGTAAGGAAATTTTATGCCCCCGATTATCAGTTTTGTAGGATGGCACGATTCCGGGAAAACCACCCTTTGCAGACAGGTCGTTCTCCATCTCAAGGAGAAGGGCTATTTGGTGGCCGTGATAAAATCCACCAAGGAAACGGGTATTGTCATCGACCAACCCGGGACGGATACAGCGCTGTACAAACAATCAGGTGTTGATGCCATTGCTCTGATGGCCCCTGATCAGCTGATCATTCAACGAAAACCGATTCAGGCCGAACTCATCGATTTCGCCCAGACATTGTTCCCTGATATGGACATTATCGTTGCTGAAGGATTCAAAGGCGCAAGAAATGTCGCCAAAATAGAAGTTCGGCGCGATCCGCAGGCCCCTTGGATTCATCAACAGGTGAGCGGGGTAGAGGCACTTGCAAGCGACCATCCCCATGGCAACCTCCGTCACTTCACTCTGGACCAGGGGCAGGCGATCGCTGATTATATTGAGGCCAAATTTCTTTTGTCTTCAAAGAAAAGGGGGTGAAATCACTATCGCTATGGCACATTCATTGACTCTGCCCTCGGAAAAAGCCGGATTGCCGCCGGGGACCTTAGTCCACGTCGGCCCTTCGCCGGCACAATCTGGGCGGATCACCCTGACGCGCTACAATGTTGACCGATGCGAGGATATCGAGATTCAAAACCTGGAAGAGGTTCTGGCTCATCGCGGGGAGGGGCAACGGCTGTGGATCCAATGTGAAGGGCTCGACCTGGTGGAAATGGTTGCTGCACTCGGCAGCCAACTTGCAGTGCATCCGCTTGTTCTCGAGGACATTCTCAATATCCACCAGCGTCCAAAATTTGAGGAATACGACAGCTGCCTCTTCATTGTGATCAAAACCCTGCGCAACGGTCAAGACTTGAATGTCCTCCACGAGCAGGTCAGTCTCCTGCTCTTTGCGGACATGGTCTTCACCTTCCGCGAACAGGCGGATCTCCTCTTTGATGGGGTCAAACAGCGCCTCAATGCGCCCACAGGCCGTATTCGCAGCCTTGGCACCGACTACCTCGCCTATGCCATTCTCGATTTGGTGGTGGACAACTATTTTGTCCTCACCGACACGCTCGAGGATACCATTGAAAATATCGAGCTGGAGTTGTTAGCCAAACCACAAACCCACATTTTTTCCACCATTCAGACCCTCAAACGGGAACTGGTTTTTATCCGCAAGTCCATAACCCCGGTCCGCGAGGTCCTGCTCTCCATTCAACGCAGCGAATCCCCCCTATTGCAACCACGGACCCTGCCCTACTTCCGCGACGTGTTCGACCACAGTCTTCGCGTCATCGATATTTTGGATACGTATCGTGACCTTATTAATGGTATGCTTGATATTTATCTCACCAGCGTTTCCAACCGGATGAATGAGATCATGAAGGTGATGACCGTGTTCGCCACCATCTTCATCCCCCTGACTTTTTTGGTCGGGGTCTATGGAATGAATTTCGATTACATGCCCGAACTGCACTGGAAATGGGCTTACTTCGTGCTTTGGGGCTTGTTTTTTTGTATTCCAGCGGGATTGTTGACCCTCTTTAAAAAGAGGGGCTGGCTGTAAACAGGGAATTAGGTAGCTCAAGGGGATAAACCTTGTAGCTCTCCTCCCTTTTTCATCAATCTTTACAGACCGGTACATATAACGCATGATCAAAATTCTGGCACCTCAGCAGCCTCTCCTCCACCGCGTTGTTTGTGCGTCCTTGCTGTGTCTCGTTCTGCTCTTCTGTTCTCCTTGTGCGCCCCTGCTCCACGCCCACCCCCAAACGGCAGTTGCGGCGCCTCTTGCAACCCCTGCTCTGGCTGCTCCCCAGCCCAAACGGGTCCTTATTCTCAACTCCTACCATTCCGGAATGCGATTTTCCGATGAGGAGGTGCGAGGCATTCGTGAACATTTGCCCCGGGAAACGCAATTTTCTCTTGAATACATGGACAGTAAGAGAGTGCAGGGCGAGACCTATATCAACCTTTTGGCCAATCTTTTTGCCAAAAAGTTCAAAAATACCCGTTTTGATACCATCCTTTCCCTTGATGATGATGCCCTACGTTTCCTCCTCAAGTTCAACAAAGAGCTCTTTCCCGATACACCCATTGTTTTCTGCGGGGTCAATGCCCTGACGCCCGGAATGCTCGACAACACCTCTCACATCAACGGCATTCTTGAGATCATCGATCCCGAGGCAGGTATAGACTTTGCTTTGCGCCTCATGCCGCAAACAAAACACATCGCCGTTATCACCGACCCGACGACCACAGGTACGGCCAACAGGGCAACACTGCAACAACTCTCCCGTTCCGGCCGCTTTAACCAGCAGTTTATTTTTCTCGACCCGAGCGGAGAGGGGCTTGAGTTAGATCAACTGCTTGAATCAATAGCACATCTCCCGCCCCACACCATTCTTTATCATTCGGATTTTTTTGTCGACAAGTTTGGTAACACCATCAATATCGAAGCCCTGATACCGCAACTTTCAAAATCCGCCCCCTGCCCAATCTTTGTCCATAATGACGTCTATATGGGGCTCGGTGTTTTAGGGGGGAAAGTGAACAGCGGCTATGACCAGGGAGCAGCTGCTGCAGAATTGACCAAACGTATTTGGGCAAAGAAAAATTCATCCCCCATTCCCCAGGTGACGGAGATCCGTAACCGGGTGATGATCGACGATCAACAGAGCCGCCGGTGGAATATCTCGAAGAAGAGCATCGTCAATGCTGCCGGGGTGCCTGAGGAAGAGATCCGTTTTTTCAATCAACCAGAGGATTTCTGGCGAGGTCGCGGCAAATACGTTTCCGCAGGTCTTGGTTTCATCGCTCTTGAAGGCCTGTTGATCGCCTGGCTGTTTCGGCTGCTCTTACGGCAAAAAACACTGCAGACCGAGGCCCGCCAGGCGGTGAGAAGATTCCGTGCACTTTTTGATTTGGCCCCCTTTGCCTGCGTGGTCAACGATCAAGACGGACGCTATCTCATGGTCAACAGGGCCTTCACCCTCGAAACCGGTATTTCCGCCGAAATGGCGCTTGGCAATACCAGCCAGGAAGCCGGCGTGCTCATGGAGAAGGAGGCTGTGCGCACCATCAAGCAGGTACTGCACGACAAGGGATCTATCTCCGGGTTGGAAATTACCATCTCCCTGCGGCCCAACAGGGTCTTGCACGTGCTCCAAGCCAGTACCCTGATCGATTGGGACGGTAAACCCGTTATCTTAACGGCGACTGCGGATATCACCCGCATCCGCCAGGCAGAGTTGGCGCTTCGTGAAAGTGAGGAACGCTACCGGGAACTGGTGCAAAGCGCGGCGGTTATCATATTGAAATGCGACGCCCAGGGCATCATTACCTTTGTTAACGATTACTCCCTGGAGTTTTTTGGTTATCAAGCGGACGAGTTGCTCGGTAAAAGTCTGGAGGAGACCATAGTTCCCTCCTGTGATTCACACGGACAGGACCTCCATCCCCTCGTCTCAGCCGCATACAGGGAAACAGCGCCCCTTTTTGAAAATATCAACGAGAACAAAACCAAAAACGGCGAGTTGGTTTGGGTCCACTGGAAAAACAGGGTGATTCACGACCAGCAGGGGCAGATCACGGAAATCTTTTCCTTTGGCACGGATATTACCAAACGCAAACAGGCTGAGGAGGAGCGGGAAAAACTCCGTGGACAACTGCAGCAAGCGCAAAAACTGGAATCAGTCGGCCGGCTTGCCGGTGGGGTGGCCCACGATTTCAACAATATGCTCGGAGTGATTATCGGTCATACGGAGATGGTGCTCAACGCCTTGGGACCGGACCACAAATTGGCTCATAACCTGGAACAGGTTCTCGATGCAGCCAATCGTTCTGCGGACTTGACCAAACAGTTACTCGCCTTTGCCCGCAAGCAGCCCATTGCCCCCAAGGTGTTGGAGCTCAATCAGACGATCTCGGTTCTGCTGGCGATGATCCGTCGTCTCATCGGCGAAAATATCGAACTCGTCTGGCAGCCGGGCGATGCACTGTGGGCTGTTCGTCTCGATCCCACCCAGGTCACCCAGGTTCTGGCCAACCTCTGCATCAATGCCAGAGATGCCCTTGGCAATCATGGAAAGATCATCATTGCAACCGCCAATATCACCTTTGACCAAGATATTGCGGTCCTGCATCCGGGCTCTTCACCGAGAGAATACGTCCAGATCACTTTCAGTGACAACGGCTGCGGCATGGACCAGCTGACCCAGGAACGAGCCTTTGAACCGTTTTTCACCACCAAGGATATCGGCCAGGGAACTGGACTGGGTCTCGCCATGGTCAGCGGCATTGTCAGCCAAAACAGCGGGTTTATCAACCTCTACAGCGAGCCCGGCCGAGGCACGACCTTTCGCCTCCATATTCCCCGTTATGGAGGAACAAAACCCCAGGACAGACAAAACGAAGATCGGATAGGTTCCTACCGGGGACAAGGGACAATTCTCCTGGTCGAAGACGAGCAGGCCCTGCTCGACATGACGGCCTCCATGCTGGAACATTTGGGCTATACGGTAAAAGCGGCGGCCAATGCCGAGGAAGCCTTGCAAATTGCCCAGCAGACCGACAACGCTATTGATTTGTTGATCACCGACGTGGTCATGCCGGGGAGGAACGGCAAGGACCTGGCCCATCGGCTGCAGCAGCTGCAGCCGAAGATCCGCTGCCTTTTCATCTCCGGTTACAGTGCCAACCTGGTTTCCCACGACAAGGACCCTTTTCTCGAAAAACCGTTCACGCGCACAACACTGGGCGCCAAAATTCAGGAACTCCTTTCCGCCCCCCGAACCTGATCGACGAGCATCCTCCTGTTTGTAATCGAGCTATCGATAATGCCCTGTTTGGTATTCATTTTGCTTAAATATGAGCAGATTCTGTACTCATTCCGATCACCCCAGCAAAAATTCGCGAGATGCAATCCCTTCAAAATGCTCTTTGGCTGGAATTACCCCGCCAAGACTATCAACACATGATACGGGTGCAGGACAGGCTGCAGCAAAAAAGGCAACGGGATGAAATTCCCGATGTGGTCATCCTGCTCGAACACACCCCCTGCATAACCATTGGCAGCGGTGGCGGTTATCAAAACTTACTGGTCGCTCCGGATTCGTTAAAAAACAACGGAATTTCGGTACACAACACCTCAAGGGGAGGAAATATCACCTATCACGGACCAGGGCAGTTGGTCTGTTATCCCATCCTCGCCCTGACCGGCGAACATCGTGACCTCCATGCTTATGCTCGCAGAATGGAAGAAGTCATGATTCAAACGGTGCATCAATTCGGTATTCAGGCGGGACGAAAGGCAAAATATCCCGGAGCCTGGGTCAATGATGCCAAAATCGGGGCCATGGGCATCGCCGTTCGCAAATGGACCACCATGCATGGCATCTCCCTCAACGTATGCCCTGATCTGCGACATTTCAGCTTCATCGTTCCCTGTGGAATCGCCAACCATCGGGTCACCTCGATGGAGCAGATCCTACGAAAACCCATTGACATGAGCGCTGTTCGCCATGAAATGCGTCGACAATTCAGCCAAATTTTCCAGATGTCGCTCCAATCAGCGCATTTGGAAGAACTCATCGAGGAGGACGCCTGTGAAACGGCCTGACTGGCTGGTTCTGCCAGCCCCCAATGCAAACGACATGGATCGGATCCAGGCTCTCCTGGATCGGGGACATCTCCATTCGGTCTGTGAGAGTGCCCAATGCCCCAATATCGGCGAGTGCTTTGCCCATAAAACATGCACCTTCATGATTTTGGGCGATATCTGTACCCGCAACTGTGCCTTCTGCGCGATCAACCATGGTCGCCCCGGGCCTCCGGACTCGAACGAACCGGAGATGGTTGCCCTGACCGCCAAGCAACTGGGGCTCAAACATGTGGTGATCACCTCGGTCACCCGGGATGATCTCCCCGATGGCGGTGCCGGTCAGTTTGCCGCCACTATCGAGGCAATTCAACGGTCAACCCCGCAGGCCACGATCGAGGTCCTCATTCCCGATTTCAGGGGTGAGGCCGCTCCCCTTGCCCAGGTGATTGCAGCCATGCCCGAGGTCATCAACCATAATATCGAAACCGTGCCCAGGATCTACGGGTCCGTTCGTCCCGGAGCCAACTACAGACAATCACTTCAGCTATTGCATCGCGTGGCCACCAGTCGACCCGATCGACGGATCTCCACCAAGTCCGGTCTGATGCTCGGCCTGGGGGAGAGCGAGGAGGAGGTGATTGCAGTCATGGAGGATCTGGTCGAACACGGATGCCAGATTCTGACCATGGGCCAGTATTTGCGGCCCTCTCCCCGGCACCATCCTCTGGTGGCCTATATTCATCCCGACACCTTTGCCATGTTGGCGCAGAAGGGTGAGGAACTCGGTTTCAAACAGGTTGTGGCAGGTCCCTTGGTCCGCAGCTCCTACCATGCGGCGGAGAGCTTTGCGGCTCTCTCGAGGTAATTCAATACAGACTGAACCGGCAGGCGTGGGGCGCCTGCGCGGACACCGACGTGCAAACCGATGGAGAACAACATACATATAACCCTGATCGCCAATGCCGGCGTGCTGGTCGAGTACGCTGGCATTGGCCTGCTTGTGGATGGAGTGCACCACGAACCAGGACACATTTTTCCACGGGTCAGCCGATCCGATCTCATGGAAATGCGTCAATCCACAGGCGTCTTCACCCATCTGGACTACCTGCTTTTTACCCATGAGCATCCCGACCATTTTTCCCCGATCTATGTCACCGAACTGATCCACGCCCGCAGGATACAAGGGATTGTTCTACCCAACTGCGACAAACCATCGCCTGGACTCGCCCTGCTCCTCAACCATATCCGCAGAAAAGAAATTTCCTTGTGGTCGTTGGAATTGAGTCCTGGAGCTGGACAGTCCATTGAACTCACTGACGATGTGTCCGTGACCGCCATTGGCGCCAGACACATGGGGCCACAATATCAGCATGTTGCAAACGACTGCTTCGTGCTTCATCTTGGCAACAAAAACCTGCTCTTTACCGGGGATGGAGACACTGTCCGTGAATACTATGCGCCTGCTCTGACCGGGTTGCGTCTTGATGCGGTTTTTGTAAATCCGCTTTTTTATCATCATCCGACTGGCCAGGAGATCATCAACACCATCTTTCGGCCGCGCACCATCGTCATTTACCACATGCCCCATCACGACCAGGACACCATGCGTCTTGCCTTGCTGGTGGAGAAAAGCAGGCGACGTTATGAACTTCCTCAGGTTCCAACCATCGTCCTTGAACACGACAAGCAGATGTTCGAAATTTAAGTGGAGTTTTTCTTTATCCGTTCTCCCTTTGTCTCATTTTTTACTCAGCTCCAATCTCTGACAAGGAAGGTGTGTTCTCAGGCCCCCCTTCTCAAGCAAACGTTCTCCTCGACCGCCCTCGCGCCTTCATCGGACTCGGGGTCATTTCCCCTGTTCGATTGTTGAACAGCCCGACAAAACAACCTGTTCACCATTGGAACAACCGCATCTCCTCTTGCCTATTCAGGCAATAATCGCTTCTTACCAGCCTCGATATTCTTGAACAAATCTCCTGATCAAGAGATCTCTACCTCGCCTTCAGTCGCTTGAGAACAACCGATGGTCCTGCAGATTCGCCCCTCAATAAACCGAGCCGACAGCTCACCGTTAATTGATTGTAATTCCAGCCGGATAGATACATGTAGCCACGCCAAGTATCCAAGGCTCTACCCACCACAATGTTCCTTTATTCAACCACTATGTCAGGTATGTAAATTGCTTATTTAGATAAGGAAATGCCAATTGGAATGGAACAGCCACCCTTGCGGTGGTCGTTGATCGATCCACTCTCAGAAAACAATCAAAAGAGGAGTATGTATGAACTCATCTGAAAAAGCAGGACAAGCACTGGCCTACCTCGCAAAGTACTCGCCCAAGCAGTACGGCAAATACCTTGAATTCACCAAGGAGATGGCCGCCATTGATGCACTGGACCATAAACAAATGGAATTAGTGTTGGTGGCCTGTGCAGTCATGTCGCAATGCGAGATGTGCGTAGCCATCCATGTCGAGGCCGCGGCCTCCATGGGCGCCAGCAGGGATGAGATCCTCCAGGCAGCATTCATGGCTGTTGCCATGGGCGGCTCGCCAAAATTGATGTACATGTCCTACGTCTACGAGGCCTTGGAAGATCTGTTTGGTTGATCCGAGTCTCTGTACGAGGTAAACGTATTTCGACTGCCGGGAAATACAAACGAAAAAGGCCACCCATATCGGGCGGCCTTTTTCGTTCGGGCAACGGTTATAATCAGAAGAAACTCAGGTGGGGCTGACGATGATTTTGATGTTGGTCGCCTTGTTGTTGACCAACTCTTCAAAGCCTTTCTCGACAATATCATTGAGTTTGATCTTTCCGGTAATGAGCGGTTCCGCCTTGATCTGGCCGCTGGCCAGCAGGTTGGCCACTCCTTGGAAATCATCGATGGTATAGGCCAGGGTGCCGATCACCACCTTATCGGTGCCGCTGAGACTAAAGAAGTTAAAGGAGCTGGGCTCCTCAAAGATGCCAACAATGACCGCCTTGCCATGATTGCGGATAACATCAATGGCCAATGGTCCGGTGGTCTTGTGGCCGACGCATTCAAAACTGACATCGGCACCTGAGCCCTTGGTCAGCTTCTTGATCTCGGCCACGACGTCGCATTCCTTGGGATCAAGAATAATATCCGCCCCGCACTCCTTGGCCAACTCCTTACGGGCAGCAGCGGTCTCGATACTGAACACCGTGGAGGCACCTGCCGCCTTGGCGCACATGATCGTTCCCAGGCCGATCGTGCCGGCGCCAATGACAACGACGGTCTGGCCAAGCAGGGAGTCTGCCAGGCGTACGGCCTTGAAGCCGGTGGCGAGTGGCTCGATCAGAGAGGCCGCCTCCAGATCGAATCCCTTGGGCAGCACGTAGCAAAGCTCAGCCGGGACATTGACCAGTTCGGCAAAAGCCCCCTCCGCCATCAGCCCGGTAAAGGCCAGTTTCTCGCAGACGTTGTAGCGACCTTCGCGACAGGTGACGCAGACACCGCAGTGCTGGCAGGCATCGGGAGCAACGATGTCGCCCACCTTGACCGTCTCCACGCCCTCGCCCACCGCGACAACCTCGCCGGAAAACTCATGCCCGAGAATGAGCGGCGCCTTGACACCGGTCAGGGGATGAGGCTCGATGGGGATGAAAATCGGGCCTGCCAGGTATTCATGCAGATCGGATCCGCAGATCCCGCACCAGGCCACCTTGACCTGGACCTCGCCAGGCTTCGGAGCCGGGGGAACGGGCACTTCTTCAATACGTATATCCTTCTTGCCGTACCATTTTGCTGCTTTCATGCTTACTCCCTCTCGCACTTAAGAATAGTAATTAAGAAAAGATTGTATCACCACTGACATTACCAAGGGCCGGATGGTGGTCGAAACGAACCACACCGACAACGACATTCGGGCCAACTGCTTCGGCAATACGGGCAACACCGCTATTGCCGAAACCTGCGCACAGTTCAATGGCCTTAACCCCTTCTCTTTCCACGAGTTCCTTGCAGAGGGTAACGGCCTGGGCATAACTTCCCACCCCAACGGTCAACAGATGAATCACAGGTGTCTTTATCCAATGCCGATGAACGGTCGGGTCAGCTTCCGGTGCGACAAAAACAAATGCTGCTTTGACTATATCTGCCATTGATACTCCTCTCTCTTGGTGAAAAACTATCAGACGTAAAGGCTCTTGGTCGTTCTCTCGTTCTATTATCGGACAAAAAGCTCGGCCTTCTGCGCAAGCGCCATCACCTTGGATACATCCACCACCAACGGGCCCTTTTCTGAAAATCGGATGACAACATGCGCGCCCCGCTTCACTTCGACCTCACGCTCCCCGTCCAGGGCAATGACACAGGGCGATTCGTCGATCACCATGCTCTGTCCCACCCCAAGGGGATGTTCCTTTTGGATGGCAACGGTTTGCATCAGACCAGGGGCAATGGGGGCCAAAACGGACTTACCCCCCTCACCCAAGACCAGATGCAGCCCCTGAAGTTCCTGGGGGGTGATGGTGTGCAGCTGGCCGCCTATGGCGGAGAGGCCGATACTGTCCGGACGACAGCGGGTCAGAAAGATCTCGGTAATCTGCTCCATACTCCAGATCGCCTTTGATCCGACAAAGGTGTTGAGCTGGACGGCGGCATCCACCAGGGCGATATCAAGCACCTGATTTTCTCCATCCAGCACCTCGAGCATGGGTGAACGAAAGCAACCCTCACCCATGCTGATCTTGCCGGAGGCGATCAGGCCTCCGGCAAGACCGGCGATGGTTGCCTCGATCATGAAGGGGAAGACATTATTGGTCCCTGTGGAAAGAGGCAAAATCGGGACCACCGCATTCCCTTTGGCCACGGCCCTGCTGGTGCCGTCACCTCCCAGAACAAAGATACAGCCGACTCCGGCATCGACCATCAGTTGGGCGGCCTTGGTTGAGTCCTGTTGCGTATTTTCCGCGCACATCGGGGCTGAGGCAATCTCAATGGGGGAATGGACCCCTTTGTGCGCTCGCTGAACAATGGCATAGTAATCGGGCATATAGATGACCCGTTCAATTCCTGCCGCAGCCAGCCCCACCAAAAGGCGTCGAACTATGCGCACTTTTTCCTGATTGTCGAATACACTGCCGTGGGCGACGAGCCGGCGTATATCTTTGCCTGAAATTGGGTTTGCGATGATACCGACTGTTTTCATACCGATAGTTGTTTTATCAAGTTGGTTTAACCGCGGATTTTCTCGACCGCGGCCACAATGTCCTCGGCACCGGGGATAAAGGCCTCCTCCAACGGGGGCGAGAACGGAACCGGGGTAAAGGGAGCGCCAACACGGATGATCGGTGTATCGAGGTAATCGATGGCCGCCTCGGCAACTTCGGCGGCTATCTCCGCCCCTGCTCCGCCTGTCTTCACCGCCTCATGGGCCACCACCAGGCTGTGGGTCTTCTTGACCGAGGTGAGGATAGTTTCCATATCCAGGGGAGAGACGGTGCGCGGGTCGATGACCTCGGCGCTAATCCCCTTGGCAGCCAGGGTCTCGGCAGCCTCCAGGGCGGAGTACACCATCTTCGAAAGGGCGACGATGGTCACATCGGTGCCTTCCTTGCAAACCTTGGCCTTGCCAAAGGGTATGGGGCCGGCATTCTCAGGGACCTCGCCTTCGACGCCGTAGAGGCTTTTGTGCTCCAAAAAGACAACGGGATTGTCGTCGCGGATGGCGGTCAACAACAGGCCATAGGCATCCTCAGGGGTTGCGGGGATGGCGACCTTCAGACCGGGAATGTGCATGAACCAGGCCTCGAGGGACTGGGAATGCTGGGCGGCGGCACCAATTCCCGCGCCCTGGGGGGCTCTGATCACCATGGGAATGGTGGTCTTGCCGCCGAACATGTAGCGCATTTTGGCGGCCTGGTTGAACAACTGGTCCATGCAGACGCCGATAAAGTCGACAAACATCAATTCGCAGACCGGACGCAGACCAGCCGCGGCCGCACCAGTGGCGGCACCAATGATGGCGCTCTCGGTGATGGGGGTATCACGGACCCTGCGCTCGCCAAACTGCTCGTACAGCCCCTTGGTCACGCCGAAGCAACCACCGAACTGGCCGACGTCCTCGCCAAAGATCAGCACGTTCGGATCGCGTTCCATCTCTTCGCGCAAAGCGTCGTTCAGCGCCTGCATGTATGTTTTTTGTGCCATGTATTCCTCCAGAAAAGTATATGTCGCAAAGGTTTAATCTATTGTTATATCGCAGCTCTTTGACCGATTAGGCATAAACATCGTCAAACATATCGGCAGGTTTTGGCAGCGGGCTCTCCTCGGCAAAGGTGATCGCCTCCTGCAGTTCCTTATCGATATCGGCCTGGAGCTTGTCGAGTTCCTTCTTGGTGAGCACGCCGTCATCCACGAGCTTTTTGGCAAAACGGGGGATCGGATCTTTTTTGACCCACTCGTCCAACTCGTCTTTTTTCCGGTAGACGCAGGCATCGCCTTCGAAGTGTCCGCGCCAGCGATAGGTTTTGCACTCAACCAGAGACGGCCCCTCACCCTTGCGCGCCCGCTCGACAGCGGCAGTGATAGCTTCAAAGACCGCGACCACATCGTTGCCATCGACAATGACGCCAGGCATGTCGTACCCGGCTGCGCGGTCGGCGATGTCGGTGATCGCCATGGACTTGGTGATCGGGCAGGAAATGCCGTATCCGTTGTTTTCATTGACGAAGACGACCGGAAGATTCCAGGCGGAGGCCAGATTGAGCGCCTCCTGGGTGGTGCCCTGATTGGAGGCGCCGTCACCGAAGAAGCAGACCGCCACCCGATCCTCTCCACGATACTGAATGGCCATGCCGGCCCCGGCGGCAATGGGGCCACCGCCACCGACAATACCGTTGGCACCGAGAATGCCCAGATCGACATCGGCAATGTGCATGGAACCTCCCTTGCCTTTGCAGTAGCCGGTGGACTTACCGTAGATTTCCGCCATCATCTTCTTGAGGTCGCCGCCCTTGGCAATGAGGTGACCGTGTCCGCGATGGGTACTGGTGATATAATCTTCCTTGCGCAGGACGGCGCAGGTGCCGGCGGCAACCGCCTCCTCGCCCAGGTAGAGATGGACAAAGCCGGGGATTTTGCCTGCAGCGAAGAACTCCTGCAGTTTGGATTCAAACTGACGGATCCGGAACATGGTTGTATACATCTGGATCATCGTTTTCTTATTGATCGTCATCACTTCCTCCTTGGTTGCTCATGACTTGATATTTTACGTATTTTCACTTGTTTTTGGCTCAGCAGCAGTGGTGACACCCTCAGTCCATCTCCACTGAGACGGTGACCGAGGCATTGGCCACGAGGATAGAGGCGCAGTCCGTGCCAAAGGCGTTGACACAGAGCCCGTCCGTCACCATGCCCCCCAGGACAGCCTTCAATTTGGGAACGCCAACCGGGAGTTCTGCCAGGACCTTGGTCGCATCGACCTGATCGGGAAAGGGACAGGCCACCGTGACCTCAACCACCACCCCGGTAAAGTCATCTCGATCAAGGATCTCCACCAGACCGCAGAGACAGCTCCGTCCGACCGCGTCGCGTACGGCACGACAGGCTGCCTTGGTCATATCCATGCCGTGAAGATCCACACCGAACCCCAACTCAACGATATAGCGTTTCAGTGCCATGGTCCTGGCCGCTCTCTCAGGCGAGGATCATGGCGGGATCTTCCAGGCAGTCGGCCAAAGCCCGCAGGAAGGTCATCGCAGGTGCACCATCGGCAACACGGTGATCAAAGGTGAGGCTGAGGGTCATCATTGTCCGGGGTTCGATGTTCCCGTCAGGACCGATAGCCGGGCGCTTGACCGCGCGGCCAACGCCCAAGATACCAACCTCGGGTGGGTTGATGATGGGGGTGAATCCGTCCACACCGAGCATGCTCACATTGGTGATGGTAAAGGTGCCGCCCTGGAGCTCGTCCATGGTCAGGCCGCCTTTTCTTGCCTTCTCGGCCACTTCACGAATCTCCACCGCCAATTCGGTCAGGGATTTCTTCTCGGCTCCCTTGACATGCGGCACCACCAGACCGTTGTCCAGGGCAACGGCGATACCGAGATTGACCGTCTTGTGGCGGACAATGCCCTCATCGGTGAGCCAGGAGTTCATGTAGGGGAATTTCATCAGGGTGCGGCTGACCGCAAGGGCGATGATATCGTTGTAGGAAACTCGGGGAATATCGGACTTTTTGGCGTATTTGGCGCGCACCCGATCACGAAAGGCGGTCATCTCGGTTACATCGCATTCAACAAAGACCGTCAGCTGCGCCATGTTGTGCAGGCTGGCCATCATGTTGTCGGCGATGATCTTGCGCATGCCGCTGAAGGGAATGATTTCTGGTTTGACGCTGTCGCTGCTACTGGCTTTGGCCTTGGCAGAGGCGGGCTGCATGGCGCGAAGAATATCGACCTTGAGGATCTTGCCGCCTTCGCCCGAACCCGTGATCTCGGAGAGGTCGATGCCGTTTTTACGCGCAAAGTCCATGGCGCTGGGCGCAGCGTTGTAGGCGTCGTACTCATCGGGCGCCGGCGTATAGGCAAGCACGTCCTTCTCGGTGACCCGCCCGCCAGGGCCGGTTCCGGTGACATCGCCAAGGTCGATGTCCTTCTCCTTGGCCAGACGGCGCGCAATGGGAGATGCCAGGACAAAGCCTTGGGTTTTCGCTTTTTTTGGGGTTTCCGTCTGGGTTGAGGCGGTCTCGCTTTTCACCGGGGCCGTTTCACCACCAGCCGCTTGAACTTCCGGGGTCTCACCGGCTGCAGCCAGGACACCGACCACGGTCTTGACCGCAACGGTTTCGCCGGCTCCTACAAGTATTTTGAACAGGACACCATCACCTGCGGCCTCAACCGTATTGGTGATCTTATCGGTTTCCACTTCAAAGATGGGTTCGCCGGCCTTGACGCTCTCACCTTCGTTTTTCAACCATTTGGAAAGTTTCCCTTCCTTCATGGTCAGGCCCCATTTGGGCATTAGAATGTCTGTTGCCACAGTATCTGCCTCCGTTTTCTGAATCGGTCGAGTCAGGATCCTTCCGGATCCGCAACTCCTTGTTTCCAACTGGCTTATTCATGCAAAATTTTGCCTGTATCGGAAAAAGCAAAAAGCAGGCCAGACAGAGACGGCATTCTACGGCGGTTTTCTTTCAATTATTTTTCACTTTGTTTTGCATGCATATCTTGTTAAAATACAGTTTCGATTGAATATGGACTCTGTAAAAGGTACGCTCAAGGATTGAACTGACCGCAAAAAGGAAAAGTGTACATGTAGAAGTGTTCAAAAATCGAACACTCCATACATAAAGTATTTTCGGAAAGTTGCTCGCTTCAGATTGTATTGATCGAAAGGGATGTGCAATAGAGCTGTTCAATAATGGAACGATCGGGTTGACAATGAGCAATCAGAGAAAATCTGGATGCTTAATGTTGATACAGCAGATGTTTTTTATATATTTGTTTTCATGTGACATATTGTATCGACCCTATGAGTAGTCGAGCACAGGGATCTTTTTTACAGAGAATTCGACCTCTATACATTCACAACAAATAATATTAAATTCATTATATTAATAATTCACCATTGAATTAATTAAATTTTAACAGATTTTTAAGTCACAAGTAGTTTTGCAGTACCACTAGGATTAACCGCTCACGTTGATTTAGGGACTCAGAAAGGTATGCACGAGCTTGTTCGCAACAAAAATAAGTTTTCCATCACCAATGCACGTAAAGACAAAATTGTGGTGACCCCCCAATTTTTCCCCGGAGCATTCCCAAGTGGATTGGAACATGAACTTGAAAAATCGGTTTGGCGCCAATTTGTGAACAGCAAAAAACTCAACCAGGAGTATATCAAAACCAGTGTCACCGATTCCTGGAAGCGATGCCTGCAAATGGGGGTCGACCCTGGCCGCAAAAAATGCACCGATTTCTGCCCCGATGCTGCTCTTGATGCGGAACATCAATTCCTGCGCGATGTGGTCAAGAACACGCCCCGTGATCTCTCCGCTTATCTTGAAGAAAAAGGCCTGCTGTTTACCATCAGTGATCGCTATGGGTACCTGACAGCCACCATAGGCTCCTATAAAACGTTGAGCATGGCCGATTCCATAGATTTTGGCCCGGAAGCCAACTGGAGCGAGAAAAGCGTCGGGACCAATGCGATCGGCTTGTCCATCACCAGCGGACTCCCCCAACGCGTCGTTGGCCTGGAGCATTTTTGTGAAAGTCATCACAACTGGACCTGTTCGGCTGCCCCGATCTTTGATTTCAATGGGACCCTGCTTGGTGCAGTGGATATTTCCGGGCCCAATGAATACGATCACAGCCAGTGTCTTGCCTTGGCCGTCTACTATGCACGGGCGATCGAAGCCCTGTTCATTCAAAAACAGTGCATGGGCATGATCGGAACGGTCCTCAACAACAATGCCATTGGCGTTATCACCCTGAATGGCTTCGGCCAGGTCAGCTACTGCAACGCGGCCGCAGCGGACCTCTTTGGCAGCTCACTGCAGAAGCTCTCCGGCAAGGATGCCTCCATATGGTTCGATCTTTCGCCCTTTCTCAACATGGCTCCCAACGAGATGGCTGCGGAGGCCTACGCCATGGTGGAGCTGCGTTGCCTCTACAACCCCACCTGGTCCATTTATGCCACACCACTAGTCAACAATTTCAACCGATTACACGGGTTGACCCTCTGCATTTATCCGCCCCTTTCTGCCCCCCCATCGGCGAACAAGCCCGTTGCCATTGAAAACAACAATGGTTTCTCCACTATGATCGGCAAGAGCGCCTCTTTTCAGAAGGTCCTGAAAACCGCCCGAAAAGTGGCCCCAACCGAAACCACCGTGCTTATCACCGGTCAGTCCGGGACCGGCAAGGAGGTCATGGCCCGTGCCCTGCATGAGGCCAGCCCAAGGGCCAAGAAACCTTTTGTCGCCGTTAACTGCGGCGCCATCGCTCCCGACCTGATTCAAAGTGAACTCTTTGGCTATGCCGAGGGATCGTTCACCGGTGCGCTGCGCGGTGGGCAGGTGGGCAAGTTTGAACAGGCCTCCGGAGGCACGATCTTCCTCGATGAGATCGGAGAAATGCCCCTGGCCATCCAGGTCAATCTGCTGCGCGTACTCGATGAACACCAGATCACCAGGGTGGGCGGGAAAAAACCTATTTTTGTCGACGTTCGCGTGGTGGCTGCAACCAACCGGGATATGGAGGTCATGGTCGAGGAAGGCAACTTTCGCAAGGATCTCTATTACCGCCTTCATGTGGTCCATTTGCCCCTGCCGCAGCTCTGTCAGCGTGAAGAGGATATCCAGCTGCTCGCCGACCATTTCATCAAGGAATTCGCCGAAAAACTGGGATGCCGTATTGATGCGGTCGACCCGGAGTTTCGCCGCGCCCTCTCCGCCTATCCCTGGCCGGGAAACATCCGCGAGCTGCGCCATGTGATCGAATCAACGATGGTTCTTCTCGATGACACCACTCTTCGCCTGCAATCTTTGCCGGAAAAGATTCAGCGGGCAAGCCGACCGGCGCAACTGCCGGAAAGCGAGGATCGCCATATCTTCAAGTCGCTCAACTTCGATGACATACAGCGTCAGGCCCTTGAGCAGGCCCTGCTCCAGTACAACGGGAACATCAGCCAGATTGCCAAGGCCCTGGGGATCGGCAGAAACACGACCTATGCCAAACTAAAAAAATTCGATCTCTTGTAACAGTCGGTTTACAAACGAATTTTTTTAACAGACATCCGTAAAAAGCGATGTTTTTGTCCCTGCCCCTCCTTCTGTTGGGTGACTTTGGAAGAGTTTTCGTTAGCCGACACTCCCCCGCCCTTGTTCAGGGTTGTTTCATTTTTACGGAATTCCCCTCTGCACAATGCATCGCCCGCCATCGATCATTCAATTTTTTATTGACAGAGGGGGGATGGTATATTTCGATCAAGCAGCAATATTTCCGGTCATCGGCCGCATGTTGCGTCATGGTCGGCTTCTGGGACCATCTGGTATCAGTTGCTGTTTCGTTGGCACTATTTCCATTTCAAGGTAGGACTATGATTGATGAAAAAGAGAATGATGAGGATGACCTCGCTGTAGAGGAGTGCGCCGTTTGTGGTGGTGACATCATCATTGACGGTTATTGCGAAGAAGATGATGTGGTGTATTGTAATGACTGCGAGGCAGAGTATCTGATCCGCTCGCTCGACCCTATCCGCTTGAAATTAATTGATGAAGAGGACAGGGAAGAGGACGATTTCGATGACGATTATGAGGATTAATCGTCTTAGTTGGCAATTTTTCGCCGTTTGTTGGTGAACAATGAACGTTTACCCGAGGTGTGCCCTATGAACTTCCTGAACCTGACACAGAAAAAAGTACCATACAACCAAGCCAAGGCACTTGTTCTCCCTGTTCCCTGCAGCAGTTTTTCCCGCAACATCCAGGGAATGGACAAAGGGCCCGAGGCAATTCTCCAAGCCTCACAGTTGCTTTCGGACTACGATGTCGAGACCAACACCGACCTCAATGAGCTTGGCCTGCACACCTTGGATCCGGTTGCCTGTCCTGAGACCATCACGGACATGGTTGAAATGCTGGCCAATCTCGCCAGCCCCCATTTCAAACGCAACAAGTTGGTGGCCGCCATCGGCGGCAGTCACCAGATCAGCGAAGGGCTGGTCAGCGCCGCGGCAGCCCAGGACAACAACCTGAGCGTAATCCATCTGGGTGCCCATCCGCACCTCTATGACCAGGTGGAGGATCAACCCGACGTGATGGGCCGCATCAAAGAAAAATGCGCGGTCTCCCATATCGGCATCCGCAGCATGGCCAAGGTGGAAAAGAAAAAAATTCATCTGGACAACCTGGTCTTTGCCCGAGATATTTATAACAACGGTCTCAACGCGGCCACAGATGCCCTGGATGTCCTGGGTGACAGCGTCTACCTGGCCATTAATTTGGATATCCTTGACCCTGCCTGCATGCATGCTGTGGTCAAGCCCGAACCCGGTGGTCTGGACTGGTATATGCTCAACAACCTGATCCGCATGATCGCCCGAGAAAAAACCATTGCCGGATTCGACGTGACCGGATTGATCCCGCAAAAAAACGGATTACACGCCCATCTGCTGGCGGCCAAACTGGTCTATAAAACGTTGATCTGCTGCCTGAAAAACAGTCGCTAATGTATGAAAATACCCTTCGTCACATCAAGGTGGGCTCCTGATGGCCTATCGCAGCACCCCACAAGCCATCGCCTGGAACCTGTTCCTCCTGACTCTTGGGTCGGTCTTTTTTGCCCTGGGCATCAACGGGGCAGTGGTCAACAATTCCTTTATTACCGGAGGGGCGTACGGCGCAGCCCTGCTCCTCTGGTATAAGACTGACCTGCTCTCGCCAGCCATCTGGTACCTCCTGTTCAACATCCCCCTCTTTGCCTTAGGCTGGTTCTTTGTCGGTCGCCGGTTTTTCTGGTACAGCCTCTACGGCATGCTCACCGTTACCCTGGCGACCCAGTGGCTCACTGTGGATTTTCAGATCAAGGAGCAGATCTACGCTGCGGTTGCCGGTGGTCTGGTCGGGGGCACCGGCGTCGGCATCACCCTTCGCTCCCTTGGCTCCGCTGGCGGCCTGGACATCGCCGCGGTCATGCTCAACACCCGCTTCAATATCGGGGTGGGGAAGGTCTATCTTCTGTTCAACCTGATTCTCTTCGCCCTGACCATCTCCTTCTACAGCCCGGACATCTTTATCGCATCGATAATACTGGTCTTTATATCCTCGACGATGGCTGAATACATTCTTTCCCTATTCAACCAGCGCAAAATCGTCTATGTAATCAGTGACCGGAACGAGGCGATCGCAAAGACCTTCAGCGAGGTGCTGCACCAGGGAGCCACTTTTATCAAGGCCAAGGGTGCGTACAGCGGCAACGACAAGCTCATTCTCATGGCCATAACCAACAATATTCAGCTGAAAAAGCTGGAAAATACGGTCTTTTCCATTGACGAGCATGCACTGTTCATCGTTGAAAACAGCTTCAACGTCATTGGTTCGAATTTCGGTAAGCGAAAAATGTATTAAGCCACGGCCCGAAAGGGGTCTTTTTGTTGAAAGGAGAATAACGGGTTGAACAATGCTGTTGTCGAACTCATTGGCGTTGGCAAGGAATATGGTGCGCATCGTGCCCTCACCAATATTTCACTGTCCGTGGCCGATGGAGAGTTTCTTTCCCTGCTTGGGCCGTCCGGCTGCGGCAAAACCACTTTGCTGCGCATTATCGGCGGCTTCGAGTCCTGTACCAGCGGCAGCCTGCTGCTTGACGGCAAAGCCATGGATCAAACCCCTCCGGAGAAACGGGCCGTCAACACTGTGTTCCAGAATTACGCCCTCTTTCCCCATATGAGTGTGTTTGACAACGTGGCCTTTGGGCTGCGCATGGCAAAAAAAGCACAGGATGAGATCGATCAGGCGGTGGCGCAGGCCCTTGAACTGGTGCAGCTCTCGGGGATGGACAAACGGCGGCCAAGTGAGCTTTCCGGCGGCCAGCAGCAACGGGTGGCCATCGCTCGCGCCCTTGTCAACAAACCTCGCGTCCTGCTTTTGGATGAGCCGCTCTCCGCCCTTGACCATCGATTGCGCAAGCAGATGCAAAAGGAGCTCAAGCAGCTGCAACGAACCCTGGGCATCAGCTTTATCCTGGTGACCCATGACCAGGACGAGGCTTTTTCCATGTCGGATCGGGTGGTGGTGATGCAGAACGGTTGTATCGAGCAGATCGGCACCCCGATGGAGATCTACGAGGAACCGGTCAACCTCTACGTGGCCAAATTTGTCGGCGATATCAACGTCCTTGACGGTGTGATCCGCGAACAGACCAGCCCAACCACTTACCAGGCCCTTGTGGAAGGGGTGACGGTCAGTCTCAAGAGCAAACACGCACTTGATCTGGGACAAGCCGTGCATGTGCTTCTGCGGCCCGAGGACTTTCGCCTTGAACTGGAGCGTGATCTTGCCGAGAGCCAGGATCTCTCCGCCAAATTTCAACAGGCGCGGCTCAAGGCTACGGTGCGACGCATCTTCTACCACGGAGCGACTTACGATGTCGAGCTGACCCTGGAGGACGGAACCCGGGTCCAGGTGACCGAATTCTTTGATGAGGACAGTGATAATCTCTACTTCAAGCCAGGTGATGCGGTTATCCTTGGTTGGTACGAAGGTTGGGAGGTGGTTCTGCCCTATGAAAAATAGCTCGAAATTTCGACGAGTCCTGATCGGTTCCACTTACCTGTGGATGGTGTTCCTCGCCCTGATCCCCTACCTCATCCTCCTGGGGGCCAGCTTTCTCGCGCGCGGTGAACAGCATCTGGTCCAATCGGAGGCGACCCTGTCCAACTATCTGCACCTGCTCTCGCCCTCGGTCTTCAGCATGGCGGCAGATTCGATCGCCATGGCTGGAGTCGCCGCCCTGCTGTGCCTGCTTATCGGCTACCCCTTTGCCTATATCCTTGCCAAGGCACCTTCGCGGGTGCAACCCCTGCTGCTGTTGTTGGTCATGATCCCCTTCTGGACCAACTCCCTCATCCGCACCTATGCCCTGGTGATGATGCTCAAGGCAGACGGCATCGTCAACACCCTGCTCAAAACACTCGGCCTGATCGATGCCCCGCTGCAACTGATGTACACGCCGCTTGCCGTTTTTATCGGCCTGGTCTACACCCTGCTGCCTTTCATGATTCTGCCGCTGTATGCGGCGCTCAAGGGGCTTGACCCGCGTTTGCTGGAGGCAGGGCGCGACCTCGGTGCCAACTGGTTCAACAACTTCGTTCGCATCACCATCCCCCTGACCATCCCCGGCATCATTGCCGGAACCATGCTGGTCTTTCTGCCGGCACTGGGCATGTTTTACGTGGCCGATGTCCTTGGCGGCGCCCGCACCATGCTCCTTGGCAACTATATCCGCGACCAGTTCCTCATCTTCCGCAACGTTCCCCTGGGATCCGCCGCCAGTGTCACCATGACCGTGGCCATGGGCCTGATGCTGGCCCTCTACTATATCGCCGGTCAGCGGTTCGGGAAAAAGGACGCCCTGCAATGAATCGCTGGCTGCAACGGCTCTACGCGACCCTGGTCTATGGATTCCTCTACCTGCCCCTGGTGGTGGTTGCGGTCTTCTCGTTCAACGACTCCAAGTACTCCCTGGCCTGGCATGGGTTCACCCTCCAATGGTATGAAAAACTCTGGCAAAATTCCAGCCTGATGGGCGCGGCCCTCAACTCGTTGCTCATAGCCGCCTGTGCCGCCACCATGGCCACTCTTTTGGGCACCGTGGCCGCCTTCATCATTCACCAGTACCGTTTTCCCGGCAGAAAGATCCTGTTCGGCAGCCTGTTTGTAATGATGATGTCACCGGATATCGTGATCGCCATCTCCCTGCTGCTCCTCTTTTTGGCCCTGCACCTGCCGCTCGGCTTCCCGACCCTGCTGGTGGCGCACAGCGTACTCTGCGTGCCCTTTGTCGCCACCACGGTGTACTCACGTTTTCATGGCTTTCAGCGGGATATCATCGATGCGGCCAAGGACCTGGGGGCGGGCGAATACCAGATTTTTCGCCATATCGTCGTTCCCCTGGCGGCACCTGCGGTCATCGGCGGCTGGCTCTTGAGCTTCACCCTGTCGCTTGACGACGTCGTCATCAGCTTTTTTACCACCGGGCCTGATTTCGAAGTTCTGCCGCTGCGGATCTATTCCATGGTCCGCCTCGGGATCAAGCCCGATGTCAACGCCCTCTGTGTGGTGATGATGGCCATCACCATAACCGCTCTCGTTCTTTCCCGAACATTGCTTAAGGAGAAAACATGAAAAGGATGCTCCATGGTATGCTGACGCTCATGACTCTGTTGACGATCGTGGGGTCTGCATGTGGCGCCGACAAGGTGGTGAATCTCTACATCTGGTCCGAATATATCCCGGACGAGGTGTTGGCTGATTTTACCAAGGAAACCGGCATCAAGGTCAACATCTCGACCTATGACAGCAACGAGGCCATGTATGCCAAGGTCAAGCTGGTGGGCAAGGGCTATGATCTGGTGGTTCCTTCATCGGATTATGTCGGTCTGATGCGGCGCGAGGGTCTGCTGCTGCCGGTGGACACCAAGAAGATCGCCAACTTCAGCCTGATCGCCCCCCGGTTCACCAACCAAAGCTTTGACCCCAATAACGGCTACTCCGTGCCCTACATGTGGGGTTCGACCGCCCTGGCGGTCAACACCGCGCTCCTGCCCAAGGGAACAGTGGCAAAGTCTGCCGATCTGTGGAAAGCGGAACTCAGGGGCAAGCTGCTTCTGCCCAACGACCTGCGTGAAGTGCTCGGCCTCGGCCTGAAGATACTCGGATATTCGATCAACGAAACCGCCCCCGAACACCTGCATCAAGCCTATGAGAAACTGCAGAGCCTGATGCCGCAGGTCCGGGTTTTCGATTCCGATTCGCCCAAACAGGCCCTACTCTCAGGTGAGGTGGCCGCTGGATTGGTCTATAACGGCGAAGCCTATATTGCCAACGGCGAAAACCCTGACATCGAGTATATCTACCCGCCTGAAGGATTCAGCCTCTGGTTGGACAGCTTCTGCATTCCCAAGGGTGCCGAACACGTGGAAGAGGCGTACAAATTTATCGATTACGTGCTCAAGGCCAAGGTCTCTGCCGCCATCAGCGAATCCATGGGCTACTCCTCACCCAATACCGAGGCCGTGGCCCTGCTGCCGGAGGCTATGAAGAAAAATAGCATCGTCAATCCGGCACCGGAAATGGTGACCAAGGGAGAATTCCTCGACAGCCTCGATGAGAAAACCCTTAAAATTTACGAGCAGTACTGGGTCAAGTTAAAGACCAAATAATTTGCAGTCGAGCACAACGTAAAACAATGGCCGTCTGTCCTTGCTGGACGGACGGCCTTTTTTATGGGCGTCAACCGGCTTACCCGTTCAACGACGAACCACCAGATCAAGGGAAAAACGGCGAAAAAGACGCACCATCAGATAACTGATCAACAGTGCCGCCGGCAGGCGAACACCGATAACCACCCAGTAGTTGGCACCAAAAAGGACAAAGAGCAACACGTCTTCAACGATCGAATGGCAGATCATGAGAAAGGTGCCGATATAGAAGATGTTTTCCCGGCTCAAGGCTCCCCGGTTGGCCTCACGCAAGATGATGCCCGCACCGTAGGTGATGCCCAGGAGTTGACCGGCAATGATGGAAAACGAGGTGTTGACCTTGGCCAGATGCGCCTGAAGGAAACGGCTGGATTTGAGCAGATCCATGATCAGGATGATGATGCTGATAAGGACGATGATCTCCAGCGAAAGCAGCAGAGCCTTGCCCAGGGAATGGACCAGCATGTCGCTGAAACCGGCATCCTGGACGGAGTCTATTTCAAGATGCCGGGGTGCGGCGGCAAACCAGGAGGCCGGCATGCACAGCACCGGAATGACCACCAGGCAGGCGCCGATGCCGCGGAGCAGGACGGAATAGATGGAGGAGATGCCGAGCTTGGCCATGATGGCGCTCTCCACCAGCATGGAGTGGCATACGCCCAGGAAAACGGCGAGAATTGTCCACTGGTAGGGAGAGAGCCCCAGGGGAGCGGCAAAGGCGATGGCGGCATAGATGTTGATGAACACCCCGCCGGCGAGCGACACCGCCGCCTCAGGAGGCAGGTCCAACAGGGAAGTCAGGGGAGCAAAGAGAAAGCTCAGATATCTCAACAGGTCGAAATAGAGCAAAATATCTGCAAGGATATACAACGGGACCACATATTTCAAGATCAGCAGGCCACTGGTCACCGCTGATCGCAAACTTTCTTGTAACTGCATTTTCAAGGACGCACTCCCAACGCTCTCCACTAAAAGATCCGGTTCACACTGGTCACCGGTGGTTTCAAGGTTTCTGCATATAGCGCGTATTCACCAGGATCACTATACGGAATTGATCGGCAGTTAGTGAAAAGATGATGGCAACCGCAGAGGGACCAACTGTTCGATGCTGAAGGTGCGCACCCCGAAATCCTCATCAAGATAACCTGCGAGGAGGAAGGGACCACCGCTGCCAAGCAGATGACAATATCGGGCGTATTCCTTGGAAAAAAGGGTGCACTCCACCAGGCCGGTCTCGTCTTCAAAGCTCAAGAATTCCATGGGCTGCCCCTCTTTGGTACTCACCAGTTTGCCGGTGATCAGCCAACCGATAAAACGCAATTTATGCCTGGCCCGCACCGCGAGCGGGGGTTGATGCAAGAGCTCCTTGGCGGTGAGCGCCCGGTAGCGAAGCCGCTCCGCGCCAAAAAGGCTGATCGGATGGCGATTGCAGAGAAAACCGAGCACCCGGTACTGGTTGCGCAACCGCTGCCGTTCTTCCTCCGGCGGCAGTCTCGGCGGGGTGGGATCCAGGGGGAAAAGGGTGTCTGCTGATTTTTTTCCCTTGTACCAGGCCGCCAGCAGCCAGATCAACCTGCCCCGATTGTCGGCTGCATTGGGATTCAGGCTATCCAGTGCTCCGGCATGGACCAGGGCCTCGGCTTCGTCCCGGGCCGGAGTGACCCGCCGCAGGAAATCATACATTGAGGCAAAGGGACGATCCCGGCGGGCTTGGCAGATCCGCTCGCAGGTGGCCTGCCCCAGGCCGGCGATGGCCGTCAGGCCGACCCGCAGTTCCCTGTCCTGCCCTTGCCAAGAAATTGCGCTCTGACCGACATCGGGTTCAAGGATGGTCAGGCCGAGACGGCGGGCCTCGGACACATAGGCAAAGGTGGAGTAAAATCCCCCCTGATTGGAGATCACCGCCGCCATGAACTCGGCAGGAAAATGGGTCTTGAGGTAGGCGGCCTGAAAGGAGACCCGGGCATAGCTGGCGGAATGGGGTTTGCAAAACGAGTAGCCGTCAAAACTCATCATCATCGCCCAGATCCGCTCGGCCACCTCGCTCCCGGCACCACGCTCCAGAGTCGCGGTCATAAACCGATCGCGGTAATCGTGCAGTTGCCGTTTTTTGTCTTTCTTCGACATGATCTTGCGCAGCCGGTCGGCATCGACATGGGAAAAGCCGAACTGGACCGCCACCCGCGAGACATCTTCCTGATAGACCATGATGCCGTAGGTTTCGTCGAGCACACCGCCCACCAGGGGGTGCAGGGGCTGCCAGCCCCCGCCGTGCAGTCGGCGCAGATATTCACGGATAAACTCGTTGGCGGCCGGACGAATGATGGAGGAGTGGATCACCAGATGGGCGAAATCGCCTCTGCGTGAACGTTGCTGCAACAGGCGCATGGCCGGACTCTCGATATAAAAGCAACCCATGGTTTTGCCCTCGGCGACGGTACGCCGGGTTTGCGGATCCTCTTCAGGCAGCCATCCTGCCTCCTTCACCTCGCCTCCTCCGCTTTTTATCTGGACAAGAGTATCCCGGATTACCCCCAGGCTGCGGTTGCCGAGCAGGTCTATTTTCACCAGGCCGGCTTCTTCGACGCCATCCTTTTCCCAGTGAATGATGGGCACCCCCTTGGCAGCCTGCTGTACCGGCACATAGTCGCAGACGGGGTCCGGAGTGATGACCACCCCGCCGGGATGGACCGAGAGGTAGCGGGGAATGCCACTGATGCGGGCCGCCAGTTGGAGTATGAGCGGCCAGGGCCCGTTGAGATCAACGCCGCGCAGTTGCGGGAGATGAAGCAACTCGTTGAGAAAGTCCTCTCCGCCAGTGCCGGAGCGCCAGGTCCAGGGCAGCCTGCCGCTGACCCGACTGATTTCCCCTTCGGGCAGGCCAAAGACCTTGGCGGTCTCGCGAATGGCGGCCCGAGGCTGCAGAGCCACATGGTTGGCCACCATGGCGGCCCGGCAACCAAAGCGCTCTAACACCGAGGCGAGGATGCGGTCGCGCTCGTCCCAGGCAAAGTCGATGTCGATATCGGGCGGATCAGTGCGGCCGGGATTGAGAAAACGCTCGAAATAGAGGTTATGACGTACAGGGCAGACATTGGTGATAGAAAGACAGTAGGCCACCAGCGAGGCTGCGCCGGACCCCCGGCCGCAGGTCCGCGCCACCGGGCCGACAATATCGTGGACCACCAGGAAATAGGTGGCAAAGCCCATGGAGCCGATGACCTCCAGTTCGTGCTCCAGCCGGTTGACCACCGTCGCCGGCAATGGATGACCGTAGCGTTCCCTGGCCCCGTGGTAGGCGCGTTGCCGCAGTTCTCCTTTCGCATCCTGCCCGGGCCATGGCGGCATGATGAGTCCCTGGTAAGGGCTCTTTAAGGTGCAACGCTCGGCGATCTCTTCGCTCGCCCGCAGACATTCGGGCCACAGCTGAAACCGTTGCCGCCACTTTTCAGGGGCGGGTAGCAGGGTGCCGGAGTGCAGTTCTCCCGATGCCACCCAATCAAGGGAGCTCTTGCCGTCAATCGCGCGAAGAAGACGATGCAGTCCTTCGTCCCCGGGCGTGAGGAAAAAACTGTCGTGGACCGCGACCGCCGCGGTTGCCAACCTCCGGGCCTGTTGGCGCAGAGCGGAGGTCTGCTGATTGACGCCGCCGACCACAGCGGCCGCAACATCGGCCCCCATCTCGTGGCAGGCTGCCAGCAGTCGCGAATCCGTTGCCAGCAGCATCAATCCCTGATGATGTGACTCCAGGGCGGCTTCCAGCACAAAGCCCTGGTGGGCGTGACGCAGGGTGAGCAGGCGGCAGAGGTTGCGGTAGCCGAGCTGGTCCTTGACCAGGACAAAGACGCGACGGCCATCTTCCATGCGCAGTTCAGCCCCGATAATCGGCCGTAGTCCCTCATCGCGACAGGCCTCCAGGAAAAACCAGAGCCCATAAAGATTGTTGCAGTCGGTCAACGCCAGGGTCCTGTAGCCTAGCAAGCGTGCATGGGCGCACAGGGCGCGGGGACTCGCCGTCCCTCGCATGAGGGAATAGGAGGAATGGAGTCCGAGGCCGATCATGCGTCTTGCCTAGGGGCGTACTGTAGCCGACATCTGCGAGCCGCGCAGAATCTTTTCCCCGCCGCAGCGAAGGCGGATCGCGTCCATGGCCCTGCTGAGTTGCCGACTGCGTTCGCGATCGCGCATGATGGCGGTGTTACAGGAAAACAGGGAGAGCTGCTCGACCGGATGCTGCAGTTGCAGCACCTGTAGCGAAACCCTACGCAGCCGCACCCGTCGGTGCCAGGCCCGGTAGAGTACATCCACGGCAAGGCGCTGGAGGCCGGCATCGTCGTCGAGCGGCTGGAGAGCCCCCTTTTGACGGGAAACGCACAGACCATCGCTGTACTGCAGGGTGATCCCCAGCCGCCTGCAGCCCAGGCCCCGCTGCCGCAGGCTCGTTCCGGCCTGCTGGACCAGATGGGTCAAGGAGGCACGAACGGCGTCTTCCTGGTTACTGTCGGGAGTCAGCAGACGGTGCCAGATGTTCTCCGGCCGCGACTGTGTCGCCGCCAGCACCGGCGTGGTATCGATCCCGCGTAAGCGTTGATAGAGGCAGTGTGCCCGCCGGTCGCAGAGCAGGCCCAACTCCTGCACCGTCAGGGCCGTGGCCTGATCGACCCGGTAAATGTTGACATGATTGAGACGCATTAGATCCGCTCCGGCGATGCCGGGCAGCAATTTCAGGGACAGTGGAGCAAGAAAGGCACCAGGGTCCTGATTAAGGATGTATTCGCCCCGGGGTTTGACCAGACGGCTGGCCACCTTGGCCAGGAGTTTGTTCGGTGCCAGGGACCAGATGGGATCCAGATCCAGTGAACGAATCATGTCGCGGCGCAGTTGCCGACCTATATCCTGCGGCGGACCAAACAGACGCCCTACCCCGCTGACATCGAGATAAAAATGACCGCTGCCGCTCGCACGCTCGACAAGCGGCGTGTAGGGCAAAATTGTTTCCAGGCAGCGATCCATGGCCCTGCGGTACTGCTCGGGCTTGGGCGACAAAACCAGGGCCGAGCGGCAACGCCGCCTGGCAGTGGCTAGCTCCATCCCCTTACGCACGCCCTCGCCGTAGGCCTCGTCGCTCATATCCTGAACCACGGCCCTGGACGCTGGCTCTGCAATGATGAGCGCCCTGGTCTTCAGACGGCTGTCCAAAAGACGCTCCACGGCCACGCTGAAATCGGCAATGTTGAGATGAATGATCCTTCGCTCCATGGGGATCACTCTAACCAAAAGTACAGATAATGTAAAGATAAACTATACATTCTGCTTTGCCCTGGGGTTTGAAGTCCAATGGAACGAACGCCAGGCATTTGAACTGACACTTGCGGTGTTTGAAATAGGTGGCGCTTCAAAAAGCGGGTAGCGTCGAGACGTGGCGGAACCGTAAGTTTCTGCAAATGCCCATGCCGTTTTCACATGGGATACTCAACTTTTCAGAAATTTCCTGAACTTTCTCAGCGTCAGACTCCCACGCTTGCCTCGACGGTTGAGCCACTTGAACAGCAGTTTGCCAACTTCGTGAACATATCGGCTTATCCCGCGAGAATTGTCGCTCACCCCATAGTATGCGATATAACCACGCATCTTGGCCACGACCGTTTTCATCAGTTCGGGGGCCGGTGTCGTTCGGTTCGCCTTCAGCCATTCTTTAGACGCCAGCAGCTTGGCCTTGAATTTCTTCCGGGAAGTCAGTCGCTTCATCCGAAATCGCTTTCCGTCGCGTGTCCGGCTGCAATAGTGCGTCACCCCCCAGGAAATCGAAGGTCTGGAACTTCTCGCCTCGTGCTTTTGCCTTGAACGCAGCAAAAAAACCGAACTCCAACACCTTGGTCGTTTCCGCCGCGACTTCCAGCCCAAAGAGGCCCAGTCGTCGCTCCAGTTCCGACCGAAATCGTTGCGCATCGCTTCCTCGTTGAAAGCACACAACAAGTCGAGTAGCCCGAGGGATCTGCCACAGTTTCGCTCAGACGTGGAACATATCTGTGGCAAGTCGCAACGATCCTGCAACAACGTTACTCCGTCGGTCAATCGAGGATAACCAGTTGCTCCCCCTTGAACTCAAGACTTCATAAACTTCACATTTTATCCAATACGAGCAAGAACTAATTCATCCCCCCATAAACACTGCATTTATAACGCCATGATTTTGCCTGGGAGCGGTTGCAAATACAGTATTGCTGCCCTTACCCTCAAAAAGTGTTCATCAGAAAATAGCTGGCATTAATGTTGATGATTTTTTGAGTAACGCCATCTGAACTGATTCATTCGCACGGGGAAAAACACTTCACTCCATGCCTGGAAGGCCTTCCAGGTTGCCGATCACCAGCCAGCAACACCAGGCACAATCTTGATGCATCAGTATTTCATCCCCAGGAATCTCACTAAATATGGGGTCGCCAAGGATACCAGGATCGACAAGGTGGCAGTGTTGCTCGCCCGTTATTTCGGAGAATTAAGACAACTCTTTTGCCAACCTATAACTCCAGTACAAAATTCACTGTGGACAGAAAAACAAAACAACGACCTCTCTCCTGTACCACCTGTGCGGATGCATGCAGTGCCGCCACACGCAACGAGGGAGAAAGTGACCAAGAATTTGCCAATCGGCAAAAGCTGAATTCCCGACTCTGCCGCATCAATCAGACTGTTTTAGTCCTCTCCGGCAAAGGTGGCGTCGGCAAAAGTATGTTAGCGGTTAATCTTGCAGTAAGTCTATCATTGGCGGGTAAGCGCGTTGGCTTACTTGATGTCGATGTCCATGGACCGAGTATCCCTACCATGCTAGGGCTGGAAGGGAAAACCGTCCAAGGAGATCAAGAGGGAGTTCAGCCGATCAACTATAACGGTCTGAAAGTTATGTCCGTGGGATTTTTACTCAAAAGCCCAGACGATGCTGTCATTTGGCGCGGTCCGATGAAAATGAAGGCCATCCGCCAGTTTCTGCAGGAAGTTGATTGGGGAACCTTGGATTACCTGATAATAGATTGTCCCCCAGGCACTGGTGACGAACCTCTTTCGGTCTGCAAACTGATCAAAAATACCGTTGGCGCGCTGGTGGTGACCACGCCGCAGAAAGTTGCCACGGTGGATGTGCGCAAATCAATCACCTTCTGCCGTAGAATGCAGATTCCGATTCTTGGGGTGGTAGAAAACATGAGTGGTTATGTTTGCCCAGAATGCGGGGCAATTTCTGCGAGCTTTGCAGCAGGTGGCGGACGGAAGATAGCTGAGGATATGGATGTTTCATTCCTCGGCTCAATCCCTTTGGATCCAAGGATTGCCGAGGCCTGCGACTCCGGTCAGGCTTTTATCAAGACTTTTGCGACGACTCCAGCCGCAACCATCATGCGCGACATTGTCGCTAAACTGGAAGCTCGGATCGATCGTGGTGAAGACAGCATATGACCTTGGGTGCAATTAAAAGCGTTTGTTGTCCATGAGCTATAAAAAGATACTCACTCACAAAAAGAGGAGAATGGCATGAAAGTATGCATAACATCTACTGGAAAAGAGTTGGATTCACTGGTCGATGCAAGGTTTGGCAGAACACCGTATTTCATTGTCGTTGATACCGAGACCAATGATGTTGAGGTATTTGAGAATACGTGTTCGGAAAATACGCAAGGAGCTGGGACTGGGGCAGTGAGCCTTGTAGTCGATAAGGGGATAGACGTATTGCTCACAGGTCGAGTTGGGCCAAAGGCCGCGATTGCATTTCAGGCTACTGATGTCAAACTGGTTGAAGGGATGGCTGAGAACCAGACGGTACGTGAGGCCTTAGCAAAATTTACCCGCGGTGAGTATACGCAAACCGGGAGGCCAGAGCAACTCTCAGCCGGTATTGCAGGAGCTACGGAGCAAGGGCCAGGAACTGGCATGGGGCGTGGTATGGGGTGCGGGGGAGGACGTGGCATGGGCGGTGGTGGCCGCGGTATGGGATGTGGGAGAGGACGGGGAATGGGAGGTGGCGGACGGCGTCGGGGTTGATTTACGGCGGAAATACGACAAGACCAGATACGAATACCGGCAGGGGGCAAAAGTGACAATCAGTACTTAAACAGCTCGGGAACAGGGATTTGATTTCTCCCACCACAAACAGACCTTTTTTTGTTCATCCTCTTGCCGGGACGATTATCATCTCTTGAACTGAAGTATTCCTTTTGATCCTCATTATTCTCCATGGATTTGAAGATAAAATCCACACAGAATAATGATGGCTTCGTAAAAAGCCAAAAGCCTGAATGTCACGCATCGTGAAATCAGCAATTTGCGAAGCTCGAAACGTCGTTCTCGGGCCTTTTTACGAGAACGACAATAATGAGGGTTTAAGGAAATATGTCATTTTTATACAATATTACAGAATATTACCCTTCTACTGAGTCAAACTCGAAAGTTTTGTCGTAACTTTACCTCTTTGCAAGAGAGCAAAGACTATAGGTTATATTGTAGAATGTAAAATATAATTATTTTTCATTAATCAATTGTGTTGGCTTTGTAAAAAGTCAAAAGCCCGAATGTCACGCATCGTGAAATCAGCAACTTGCGAAGCTCGAAACGTCGTTTTCGAGGCTTTTTACGAGAACGACAATTGTGTAATATTTTATCAAGGATTATATTATGATCGTAATAACAAATTTTATTTATAACAAATGATTAATTTACTTTTTCCAGATACGGTATGAGTCACAGTGACGTTTGAAAATATATTTTTATATAAAGAAAGATCTTGTTGTAAAAATTCTCTCGACTCATACGAACCCATCATCATCAATCTTATGTAAAAAAGAATTTTTACAAAAATGTTTGTAGGCACCTCATGCTCCATGAGCAAAACCATTCCATCCTCCTTTGCAACTCGTTTCATTTCATTCAGCGCATCTGTTCTTGCCTGACCTTTTAATTCATACAAGGCATGAGAACAGCAAACTATATCAAAGCATCCATCAATAAAAGGTAATCTTGAAGCATCTCCCTGGACAAGAATTGTCTTTCTGCTTACATCCTTTTGTTTTGCGACCTGCAACATGCCACGAGAAAAAGGTTCCTCAGCAGAATCTGTGGGCACCCTGGGGTATCGGCAGGTCACCAAGCCCATGATATAAAGCTATTTTCAGCCCATCGTACGTGCGAAATCCATAGGATCGCTTGGTAACCACCTTTGCCTTGTTGTTAAAGCCCTCCACACAACCCAGGGCAATCGTATTTTTTGCACGAAACCAGTTGAGCAGGAGGGGGCGGTGAGCTCTCAACATTTTGGCAACCTTCTTCATCGGTTTGATTTTGGATCGCATGGTTCTTGTGCACCAGGCATCAAGAAACTTTCCAGCCCAAGCCGGTGAACTGTAGCCCCAGAATCGCTGAAAATCTTCCTTGAGCAAGTAGGCGCGGATAGTTCTGAGGTTGCATGCGAGCAGATCCTTGAGCCTGTCCACCTGTTTTTCGGTCAGATTTTCAGGTCGTTTTAAGAGGCACCAACGGCTCTTTGCAAGGAGGGGTTCTTTCCCCTTCTTCTTGAGCTCCTTGGCCTCATCGGCTCTGACCTCGTCGATAGCCTTGCTCATGTGACTCATGATATGAAACCGGTCGAGGATATTGACGGCGCCCGCTGCTTTTTCGGCAATGACGGCCAGATAGGGTTTCCACATGTCACTGCAAATAAACCGCAATTGCCGAGACCTTGCCGTGCCGAGCCAGTCGAAAAACTCTCTGAAAGTTTTGGCGGTCCTGTCGGGGCCGATCCAAAGCAGGCGCCTTTTTCCCTGGTCAAGCTGATACACCAGGGTGACAAACTTATCCTTGCGTTTGCGCCAGCAGATTTCGTCGATGCCAATGGCAGTGATCCCATCGATATTACGATAGGCGAGCCCCCAGTTGACCGCCATTTCCACCGACCTGAAGACCGTGTCCCAACTGGTTTTAAAGATTTCGGCCACTTCCTTCCAGCTCAAGCGTTTACACCATGTGGCCAGGAACCATGCGTAAGAGATCGTAAGATGGCTCTTTCCTACAACCCATGGCAGCTTTTCGACTTTGACGCCACAGGTTGGACACTGCAGCCGCCGTGGAGCATAGAGGAAAAATACCGGAATGCCCCACAAGGGCACAAAGGCAAAAGATCTGACACGCAGGGTGTCGTACCCCGGCCCCCTCTGGCCGCACTTGGAACAGATGGGTTTGCGGCCGGCCTGGGGCCGCAACGTTATCACCAATGCCGGCGGTCCGGAATCACGCCATTTGCAAGTGTCATAGATAAAACCCGGTTGTTTTTCAATACGGTTCAAGATAGTTTTAACGTGCATCCTGTCTGATCTAAGCTGAGGAGTTTTTGGAAGAAACATTCCCCCGGCAAAGTAAGGCAGGATGCATTTTATGAAACCCCCACAAAAGGACATTGGCAATAGCAGGGAGGTCCGCCTCTATCAAGGCCAAGCCCTGCGGGTGCGCGCTGCGCGCACAGCCTTGACAGAGACGAACCTCCCTGCTCATCCTGAAAGTGGCAAGGGTGACGGGGCGGCAGGTGCCCACCCCTCTCACCTCCGGAGGGGCTCAGGTTCTGGGGCTTATTTTCAAAGAGCTACCCACAAATTCTGCGGACGAGGCGAGAAAAATCATATCCGACCGCCAAAGCCGTAGGATATTTTTTTAAAAAAGTAAGAATCACGGATCCTGTACCACAACAGATATCCAATATTCTTGCTTTGCCGGCACTGTTTACACGGCTTGAATCAACCAGAAATTTACGAGTTTCGTTTCCATGACGACCGGAATGCATTTGTATAAAAAAATCATGATGGCGTCGTAAAAAGTATTTCTATTTAACTGGTTAATTTTCCAGGATTAACGTCTGGATTACCATTGTCATTTTTCTCGCATTCTGTTAATATATTTGCGTAATATCAATTAAATGCGAGACGAGATAATGTTTCACGTGAAAAACCACAAACAGCTCAACATCCTCGACCCATGGGCCCATTTGGGACCCAAACGACGCGCCCTCCTGGACAACTCATGGGCAGGTCTTTTTCAGAAGCATATCCTGCCTGAACTCCCGGTGGAGTCCCTGCGCCACCATTATCATGACTACAATGGCCGACCCACCAAGGAACTGTATGCCATGATGGGGGTGATGATCCTCCAGCAAATGCATGATTGTACTGATCAGGAGGCGGTTGAGCAGTTCTGTTTCAATATCCAGTGGCACTATGCCCTCAACATCACCTCGTGCTCCGACGCGGCTGTATACCTCAGCCACAAAACGCTCTGGACCATGCGCGATCACCTGGCCTCGGATGCGAGCTATGCCGAGATATTTGATGCCTCCCTGGGCATCCTGGCCAAGTTGCTCAAGGCCGATATGAATAAGCAGCGCATGGACTCGGTGCATGTCAAATCCAACATGCGCAATCTGGGTCGTATCGGGTTGTTCACCAAAACGATCAAGAAGTTCCTCGTCAACCTGAAGCGACACCACCGGGAACACTTTGATCAACTCGACACGGAGTTGACCCAACGGTATCTGAGCAAATCGCAGGCGTCTTTGTTCGCCATGGTCAAACCCACCGAGTCCACCCGCACCCTTGATCAGTTGGCTGCGGATGTGCTGCTCTTGACCGAGCGTTTTGCCGCCGTGGACGAGGTCAGCACCATGCAGAGCTTCAAACTGCTGAGCCGGTTGTTCGCCGAACAGTGTGTCATCGAGGAAGACACCACCGCCGATTCTGGCAAGAAAGCCGTGGCCCGGCCGAACAAGGAGGTGCCCTCCGATTCACTGCAAAACCCCTCCGATGCGGATGCCGGCTACAGCAGTCATAAAGGCCAAGGGTATCAGGTGCAGTTGGTGGAAAACTACACCACCACCGATGAGCGTGGACCATCCCTGATCACGCAGGTGGCGGTGGAATCCGCGGATCAGCATGATGCCAATGCCCTCCTGCCCGCCTTGGCCCAACTGGAGCAGAAGGCGATGCTGCCGCAGCAAATGCTGGCCGATTCCCTCTACGGCAGCGACAGCAATTGTGAAACGGCCCTGCAGGAGCATCAGGTGGCAGTCATCTCCCCGGTCATGCCGGGCAATCAGAAGAAGTTCAACCTGACCGAATTCACCCTTGATGACCAGGGCAAGGTTCTCACCTGCCCCCAGGTCACGGCACCCGACACGGTGAAGAAATCAAAATCCGGCTACAGCGCACTCTTCCCCATCGCTGTTTGTCAGAACTGCTCCTCGTTTGACCGGTGCCCCGTCTCCATCGGAAAAAAGGGCTATTACTACCGCTACACCGACAAGGATATCCGCCTGGCCCGACGGCGACAGGAAGAAGAAAGCCCGGAGTTCAGGGAGAAGTACCGGTACCGGGCCGGCGTTGAGGCGACCATGTCGGAATTCGACCGGCGCACCGGTGTCAAACATCTCCGGGTTCGTGGCATGAAAGCAGTGCGGTTTGCCGCCTTCATGAAGGCCATCGGCTTGAACATATTGCGGGCCAGCAGGCACTGGGGCGTGAAAACCAGCCCAATGACGTCCTTTTACAGCCTATTTTTTTTCTCTTTGGCTTTCCAAGCATATTTCAAAGAACTTTTTCGGGAAGACTTCTCAACAAGAACTCACGAAGGCACAAACTTTCAACCAGTCGCTTCTTTTCGAGCGAATTGGGCGGTTTGACTTTTTACGAGGTCATCAATCATAAAAGTGAGCAAAAATATCATAATATTTTCGTCGACCAGTTCGAATTTCTGACATATTCAGGTACCGTTCCTCAAGATGAAATGATGAAAATGGTCATCTAGGCAGGTTATGATAATGACGATAAAAAATGTCGAATTAAATGTCCACAGAAACTCCCAATACAACCATCGATTATATCGATGGTGTGCTTACCTATAATTCAAAGCACTTACAAGTCGACAGGTCAATGGAGATGAAGAGGGGCACCAAAAAAGACGTTGTCATTGCCGTACATGGATTGGCCAAACGGTTTGGTGAACTGCAGGCGGTGGCTGATCTGAATTTTGAGGTCTTTGCGGGGGAACTGTTCGGATTTCTCGGTCCGAACGGTGCCGGAAAGACCACCACCATCAACATCCTCACCGGGCTGGCCCGGCCGGACACGGGCACCATTCGTATCGAGGGTATCGACTGCACCCGCAATCCTCGGACCGCACAGCATTTGATCGGAGTGGTCCCGGATGAGAGCAACCTTTATCCGGAGTTGAGCGGTATGGACAACCTGTGCTTCTGTGCCGCTCTCTACGGCATAAACAAGCTCGAACGCCGAAAACGGGCGCAGGATCTGTTAAACCTCTTTGACCTCAGCAAGGCAGCAAACCGAAAGTTCAGTGGCTATTCCAAGGGTATGAAACGTAAGCTCACCATTGCTGCCGGTATTATTCATGCTCCGAAAATTCTTTTTCTGGATGAACCGACCACCGGGATTGATGTGGGTAGTTCTCGCCAGCTGCGGCAACTGATCGACGAACTGCACCTTCAGGGAACCACCATTTTCCTGACGACCCATTACATCGAGGAGGCGGAACGGTTATGCGATCGGGTCGCCTTTATCAAAGATGGCCGCATCGCCCGCATCGATACCGTGGACAATCTGATACAGCCGATTCGCAACCGGCATGTCATGCATATTACCTGTTTGCAGGACGTTAACAGCATCCGCGATGTTTTTGAAGAGACCTTCCCCGAGTTCCACTGCACCACCCCGCAGCACGATCTGCTCCGGATCGAATCCGCGAATCCGGTCCATGTTGGACCCGTGGTCCGCTTTCTGGAAGATCACGCGATCGAAGTCCTCGAGGCTCGGAGAATCCGACCGAGCCTGGAGGATGTTTTCGTGCAGGTCACTGGCCTCGAGGCGGCAACGATGTACAGGGAAAAAGAGAAATCGGGAGGCAAAGGGTGAAAAAATGGATAGCCTTCTGGAATATCCTGCTCAAGGATATGCGGACCTATTATCTCAAACCGCCCAATGTCAGCTGGGGGTTGATCTTTCCGCTGGCCTGGACGGGGATGTTTTTTATCCGCTCTGGGACTGGCCTTGATGCCATTCCAGAGGTTCTGCCCGGTGTGGTGGCAGTCTCGATCCTCTTCGGCACCACCTCCATGCTCGCGGTGACCGTGACCTTTGAAAAGAAAAACCGCTCATTCGAACGTCTGTTACTGGCGCCGATACCTTTTGAACTGCTGATGCTCGCCAAGACCAGCGGCGCGATCCTGTTCGGGTCGGTCAACGCCTTTGTCCCGGTGCTCATGGCGTCCCTGCTCGTTGACCTGTCACAGGTTGATTGGGGCGTGTTCGTCCTGGCAGTGTTTCTGATTGCCGCGGCCTCGACCTTTCTCGGCCTGTTCATCGCAGTGGCGGTGAGCGAGGTCTTTGAGGCCCAGACCTTTTCCAATTTTTTTCGCTTTCCGATGATCTTTCTCTGCGGTCTGTTCTTTCCCATCGACCGCCTGCCGACCCTACTCAAGCCAATTGCCTATACCCTCCCCCTCACCTATGGAGCCGACCTCCTACATGGGTCGGTCCACGGGCGACACCACCTGCCCTTTGCCATGGACCTGATGCTTCTCAGCCTGTTCTGCGTCATCCTGTTCATGGTCAGTCTGCATAACATCAAGAGGCGCTGGATTCTTTGATCATTTAAAGGCCGCGCCCCCACTTGCACAAGGAGGCCTCCATGCATCCGACTGAAAACAAACCCTCTGATACCTACAGTCCCCTCTATTTTCTGGTTTCTCTCGGGACGGGCGGACTGGTCGTGACCTTTTTCATGTGGCTGATGCACTGGCTGCCCCATCCCGGTCGCCCGGTTCCGGTCTTCGAGGATATAGCCGCCGCCTTTACCTCCGGAGGAATAATGCGGCAGGCCATGATTCTTGCGGCCTTGGTGGGGATTGCTTTCTATGCCTTCCTCAACATAAAATACCTCCTGTGGAACCTGAGCCGATATCGGGTCTGGAAGCAGACCGAGGCCTATACGCAGCTCAGATCCTCCAATGCCGAAACCCAGTTGCTTGCCCTGCCGCTGACCCTGGCCATGCACGTCAACGTCTGGTTCATTCTGGCCATGGTCTTCGTGCCGCGGCTCTGGCAGGTGGTCGAATACCTCTTTCCGCTGGCACTTGTAGCCTTCCTGGCGATCGGGTTGCTGGCCCTGCACATGCTGGGAGCCTTTTTCGGACGAATAATGACCACCGGCGGCTTCAGTTGCGCTGCCAACAACTCCTTTGCTCAGGCCCTGCCTGCCTTTGCCCTGGCCATGGTCGGCGTGGGACTGGCCGCGCCGGCGGGGTTATCGTCCAATACCCAGGTGGCCGGCATTGGGTTGGTACTTTCCAGCTTTTTCCTGGTGGCCACGGTGTTGGTTGGGGCTGTTGCCCTGCTGCTGGGGATCAGATCGTTGATGGAAAATGGCGCCAATATCGAGACTGCCCCCACCTTGTCCATCTTTATCCCGATGCTGACGATTATCGCCATTCTCTCGCTGCGACAGAATCATGGACTGAATGAACATTTTGCCCTGACCAGCGGCGGTGCCGAGCGGCTGATGATGCTGTCGCAATACCTCTCGGTCCAACTGCTTTTTGCCCTGTTTGCAGGAACCGTGCTTATCCGTCTGGGTTATGCCGGCCGTTATCTTACCGGGCGCGAGGCCTCTGTGGGTTCCTACGCCCTGGTTTGTCCCGGGGTTGCCCTGGCGGTGATGGTGCATTTCTGGCTCAACCGGGGGTTGGTGGATACGGGCCTGATCGCCAAATTTTCGCCGACCTATTGGATGATTGCCTTCATGGCGCTCACTCTTCAGGGGGCGACCATCTGGCTGGTGTTCACGCTAAATCGAAAACATTTCGACGCAACGAATTTTTAATCGAAATCTCCAATTTCACCATGTTCATCAATAAGAATTTCCTTTATAGTGAAAGGGAATCGCGACGGTAAAGATGCAACCGCTTATTCCCAGCCCGCTGGGCAAGGAGGTCTTTTATGGCGGAAAATCCTGAAATTGGCTGTGCCCGCCCCACAGGAGGACTGGTCGGCCAACCCGATGAACAAGAAGAACAACAGACAGCACAACCAGCAAGGGAGGCAAAAAAAATGATCCAGGTTGGAAAACCCGCCCCTGATTTCGCCGCACCTGCATATCACAAGGGCCAATTCACGTCGGTAAAACTCTCGGATCACCTGGGAAAATGGATCGTTCTCTGTTTCTATCCGGGTGACTTCACCTTCGTTTGAGCAACCGAAATATCGGCGGTCGCCGATCATTATCAGCAGTTTGAAAAACTTGGCGTGGAAGTATTCTCTATGAGCGTGGACAGCGTCTTTGTCCACAAGATGTGGGATGACCATGAACTCTCCAAAATGGTCACCGGTGGTATCCCCTTTCCCATGCTCTCCGACGGCGGTGGCAAGGTAGGGGAAGCATATGGCGTTTACGATCCAGACGCCGGCGTCGAAAACCGTGGCAGATTCATCATCGATCCCAATGGCATCATTCAGGGATACGAAGTCCTGACCCCGCCGGTGGGCAGAAATGTCGCGGAAACTATCCGCCAGATCCAGGCCTTCCAATATGTTCGGGAAAGCAAGGGCACCGAGGCGACCCCCTCGGGCTGGAAGCCGGGCAAGCTGACGCTCAAACCGGGGCCGGAGTTGGTGGGCAAGGTTTGGGAGGTGTGGAAGGTCAGCATGGAATCGGATTAACGAATCCATCTCTTTTCTTTATCCGTCGCCCTCCACGGCACGGTACGCGCGGGGCCAAGAGGGTTTTTGGTACCGGTTGTTCCGTGCCGTTTGATTTTACTGCCTGCCCAGACCAGCGCCCTCTCTCGCGGCAGAAGTGGCCCCGTTTTTTGGGACACATTCAGGGCATAAGTAAGGTGGCAATTGACAGGCTCAATCTGCTTTTAGCAGGCAAAACTTGTTAGGCCGTTAACGCGGCTTGCTGAGTTGAGAAAATGGCTTCAGCGTACTTTTCGTTCCCTTGAACTTTAGCCCCCCCCCCAATAAACCGCTTCTCAAAGATCGCGCTGTTGACCTACAGCCAATCCGTGAGCGACAACCCCACCCCCAGTCGATTCACGTAGTGATCGTAATCGATCAGACTCTCCCCGTAGCCGTTGTAGAACTGCAGGTAACCGCGCAAAAAAGGCCAATCCCCCAGGGGAAAGCTCCAGCTGAACTGAACCGAACCTCGGTGGTAGTTGGATTCAAACACATTGCGGCTGGTGAGGGTAAAGGTGTGTGCATTCCATTTATAGGAGGCGCCAAGTTCGTAATGCCCCACATAGCGGGTGATATCGGGGTTGTCGTCATCGCCTTCACTCTCAGGTATCCGGTACCAAGGGGTAATACTTAAGCCAAGATCGCCGTATTCGAACACCAACGAGGCATAGACCCGGTTCCAGCTTCGGGACAACACCCCGCTCTGACCGTTGGACTGATGATTGATGCCAAAGGAGTTGCTGGTATTGACGATACCCAACAGTTCCCACTGGGGATTGAACTGCACCCAGATTTCCGGCTCATGGTTGGTTTCGCGAAACGGTGCGGAAATATCGTGGTTGTACACCTGCCAGAAACTGTGGTTGGTGTACGCGGCGTAGATATCGGTGGAATCACCGAAGAGACCGAGCACGAGCGGAGTTTTGATACTCACCTGGAACTGGGCTTCCGCGGAATCAAAGGTGTAGTCAGGATCATTGTTGGCCACCTGGTGATAGCTCGAATTATAGCCAGCGGTGTTGTACACCAGGGGCAAAATATAGTTGGGCCGATGCGGCATGATGGCAAAGGGCCTGAGGGTATTTTTTTTCTCGGCATCAAGTCGCTTTTCCACCGCCCCCTCCTCCCGGGGCAGACTGTGCTCCACTCCAACCGCCTCACGCAGACATTCACGGCGCAACTCGCCCACCGTCATCTGATTGGAGGCAGACTCCATTTTTTGCTGCACACAGTAGGTGAGCCTATCCGCCTGTACGGTGGTTGCAGGCAGGGCAGAGACCACCGCCACTAGGGACAATACGCGGATCAACACCGTTTGGCCGCGCAGATCATCAGCCTTCATAGTCAATGAGATCGAAGAAGTGGGGAATATAGACAGGCGCTAGCGACGATTGAGGTTACAGGCGCGAACCTGCTCTACGAGGACGGAGAGATCCCGGAAAAAGGCCATCGCCACCACATCTTCGGGATTTTTCTGCAGACGCTCTTCATTGCGGAAAAACAGCTGAGTCAGCAGCTGGAGCGGTTGATCCTCATCCAGATCGCCCAGCATTTCCCAGAGATCAGCAGTGTTTGTATCAGGGCTGTTTGGCATCGGTATCAACATCCTTGGCGGAATCGCTTTCGTCTTCGTCCAAAACATAGCCCAGTCCGCAACAGGCGGGGCACTCCTCACGGGTAATGAAAAATCGGCTCTCCCCCTGGAAAAAGCCGATTTCGCCACTACCTCCGCAGGTCGGACAGACTTTTTTCTCTTCTGCCATGGGTCTCTTTTCGAAGGAGGAAAAGGTTACACCAGCCCAGCGGCCTGTTTCGCCGCCTGCACGGTATTTTTCATCAGCATGGTGATGGTCATCGGGCCGACCCCACCGGGAACCGGGGTAATGGCGGCCACCTTGTCGACCACATCGGCAAAATCGACATCGCCTGCGAGAATGGCCTTACCGCTTTCCGACTTGCCGATTCGATTGACCCCGACATCGATCACCACTGCGCCCTCTTTGACCTGATCGCCCTTGATCATTTTGGGTACACCGGCGGCAACGATAAGAATATCGGCCCGGCGGGTGTGAAAGTCCATATCCTTGGTGCGGGTGTGGCAGATGGTGACCGTGGCATTGCCACCGGCCCGTTTCTGCAGCATCAGGTTGGCGATCGGCTTGCCCACGATGTTGGAGCGGCCGACAACCACCACCTCGGCACCGGAGGTTTCGGTTCCGGAACGCTGGAGGAGCTCGAGAATGCCATGCGGGGTGCAGGGCAGATAGCACCGCTCACCAAGCATCATCTTGCCCACATTGACCGGATGAAAACCATCCACATCCTTGTCCGGATCAATGGTAAAAAGCACCTTGGCTTCATCGATATGTTTAGGCAGGGGCAGTTGCACCAGAATGCCGTGAATGGCCGGGTTGGCGTTATATTCGCCCACAATGCGCAACAGATCGGCCTCGATGGTCTCTGCAGGCAAGGTCACCTGCTCCGAGTGAATGCCCAGGGCATGGGCTGTTTTGTTCTTGGCGGCCACATAGGACTGGGAGGCGGGATCTTCCCCGACAAGGATGGTCACCAATCCAGGGACCACTCCATATTGGCTTTTGAGTTCAGCCACCTCGGCGGCGAGTTCTTCACGTATGGCCTTGGCGGTCTCAACACCGCTGATTATCTGTGCTGGCATGGTGTTCACTTCTCAACTGTCAAAAAATAAAAAATAGGAATATGCAAAAAAGGTAACCTACTCGAACGGCTGATTTTTTCAAGCTGAGACTGGTGTTTCTCCCCTGCTGGCCTTCATTTCGGCCCACTTTTTTCGGAAGGATGCAACAGGCCGCGCCTTTCACGAATCAACAGCGCAAGCGCTGTCTGCCGTTTGGAGGTATCCTGATTTTGCACCGCCATGGCCAGGGATTGACGCCCACCGACCAGCACCACCAGTTTCTTGCCCCGGGTCAGCCCGGTATAGATCAGATTGCGAAAGAGCATGCGATAGTGCTGGCTGAGCACGGGAATCAACACCACGTCAAACTCCGAGCCCTGGGACTTGTGGATGGTGATGGCATAGGCCAGATCGAGCTCGGCAATCTGATCGCGGCTGTACTCCACCTGCCGCTGGTCCGGGAAAAAACTGACCACCATGCTGAGTTCCGTGTTGTCAATCTGTTCAATCCTGCCGATATCACCGTTAAAAACGTTAAGATCGTAGTTGTTGCGGCGATGAATGACCCGGTCCCCCTCGCGAAATATTCGCTCGCCCACGCTCAGCTCCGCCTTGTTGGTACCTGCCGGGTTCACGCTTTCCTGCAATGCCGCGTTGAGTGCGGCAGCCCCCAGCGATCCGCGGATCATGGGCGTGAGCACCTGGATTTCCGCCCCCGGAAAATACTTGGGCACCCACTGGGTATAGAGTTTGCGCATCACCTCAAGGGCAGTTAATCCGTAATAGAGCGAAGACCAGGGGTGGGTTTTCTTGGCCAGGGCAATCAGCTGATCGGCCGCGGAGTCCGCCGCGGCAAGGGTGCCCAGGGAAACATGGCTGAATTGGTCGGGCACGGTGAAGCCATAATCGGCAGCCGTTTCCTCGTCCTCCGGGTCGTACGGAGTTTTTGCAAACAGGGTCTCCCTGGTCTCGAGATCACCATACAGCTGTTTGATCCGGTTAACGAACTGAAGCTGCCGCTGGGTCGCTTCGGCGGAATCGATAAAAAAACAGTCGCTTGTTTTCCAGATCTGAGGATTTTTAAAGGGCGATTCAAGTGGGGGCATCTCCCCCCGGTTGATCTGGTGTGCGGTCTGAATGATGGCGGATTCCGCTGCCTGGCGAAAGATGGTGGTCAAACGAAAGCAGGGCACCGCCCCACACCCAATCAGATCACCCAAGACATTGCCAGCGCCCACCGAGGGCAGCTGGTCGGCATCGCCGATAAAGAGCACCGCCGTTTCCGGATCGACCGCCTTCAACAGGGCTGCGGTGAGCGAGACATCGAGCATGGAGCTTTCGTCGATGATGAGAAAATCGGTTTCGAGGGGATTCTCTTCATTTTTTTTGAACCCGCTTCCCTGAAACTCGAGCAAACGATGGATGGTCTTGGCCTCCAGACCGATGACCTCGCCCATACGCTGCGCCGCCCTGCCCGTTGGTGCGGTGAGGGCGACCCGCTGGTGCATGGCTCTGAGCAGGGCAACGATCACCCTTGTGGTGGTGGTTTTGCCGCAGCCGGGGCCACCGGTAAGAATGGAACAGCGATGATCCACCACCGAGCAGACGGCCTCGATCTGCTCCGCGCTGAGTGCCATCTTCTGCCCACTGGTGTATCGGTGCACCCAATGAACGACCCGTTGCTGGTCGACCCCGCGCACGCCGATGGCCGCTGCCACCCGATTGGCGACATACTCCTCCTCAAAATAGAGCGATTTCGCGTAATAACAGGACGTCGGCTCCTGGCCAGGTTGGAGCGGGAGCAACCGGATCTTGACTTCATCCTCCTTACCCATGACCGCCAGATGCTCGCCCATGGCCTCACCCAAGGTCAATTCGAGCAACTCCTCCACCTGAGTGGTGATCTGCTCGCGTGTCAGATAGCAGTGGCCGAATTCGCGGGCAGCTGAGAGCACGTGCCGAATGCCCGCCCGCACCCGCACCAGCGAATCACGGGCAAAGCCAAGAGAAAGCGCCACCCGGTCAGCGGTGAAAAAGCCGATACCGTAAAAATCGCGGGCCAAGCGGTAGGGGTTTTCCTCGACCAGGGCAATGGAACGATCCCCGTAGAGCTTGAAGATGCGCACCGCAAACAGGGTCGATATGCCGTGGGACTGGAGGAACATCATCACCTCGCGGATCGCCTGGTGTTCGATCCAGGCAGCCTTGATCATGGAAAGTTTTTTTTGGGCGATTCCCGGCACCTCGGTGAGCTGGTCGATCCCCTCTTCAAACACGCTCAGGGTGCGCTCACCGAAGTGGCGCACAATCCGTTTGGCGGTCTTGGGCCCCACCCCTTTGATCAGTCCGCTGCCAAGGTATTTTTCCAGGGCGCCGGCAGTGGCCGGACGAAGTTCAGTGGCGTATTTCGCCCTGAATTGCCGACCAAATATCGGGTGCTGCACCCAGGTTCCGCTGAACTCCATGGTGGCACCGGCAAAGACCTTGGTCTGATGCACGGTCACGGTTTCCATCTGCCTAAAACCGCCAAAGGGAGTGACCCTGAGCACGGACCAGCCGCTGGCCTCATCATGGTAGGTGACCCTTTCGACAATACCACGTATTTTCTCTTGAATATCCGCCTGTTCCAATCCTGTTCAACCGGTATTGAAATTGTTTGCTTGTCTGATCGATCAAGTGATGCTATAGTCTCCTCCGCTTTTACTCCAAAATTGCAATGAGGTAAAGGAGTCGTTTATGCAACAATTGCAGGAAAATGTTGAAAAAGTGCTGGCGCAAATCCGCCCCACTCTCCAACGGGACGGAGGCGACGTCGAGTTCGTCGAACTAGGCGAGGATCAGATCCTTAAGGTACGTCTTACCGGGGCATGTCAGGGATGCCCTATGTCACGTGTTACATTGAAGGAAGGTATCGAGAAGTTCGTGAAAAGCGAACTCCCGACCATCCGGGCCGTAGAGGCGGTCGAATAAAAGTATGCCGCTCGGTTTTGTCGAAAGTCTGCTTTGGTTGAGTTTGAATGTGTATCACGAATCCCGCGGCGAACCCGAAATCGGGCAGCTGGCGGTGGCCCATGTAACCCTCAATCGTGCCATTGAGGAGAACAAAAGTCTGGCCGATGTGATCATGGCACCCAATCAGTTTAGCTGGACCTTTCTCAAGCAGTCCTATGTCCCGCTGGAGGTCAATCCCCTGCAGGACTCTCTCCGTGTCGCCCTCAAGGCCATGGTGACACCTGATTTCACCCACGGTTCCACCTTTTATCATCATGTGGATGTTTACCCCAAATGGGCAAGCGGTCTGATGTACACCGGCAGATACGGTTCGCATAAGTTTTACCGTGACGGCGCATCGGAAATTTCCGCCGCTGCCTATTAGGCGTACATTTTGTCGTGTATTCCCTATGGGTTATTTTTCCAACTAAACCGGAGTTGACAAACAGGCTCAAAATCTATATAGCTTAACTCATCGCGAGGGGTGGCGCACGGCGCCTGAGATAATACCCATTGAACCTGATCCGGATAATACCGGCGAAGGGAAGCGGACAAGACAATAATGAGCCGGGATAAATCCGGTTTCAGGCCTTTTTTAAAAGCCGCTTGCCCTTCCCTGAAAGGACAAGCGGCTTTTTTTTTGGGGGGATTCAAACCATGGAACTGTTCGTCAACGGTATCAAAGAAAGCACCGAGCCCTGCTCCCTGGCCCAGTTCGTCACCGGGAAAGGACTCGATACGGGAGCGCTGGTTGTCGAGTTGAACCAGCAGATCATCAAACAGGAACACTGGCCGACAACCGAGCTTCAAGACGACGACCGCCTGGAACTGCTCAGTTTTGTCGGAGGAGGCTGAATCATGAACGACGATGTACTCATTTTAGGCGGAAAGACCTTTACCAACCGTTTGCTCACCGGCACCGGCAAGTTTGCCGCCCACGCACAAATTCCCAAGATGCTCGCGGCCAGCGGCTCACAGATGATCACCGTGGCCCTGCGACGGGTCGACACCACTGCCCAGTCGGAAAATATCTTGGAGTATATCCCCAAGGAGGTGACCCTGTTGCCCAACACCTCCGGCGCACGCAGTGCAGAGCAGGCAGTGCGCATTGCCCGCATTGCCAGAGAGGCCGGATGCGGCGATTTCATCAAGATCGAGGTCATCACCGATATGAAGTACCTCATGCCCGACAACTGGGAAACCCTCAAAGCCACGGAGATCCTGGCCAAGGAAGGGTTCCAGGTCCTGCCCTACGTACTGCCCGATCTGCCGCTTGCCAAACGGCTGGAAAATGCCGGTGCCGCTGCGGTCATGCCGCTTGGCGCTCCCATCGGTACCAACCGCGGACTGGAGACCAAACCGCTGATCGCCATGCTGATCGAAAACAGCACGGTGCCCATCGTGGTCGACGCCGGTATCGGCAAACCGTCCCAGGCGGCGGCTGCCATGGAAATGGGTGCGGATGCAGTCCTGGTCAATACGGCCATTGCCACGGCCCAGGATCCGGAAGCCATGGGACGGGCCTTCGATCTGGCGGTCAAGGCAGGACGCACCGCCTATCTTGCTGAGATGGCAGAGGAATCCACCCTGGCCCGTGCCTCTTCACCGCTCACCGGTTTTCTCGACGAGTAAGGGCAACGGCCAGGCAACACGACGAAACACAACAATTTTACACACATCAGAACCTTATGCAAGATGAGACTGCTCAGGCTGCACACCGAGACAACCACTCATCTATGTTCTGATCGAGGATTAAACCATGTCTTTTTACGAGGTAGTCAAGCAGTACCGCGATTTTGATGTGCCCCGATTCTTTGACCAGGTAACCGATGCCGATATCGCCCGCAGCCTTGCCAAGGAAAAACCCGGCCCCATGGACTTTCTCACCCTGCTCAGCCCACGAGCAGCCGGCCATCTTGAGGCCATGGCGCGAAAGGCGCACCTGCTGACCGTGCAGTACTTCGGACGCACGATCCAGATGTTTATCCCGCTCTATATTTCCAACCACTGCAACAACGGCTGTGCCTACTGCGGGTTCAACCACAAAAACCCGATCCTGCGGCGTAAACTCTCCCTGGAGGAGATCGAGGTCGAGGCCAAGGCCATTGCCAAGACCGGCATGCAGCACGTGCTCTTTCTCACCGGCGAGAACCAGCATATGACGCCGATGAGCTACCTGATCGATGCCTCCAAGCTGCTCAAACGCTACTTCGCCTCGGTGGCGATCGAGGTCTATCCCCTTTCGGTGGAGGAATACCGTGACCTGCACCAGGCTGGGGTCGACAGCATGACCATGTTTCAGGAGACCTACGACGAAGCGGTCTACAAACGGGTCCATCTGGCGGGCAAGAAGATGGATTACCATTGGCGACTCAACGCACCCGAACGTGCGGCCCAGGGCGGGATGCGGGTGGTCAATCTCGGTGCGCTGCTCGGGCTTTCCGAACCACGGCGGGAAATCTTCTTTACCGGCCTGCACGCGCGCTACCTCGAGGACAAGTACCTCGAAACCGAATCCGCCATCTCTCTACCACGCTTCAACGAGGCCGAGGGCGATTTTCAGCCCGATTACCTGGTGGACGACAAGACCTTTGTCCAGTTCATGACCGCGCTGCGCATCTTTCTGCCCCGGGCCGGTCTGACCATCTCCACCCGGGAAAGTGCGATCTTCCGCGACCGCATCCTCCAACTCGGCGCCACCCGCTACTCGGCAGGCTCCAGCACCGGCGTGGGTGGCTACACCGAGGTGCCGGACGGCCAGACCCCGCAGTTTGAGATCACCGACAGCCGCAGTGTGGACGAGGTGGCAGAGGCGATCATCGCCCAGGGGTACCAGCCGATCTACAAAGACTGGGACGCTATCTGATGAAGATCGGCATTGCCGGTGTCGGCGGCATCGGCTCCAACGTGGCCCTCAATCTGGTGCGAAGCGGGGTTTCCCGGCTGAGACTCGTTGATTTTGACCGTGTCGAGCCCTCCAACCTCAACCGACAATTCTATTTTGCCGACCAGGTCGGCATGTTCAAGGTCGAGGCCCTGGTGGTCAACCTGACCCGGATCAATCCGAGTCTGCAGCTAGAGGGGCTGGTGCAGCGCATCGATCAGGGAAACTGCAGCCAGCTCTTTAACGATTGCGATCTGATCGTCGAGGGTTTTGACCGCCAGGTCGATAAAAAGATGCTCTTTGAAGCCTTTGCCGGGAGTCGAATCGTGGTCTCTGCAAACGGCATTGCCGGCAGCGATCTTGCCACCATCGGTTCACGAAAGTTCGGCAGGGGCTACATTGCCGGCGATTTCGCCACCGATTGCACGGATGCGCCGCTGTTCAGCCACAAGGTTACCACCGTGGCCAACTACATGAGCCAGTTCATTCTCTCGCAACCAGGAGTACTCCATGGATAAATCAACCAGCAAACCCGTCTTCCCTCGCGGTATCTACGGGATCACCGCCGAGAAATTCTCAAACGGCCGTTCAAATCTCGAGGTTGCCCAAGAGATGATCAAGGGCGGCATCAAGATCCTTCAGTACCGGGAAAAACGCCCCGCCAAGAGCCGTGGAGAGATGCTTGCCGAATGCCGCGCCATCCGAACCCTCACCCGAGAGGCAGGCGTTCTCTTCATCATCAACGACTACCCGGATATCGCCCAACTCGTCGATGCCGATGGTGTCCATGTGGGGCAGGATGACTTTCCCGTCTCCGAAGTACGCAAACTCATCGGCGACAACAAGCTCATCGGCCTTTCCACCCACGGCCCGGAACAGGCTGAGGCTGCCATTGGGGCCGGTGCCGATTACATTGGCGTCGGCCCCATTTTCAGTACCCAGACCAAAGACGATGTCTGCGCACCGGTGGGGCTGGGCTACCTGGAGCATGTGGTCAAACACTCGCCCCTGCCCTTTGTCGCCATCGGCGGCATCAAAGAACACAACATGGGAGAAGTGCTCTCCCGCGGTGCAACCACGGTATGCCTGGTAACCGAGATCGTCGGAGCCGAAGATATCGCGGCAACCGTACGCCGTCTGCAGTCCGCCTGTCAATAATCCCCCCCCTCTTTCCCTAAGGAGAACCATCATGGCCTATGCAACCCAAATGGACGCCGCCCGTCAGGGCATTCTCACACCCCAGATGCAGCAGGTACTGGAGACGGAACGCATCTCCGAAACCGATCTGCTGGAGCGGCTCGCCAGCGGCAAGATCGCTATCCCTGCCAACCGCAACCACAAAAACCTGATCGGCAAGGGTATCGGCAGCGGACTTTCCACCAAGATCAATGTCAACCTCGGTGTTTCCGAGGATTGCTGCAACGTGGAAAAGGAACTCGACAAGGTACGGCGCGCGGTGGAACTCAAGGCCGATGCCATCATGGACCTGAGCACTTTTGGCGACACCCGTACCTTCCGCAAGCGCACGGTGGAGGTCTGCCCGGTGATGATCGGTACGGTGCCGGTCTACGATGCTGTGGCACGCTACGGCAAGGAAGTCTCGAAAATTTCCGTGGATGACTTTTTTGATGTGGTGCGGATGCACGCCGAGGATGGCATCGACTTCATGACCATCCACGCCGGCCTTACCCAAACCGCGGTGCAGCGGCTGCGCAACAACCCGCGTCTGACCCATGTGGTCAGCCGTGGCGGCTCCCTGCTGCTGGACTGGATGGAGGGCAACGGCAAGGAAAACCCCTTTTTCGAGCACTTTGACCGTCTGCTTTCCCTCTGCCGCGACTATGACGTCACCCTGAGCCTGGGCGACGGACTGCGTCCGGGCTGCCTGCGCGACGCCACCGACGCGGCCCAGATCCAGGAGTTGATCATCCTCGGTGAGTTGACCAAACGCTGCTGGGAGGCGGATGTCCAGGTGATGATCGAGGGGCCTGGGCATGTACCGCTCAACGAGGTGGTCTCCAACATGCAGTTGGAGAAAAAGCTCTGCCACGGCGCCCCCTTCTATGTGCTTGGGCCGATAGTCACCGACGTCGCCCCCGGCTACGACCACATCACCTCCGCCATCGGCGGTGCCTTGGCCGCCACCTACGGGGCGGATTTCCTCTGTTATGTCACTCCGGCCGAGCACCTGCGCCTGCCCGATGCCGACGATATGAAGGAAGGGATCATGGCCTCGCGCATCGCGGCCCATGCCGCCGATGTGGCCAAGGGCATCCCCGGGGCCATTGACTGGGATAACGCCATGAGCAAGGCACGCAAAGAGCTCAATTGGACCAAGATGTTCGAACTGGCCATGGATCCGGAAAAGGCCAAGGCCTACCGTGCCTCTTCCCAACCCATCGACCAGGAGGTCTGCACCATGTGCGGCGATCTCTGCGCGGTCAAACGCAGCCGCAATATTTTGGAAAAAATCGGCTGACCTGCGTTATGCATCAAAAAACTCTCCTGGGCAGAGGTTGTTCAGGAGAGTTTTTTTCACTTGGCTAACAATCAGTTACAGCCCTGCCATCTCCTCGGGTCCGCGCTGGATACCGACAACCTTGCCCTGAATCAGCACCTCGCCCAGGCCGTAGCGCATGACCGGATACCGCTCGTTTTCCGGTCGAAGTTCGATCGCATCCCCCAGATAGTAAAACCTCTTGACCGTTGCCTCCTCGTTGTTGATCAACGCGACCACGATTTCACCGTTGCTGGCAAATTGCCTGGGCTCACAGATGGCCAGATCACCGGCCAGGATACCGGCATTGCGCATGGAATCGCCGCTGACCCGCAGGGCAAAGAGCTGTTCGCCGCGATAGACACGGTCATCGACCAGGACCTCTCCGGCCCACTCCTGCTGGGCATAGAGCGGCAGGCCGGCAGCCACCCGGCCAATGATGGGCACAAGCCGACCGCCTTGCGGCAGCGTTCTTGAGCGTTGCTGCAACAGCACAATCTGCCGGCTGTAGCGGCCTTCGCGCCTGATCCAGCCTTTGTCCTGCAGGCAGTTGAGCAGGCTCGCCACCCCACTGTGACTGATGCCCTGTTCCTCGGCTATCTGCCGCAGACTGGGGATACCGTCGCCTGATGTGTGGCGGTTCTGGAGGTAATCGAAGAATTCCTGCTGGCGGGGTGTGAGAGTTTCCGGCATTGCTTCTCCTTGTGCGGATATGAACATTCCCCTCACAAGTACAGGAAGAAGCGATATCATGTCAAGTCAAGCTTGACATTCCCCTCATCATGACACGGGGGACAACAAGGCGTACCGGTTGCGATGGCTAATAGAGTATAGAATCGAGCACCGAGGGCTTGGGAGGCTGAATTACGGTGTCGGAGTCATAGGGATCGGCGATTTTATAGCCGAGCATGCGCAGGGTATTCCCATCCAGGTAGAGTTTATCCTCGTAAACGCCACGGATGGACTGGGTCTGCGGGGAGACCATGCGTACCGAAAGGTAGAGAATGCGGTTCACCAGGGTATAGGTGGTCACGACCACGGCCTGCGCGCGCTGCAATGGCGCCATTTCCGGGAGGTTGCGGGTCAACATGAATTCGCCCTTTTGCAGTTCCACCAGGAGATTGCGACGTAGTTTGAGCTCCTTGACCGCATAGCCCCGACCGGCAAAGGCGGCAACCAGGTTGTTTTGGAAGCTTCGCCCAAAGCTGGAGGTCTCGTTGAGGTTGTCATTGTTGACCGGTGTGGTCACCAAGATGGGTTGGTCCGCGCGAAAGGGAATCAAGGGCGGGACCGGTTGGGTTATCATATGTTCGACCGCCTTGTCCCCCAACTCCACCAGATTGATCTCACCGCCCATGACCGGCTCAAGCCTGGTCCCGTTGAGATCACTGCACCCCGTGAGCAGCTGGACAATACACAGGAGAAGGATGCAATAAAGACCTGGGCTCGAGTTGCCTCTGGCCCTCCTTGAGGGGCGTGCCAATGCGATTGTCTGGTTTTGCATAGGAATCAGGTGGAGAAATAAGCTCTCTTCTTCATTGGATGATCAGAGGATTAACGAGATAAACCCTGTTTCGAAGCCGGCACGGAAACAGGCGCTCTCAGCGGCCCGGCCAATTTCACCTCGGATGCCGGCATGGGGATGCCGTACTGCCAATACTCCCTGAAAGGAATGGTGAAGATATTGGTGCAGAGGAAAAAATATCTGCTTCTCTCAATAATCGAGCTTGAAATGATTATCTCGAAATGACCGTCGTCGGCAAAAGAATTCCAGTTTGACTGTTCCGGCGGATGATAGACGGTCTGCACCTTGTACTCCAACACCAAATTCGCCTCTTCGGGCGTACTGGAGGTATAGATTCCAAAGTTGACCAGTTGGCTGGTGAGCAGATCGTGGAACCCTTCATCAAAGGCGTAGGTGGGGCTGGCTGCACATTTTTGTGGCGTTCCGCAGCTGTTGCGGACGTAGACCAGGGTGGTGAACATTTTTTTGCGCACGAGCTCACGGTTTATTTTTTGGGCCACCTGATTAGCAAGGAGATCCCAATGGCGGGCAGAGTCCATCTTCTTTTCCACGCTCAACATGGATTGGGTGGAGGAACAGGCGGCCACCTGCAGTAAAAAGGCGGCCAGCATGAGACATATCGCCAAATTTTTCATTGCATCCTTGCCTTCGAGTTTTCACGGATAGCGAAACGCAGGCGCAAGCGCATCACTCTTGTAGAATATTTTCGGTATCCCGTGAACATTACAATAGAAAAAAAATGAACCGCCACCAGAAAAGAAGGCTGGCCCAAAAAGGACAAATCTGCAATTCAGGCATGTGAAATCAGTAAGTTACCAACATGCAAACGTCATTCCCGGGTATTTTGCAAAAACGACGAAAAAAGCGACCAGGAATCCCCAATCGCTTATTTTTAGCCTCGAGCCGGAGCGGCCCTTTACCGCAGGTACAGTTCATCAAGCGCTTTGAAAAATTCCTCACGGACTTTTTCAAACTCATGCATTAACTCGTTGGCTTGTTTTTTGTTGCCCTGTTTCATCAAATCGGCAATCTGCCTGGCATATTGATGCACCATAGCGTGACTCTCACCAACTTCCTTAAAAAAGGCCCGGTCACTAAGCTTCTGCCCGTCGCCAAAGTACCATTTGCCGAATGCACATTCATGATCCGAGGTCACTTCTTCCGGGCGCAATGACTGCTTGCCGTTTAACACCGCTTCCAAACGGGAGCGCCACTGCATATGGGCGGCTTTGACCTTGCCAATATCAAAGCGTGCATCCTGGGTTCTGAATTTCTGGACAACCTCCGAGAGCTGTTCCGAGAGATTGAACAAATCGCGGGCATGACTGGTCAATTCGGCACTGACAACGTTCATATCCTCGGTGGCTTTGCTCACTTCACTGATATCCTGGGAAATTTCATCGGTAACCGCCGACACCTCGGCTACATTTTGATTAACCTCCTGAATACCCCTGGAGGCTTGGCTCAGATTTTGGGATATTTCTGACGTGGCCACGGACTGTTCCTCGACCGCGGTGGCAATGGTGGCGACAATGGCATTGACTTCCCCGATGACCTCGGAGATTTTCTGAATTTCAATGACCGTATCAGCGGTCGAAGATTGAATGGCGTCGATCTTGGCCTTAATCTCACCGGTGGCCGCTGCGGTCTGCTTGGCCAACTCTTTGATTTCATTTGCGACAACCGCAAACCCCTTACCTGATTCCCCCGCCCGCGCCGCCTCGATGGTGGCGTTCAATGCCAGCAGGTTGGTCTGTTCGGAGATTTCGTTAATGACCTCGGTTACCTTGCCTATTTCATTGACGTCGTGACCAAGCTGATCCACCTTCTTCGAAGTGATGGAGGCACTGTTGGCTGCCTTGTGGGCAATGCCCCGGGCATTTTCCGAGTTGCCGGCAATTTCCTTGATTGTGGCTGCCATTTCCTCAACAGCAGAGGCGACGGCATTGACATTGGTGGAAGCCTCCTCACTGGCCGCAGCAACGGAAGCCATATTGGAATTCATCGATCCGGCGCCCCCGGCAACCCGCTGGGAGCGACCGGTGGAACTGGTCGTGGTTTGCACCATCTGTTCGGCAATTTCGCTCAAGATATTTGAAGAGAGGCTCAAACTATGGGCTTTTGAGCCGAAATCGCGCACAATGCGTTCCAAACGATCAAGAAACTGATTGAACCAGTTTGCCAGTTCTCCTATCTCATCCTGCTTGAGGATTTCCATTCGTCTGGTCAGATCCCCCTCGCCCTGGGCAATATCCCGGAGCATGGCGACTGTCCGGTTTATGGGAATCACCACCCCGCGCACACTTATGAGAAGCGGAACCAAAATCGCCACCAGTAAGGCCAAACTCAAACCAAGAATTCCCTGTTTAATCTTGCGGGTGTTGGCAAAAATATCAGCGGCATTGTAGACAAAAGCCATGATGCCGATCTGTTTATCGGAGTAATCATTGATCGGAAAAAGGGAAATGAAATTGTCGCCACTGCGCTGCATGACCAACCCTTTCTTGGCCATCTGCAGCAGTTCTGAGCTGACTACCTTATCGGTAATGGCGCTATTGGACGAGGAGACAAAAACGAATTCGTCACCGACAACGGGATGTTTGCTCGTATCCTGAAGTTCTCTGGCAATATTCAACAACGACTTGTTCATGTAGACGGCGATCTGCTCGTTTTCATTGCTCACACCGTATTGGACCAGAGGATCATAGGAAGACAAGGCCTCGACAGACCCGAGATATTTGCCGTTTGCATCGACGATTGGAGCGATGCCCCGAATAACGAATCCACCACGGCCAACCTCGATCCCGACAACGGGTTGATGTGTGTTGCTAATGGTGATGATGGTTTCACGAAAGGAAGAAAGGTCGTCACTCTTGCTTTGATTCTTCCTCCATACCCGTAAAAGGCTCCTTGCCGGTGGGACATGGAAATGAAGCCGAACCCCTTTATTGCCGGTGTTGGCACTGTATCCTTTATCAACGGAGGCGAAAAAAGTGCGTAATTGCTCCCGGGCAGCGGCCAGTTGAGGATCATCTGCGGCATTCAGATCCCCCTGATGAGCGGTGTTATACGCCGCCACCACCGACTCCTGCTCACTAAATAGCGATGCCTGGGAGAGCATGGCCTGCGAGATACGCTTTTCGCTGGTAATCATGTCGACCATCTTTGACCGACCAAGACGCTCCAAATTCCGCGTCATCAGTTGTCCGACGGTACTCTCTGCTACAATATAAAGGAGAACAGAAAAAATAATGGTGGCCACTGCAATCGGTAACGTTAGGCGGGTACTGATTTTCTGGAATCCGTTCATAAATTCGCATCCTCATACAAGCATCAGTGATGGTATCCGTCTCTGTCTCTTCCACCTTTGTATCACTGCCCTCCCACTTTCATAAGAACAATTTTCACTCCCAATATCATTTCTATTCCCCATTGACTACGGTCTTTTCAGTGGGTTGCTCTCTTCATAAGGTGTTGTTCACTGTGGGTGTCGGCCAGGCCGTGCACCGTCCCGCGGCACTCCGTCGTCAATGGCGTGGCGAACCGCTCTGGCAAGATCATCCCGTAAGATGGGCTTGGTCAAAAGAGTAACCACATTGTTATGTAACTTAAAAATCTCCTCTGTGTTGGCGGAGGTAAAACCGGTGCAGAGGATAATCGGCAGCTGTGGAGAGAGCACAGAGATCTCCCGGGCCAAGACGATGCCGCTCATTTCCGGCATGGTGATATCGGTCACCACCAGATCAAAGGCCTGGGCATGTTCGCGGAAATAGGCAAGGGCCTCAACACTTTTATAGAAGGAGGTCACCTTGTAGCCGAGATCAGAGAGCATGGTCGTTTCCATGGCCACAATGGCGGGTTCGTCATCGACGAGAAGAATATGTTCGTTACCGCCCTGCATTTCTTCGACATGGAGCGGCTGCCTGCACTGCTGTCCCGAGTCTTGTTCCAGCAGCGGCAGGAACAGGGTAAAACTCGTTCCCTGCCCGGCCTGGCTCTCCGCAACGATGGCACCATGGAGATCCTCGACGAGCCCATGGACCATCGATAACCCGAAGCCTGTGCCCTCACCCTTTGCTTTGGTGGTAAAATAGGGCTCATACATCCGTTCCATGGTCTGCTGGTCCATTCCGCATCCGGTATCCGTGACCTTCAGGACCGCATATTTCCCCGAAGGCAACGAGCCTATGGTTTCTGCCGCAGGCATTTCCAAAACCTGCAATTCGATAGTCAGTACGCCGCTCCCTCCTTCCATGGCCTGGTATGCGTTGGTGCACAGGTTCATCATGATCTGGTGTATCTGGCTTGGAGTGGCGTACACGATGCAGTCCTCGTTGGTCAGCACCTGACTGAGGGTAAGAGTGGAAGGGAGAAAGGAACGAAGCAGCTTGATCACTTCCTTGATCACCGGAACGATGTTCAACGGCTGTTTCTCCTTGTCGGCCCGGCGACTGAAGGTCAAAATCTGGCGGATCAATTCCTGGGCACGGGTCGCCGCGCAAAAGACGGCCTGCAGCGAGGCGTAGCATTTCTCTCCAGGATCGGAATCTTCCATGAGCATCTCGGTGTATCCGAGAATAGGGGTCAAAATATTATTGAAATCGTGGGCAATGCCCCCGGCAAAGGTGCCAATCGCCTCCATTTTTTGCGCCTGCCGCAACTGTTCCTGCAAACTGCGGCGCTCCGACATATCTTCGACCACGCAGATATAATAGCCCGGGGCTCCCGAATCCCGACGTACCAGAGAAATGGTCAGGTTTATCCACACCTCGGACAAATCCTTGCGGATATAGCGCCTTTCCAAGGAAAAGGCGTCCTTGTCCCCCAAAAGCAGTGCATCCCACTCCTCAACACCTGCCATCCTTTTGGTTTCAAAAGAAATATCTTGAAATTTGAGCGACGTACGCTGTGAGGGAGGAACACCGATAATTTCGCAGAATCGACGGTTCATCCGCAACAGTCGCCCATCCATCGCCAGATGACCGATTCCCACCGGAGCCTGTTCAAAGGTCGAGCGAAACCGCTGCTCACTCTCCTGCAGCGCGGCCGTTCGTTCGCTCACCTTCTGATCAAGGACAGCATTGAGTTCTTCCAGATTTTGTTTCTGCTGTGTTAACTCGCCGGAAACAACGCACAGGTGCCCGACCAGACGCCAGATAACGAAGTAAAAGAGAAAACATAAAATGCCCACAATCGCGATGCCCAGGCTGGTCATCTTGATCCGGTTACCGGCCAGATTGATTGCTATCTCCTCATAGGGGAACGACACGCTGATGCCGCCACGCACCTCACCGACCCTATAACCCTGTTTTGCATGGCACTGCATGCAGCCTTCCTCGACCATCAACGGACGCATCAACCGGTAGACCTGTTGCCCATCCAGTTTGGCGATCTGCAGCGTTTCCGGGACCCCGTTTTCGAACTGTTGCAGACTGGCGCGCTCCCATTCATCGGGCTGATTGTGTGGGTTTATCAATCTCAGGCTGGTGATGTGGTATTGATAATGGCCACTCTGTTCAGCCAGAAGCGAGATCTCCCGGGTCATCAGCGCCGGGTTTTTCATGGTGTAGGTCAGTCCGGTTGCGGAGGTGATGTCCGGATGCTCAAGGTAGGGGTTTGACTGCATGCCCTCTCTTTTCAGGACGAACACCCCGCCGTAACAGGCATTCCAGCGACGGGTGAGGACGATGGACTCAAACAACCGTTCCGCGGAAAGATGTACGGAATGTTTGATCATCTTTTCCTGTTTCAGGGCCAAACCCAACAAACAGGAAAGGACCAGCAGGATTATCACGCCTCCGGCAAGAAACATCAGATGACGGCTTGTCGTGTTCTCCATTCGCATTGAGAATACACCTTCCTGGATGAGGATGACTGCTGACGATGAAAAATGGGCCGGCTGAGGGAGGTTTTCTCATTGTAGGAAGATTTGTTGTACGAATCAAATTTAAAGGTTGGGTAAAGAGTCATGAACCTGAAAGTCAAAGACCACCGGCAAAGCCGGTGGCTTGAAAGACTGGGAGCCGCTCAAAGCGGCATATGCAACTGATCCACTGACCACCCTTGGTGGTCAAGTTGTTGGCAAGATCCAGCAATAAAATATCACGAGTTCGCATCTATTATCTTTCGATTCTGACTCTTGTTGTTTTGTGTGAGTATAAGCAAAAACTGATGCTCCGGTATTCGTTGATCGATTCCTCATTGAAATCTGGGAATTAAGCATCAGAAAAAATTGTGTTGATTCTTGCCTATGCTCTTTGCATTGTTGATCTCAACAAAGACGATCAAGAACGCAATCAATTGTTTCTTTTCTGCAATCCAGTAACCGTCAAACTGTTGGAGTCCCCCGGCAAAGCCGGGGGTTTACCCAAGGGAAATTACATACTGTTGGCTTTTCCGGCGAATCTATGGGAAAAATAACTGATTTTTTGAGTTTCAAGGCAAAGAGAAGTCCGAAATATCCCCCCTTATCGCCGCCCCTTTTTTTAAGGGGAGGCGATAAGGGGGGATATTTCTCAGAGGAAAAGAAATGCATTCGGTCCGACCGGAGACTCAGACCTCCTGACCTCGAGAGATTTTGTTATGTCACCAATTCGGAGAACAACCGGAGGTCAGTGCCGGGTAAAACTGTTCGGGTTGTGTTTAACTCGCCGATGAGGTGCAGTATAAATTCAGTGCTGCAGCGGTTAGCCGGTTGGTGGATCCTAATCGTGAGTTTCTGCTCCGTTTGGTCCGGTATGATATCGGCCTCGGTGGCATACAGGCTACGGAGTAAACTGCGGGCGTCATCACGGCGATACATGGCTTGGCGTACGATATTGGTCATGGCGGACTCGGCCCGGTAGGCGATGAGCTTGATGGTGTCGATAAATTGCTTGCTTTTCATCCCCAGCATTCTGAATCTATCTTCCTCGGGCAGATCGGCAAACTGCACATGTCGAGGCGTTGTTTTCCGGCAGGCTTTCAGGTCCGCCAAGGCTACTTCCAGGTGCTCGATTTCTTCCTGTAGAACGGCTTTTTTCGTTTCATAGGCGGTTACAACCTTCTGCTCGATATCGTCACAGAGCACGATCGCGTTGCATTCGCATCGTTTCCGCGCCAGACGGGCTGCCTGTTTTTTCACCTCGCTGTCCAGCTCCCGATACTGGGGGTTGATCACCCGTGTACTGCCAGGAATATTTCCGGTACTGTAGTCGGCAAGACCATCAAGATTGTAGTGTTCGCGCATGTACCTGAAAAAATTTTCTTGACACCATCGGGCGAACATAGCCGCGGCGCAATGGCTGATATCCTTCCGGAAATCGGTGGAGAGAATAGCCGTCTGATGTCCGCTTGGGCTCAGCTTGCGAATCTCGCGCACCGTGAACTTTTTGCCGAGCTGTGTGTCGCGTTCAGCCAGGAACATCTCTTCGCACTGGCCTGCTATCAAGTCGACCGTGTGCGGGGTAAACTCCGTTATGGGCCAGTCGTCGCCGGGATATTTATGGTAGCTCAGGCAAGCAATCCTTTTTTTCAGCATCCTGGCCATAAAACCCGGACTGTAGCCTTCCCGGTCAAAGACCAGGGTGAACCGGGGCGCCAGGGGATCGGTCGAGGGGAACAGGTTGGACTGAAGAGGAATTTCCCGCTCCAGACGGGGGACGATATTCTCTTCAAGAACCGTCAATAGCCCGGGGTCCACCGGCTGGTTCACCATGAAAAACGGCTGGCCGTCCATGGCATTCACCCAGTAATCGGTGGTTGCCCGCAGACAGAGTTGCTGCCTGGCCACATTATGACGGGGCAACTCCGTCTGGCTGCCGTGGTACACGCGAACGTGCCCGTCGATGTAAAACACACCCGCGGTTTCCGGAAACATCGCCATCCAGTCCCGGCTCAGGGCACCGCTCCACTGTTGTGCCTGCCCCCCCTCGGTCAGTAACCTCACTTTGTTGCGCAGGGTTTTCGCCTCCGGAATCCGGTCAAGACCGAGCAGCTTGCCCCATTCTCCCGATGGAGTGCACCGTAAACACACAATATTTTTAACCTGGGCCAACGCCATAAAAGCGAGCAGCACTAAAATGGAATCCAGCCGGTAATAACCGTCCGGCAGGGACAGATATTCAAGATGAGTGAGCAATCCCAGGTTCAACAGCGCGGGTAGGGCAAGCAAAACGCCGACATTGCTCACATCTAGACTGTGGGTGAAGACCAATTCAGGCGGGCCTTGACCAAATAAGCTGGCCAGGATCCTGCCGGCGCTGTCCGTCACCCCCATGCCGATGGGGGCGACCGCGTCATTGCGGCTGCGTTCGCTCTTGCTGTCACCGTTGGCCAACTGCGGGCACACCTCTTTTTTTTAAAGGACGGCGCAGCTTGCCCGCACGTAGTGCCTTGTGCAGCGTATCGGCTTTCAGTTCCAGTTCTTTGGCAATATCCGGAACAGAATGTTCCTCGTCAAGGAGGTGGTGCACCTGCTGCTGCACCTCGGGGGGCAATACTGCCGGACCCCGGCAGACACGAGGGGCGAAAAAGCCAGCCATCCCTTTTTCCCGGTACAGCTTCACACTGCGCAACACGCTGATCTTGCTGACTCCAAAAGCCCGACAGATCTCAGCCTGGCTGGCACTGCCATTGATATACAATTGACTGGTGAACATGCAAAACCTGGCCAGGTCGTCAATATCGTGGGTGAACACGGGAAGGCTGCCGTGGACATAAGTAACGGTGGTACCTTCGGGAACCAGGGGGATTTGGAGTTGAGGCTTGGTCGTCATCCTGGGGAGGTAGATCGAGGCGTTTAGATTTTTCGCTATCATAACGAAATCCCCCCCCCGTAAACCGGTTGAACCTTACACGGATAATCTGTCAAAAATCATATTGGATTTCATAGTGTTAAATTCTTTGGCCTGCCTCGGTGGAAAGTGTCGAGGTCTGGAGGTCTGAAATTATATTTGAAAATTTAACTCTCTATGAGGCAGCAACAACATGGCCCCGCGGGTACTCAACTTCGACAATAGTCCACCCCGGCGGACTATCGAGGATTGCTATCTTCCCCCTATGAAGGGCCACAATTCGTTGTACAATGGTCAGACCGAGTCCTGATCCCCCGTGACGGGTTGCTCGTGAATGCTCGCAGCGATAGAATTGCTCAAAAACTTTCAGGCGATCCTGCGGAGGAATAGCAGAACCGGTATTGGCAAGGATGAATACGAGTGTGGTCTCACGAAATAGAACCTGACAACGAATCTCTCCATTGACCTGATTGTAGCGGATGGCATTATCAAAAAGATTAATTAAGAGACGACGAATTTTTGACCGATCGGCACGTAAGGAACATTCCCCTTCCATGCTACAATCCACCCTCAACTGTTTTTCCTGGAAAAGGAGCTTAAATTCATCCAGTACTGATTGAATTAATTCATTGAACGAAAAAACGGTACGATTGAGTTGATCGGAGAGTTCCAATCGGGAAAGATCGAGCAGACTTTTGACCAACTGACTGACCCTTGCAAGGGCCCGTTCCTGACTTAATAATTTTTTTTGCAGTACTGAAGGCAGTTGAGCATCTTGGAGAATTTCTTCCTGGGAGAGCCGAAGAAGAGTAAGAGGAGTTTTCAATTCATGGGAAGCATTGGCAATAAACTCTTTTTGACGCTGAAAGGAGAATTGGAGCCGATTAAACATCGAATTCAATGAGCCCGTTAATTCATCGAGTTCATCATGATTTCCACTGAGCGGAATACGTTTTCCAAGGGTATTTTCCGTGATTTCTACCATCATCCGGTTAATGTTCTGAATTGGCTTCAGAATCCTACCAGCGACATGATAACTGACTAAAATCAAAATCAAGGTCGAGGCCAACAATGAGGCTCCGATCATCACTGCCGATTCGATGGATTCGCCCACCAAGCTTTCCACGGGCCTTGCCACATGAATTTGGTATTTCTTCTCCCCAATCTTAACGTTTAACACTCTGTTCCAAAAAGCAGTGGGCTCATCGCCCTCTTCAGCGTAAAATCGATGCAGAGGTAACTGTGTCCGAATAAGATACCCCCGGTTACCAGGACGCATTGGCAGAGCGACATTTTGAGTCATAGTAGAGGAAAAAACAAGCGCTCCTTCAACATCATAAATCCGCAACCAATAAAGATGGGAAAAATTGTTCAAGGTCGTGCTGTCAATCTCCAGCCCGCGCTGCTGCTCCCTCCCGAGTTCGTCAATCACGCTGTGCGCCCGAATTTCCAGTTCCTGAT